>CAZVZV010000230.1:0-60749 GCA_964631735.1 uncultured Enterobacteriaceae bacterium
CGCGCTCGCCGGCGTGTCCGACCCGGAGGAAAAACGCAAAGTCATCGGCAAGCAATTCGTCGACGTGTTTCAGCGCGAGGCGGCAAAGATCAGCGGCGCTAAGTGGCTCGCGCAGGGCACCATCTATCCGGACGTCATCGAGTCCGCGGGCGCCAAGACCAAGAAGGCGATGACCATCAAGTCGCACCACAACGTCGGCGGCCTGCCAGAGTCCCTGCACCTCAAGCTGCTCGAGCCATTGCGGGAACTCTTCAAAGACGAGGTGCGCGAACTGGGCCTCGCGCTTGGCCTGCCGCGCGAGATGGTATTCCGCCACCCGTTCCCCGGGCCGGGTCTGGGCGTGCGCATCCTGGGTGAAATCAAGAAGGAATACGTCGCGCTGCTGCAGCGTGCGGACGACATCTTCATCCAGGAGCTGCGTGCCGCAGACTGGTACGACAAGACTGCCCAGGCCTTCGCCGTGTTTCTGCCGGTGAAGTCAGTGGGCGTGATGGGCGACGGCCGCACCTACGAGTACGTGGTGGCATTGCGCGCCGTGCAGACCACTGACTTCATGACAGCGGACTGGGCGCCGCTGCCGCACGAACTGCTGGCGAAGGTGTCCAGCCGCATCATCAACGAGGTGCGCGGCATCAACCGCGTCGCCTACGACATCTCCTCCAAACCCCCCGCCACCATCGAGTGGGAGTAGGGCAGCGCCGAGGTCGGGGACACTCGGCTGTCTTGTCCATTCTCGGGATCCGCACCATTTCCCTGCAATCAGCGGTGCAAGCGGCCACGCGCTGGCTCAAATAGTCTCTGCGCGTAGTGTTCTGCAGCGATAGATCAACCACAAACCGGAGCCGCAGGGCAGGGGCGTGGAAAGAGTAAGATTGAATTTCTTATCGCTGGCTTCTGCTGGGGCGGCCGCACTACCTGGACCTATTGCGTGCACAACCCGAAGGTGAAGGCAGGTATCGCCTGGTACGAGTGTCTCGTCGCGCCCTCGAAGGCGCCGCTGCAGCCGGCCTACCCGGTCGAGCTCGCGCCGCATCTCAAAGTGCCGGTGCTGGGGCTCTACGGCGGAGAGGACGCCAGCATCCCGGTCGCGAACGTCGAGCAGATGCGCGGCGTGCTGAAGAGCGCGGGCAACACCACGAGCGAAATAGTGGTCTACGACGGCGCGCCGCACGCGTTCTACGCCGACTACCGTCCGAACTACCGCAAGGAAGCGGCCGATGACGGCTGGAAGCGGATGCAGGCGTGGTTCAGGAAATACGGCGTCGCCTGAGGAAATCGTTGGGTACCGGTCCGACGATTTCCTAACGATACTTAATCCATCTTGATGCCCGACTCTTTGATCACCTTTGCCCACTTCGGAATTTCGGACTTGATGGCTGCAGCGAACTCGTCGGGCGAGTTGCCGATGCCTTCCATACCAAGATCGGCGAGTTTAGCGCGCAGATCGGGTAGCGCGAGCGCCTTAGAGGTTTCGAGATGGAGCTTGTGGAGGATCGTCGCTGGAGTCCCTGCCGGCGCGAGTAATCCGATCCATCCCGTAACTGCGAAGCCCGTATAACCGGACTCGGCGATGGTCGGCAATTCCGGGGCCGCTGAGGAGCGCCTTAGCGAGGTCACCGCGAGCGCGCGCAGCTTCCCGTCGCGCACCAGAGGCAACGCCACTTGCATGGGGCTGAACATCATCGTTACACGCCCGCCTAGCAAGTCCGGGATCGCCGGGGCCACGCCTTTGTAAGGGATATGCCGGATGTCAAGATCCGCCACGGTCTTGAACAACTCCGCGACCACGTGAGGGGTGCTACCGCTACCGGCGGAGGCGAACGTGAGACCGCCGGGCTGGACCTTGGCCAAGGCAACTAACTCCTTGACGCTCTTTGCCGGCACGGCGTTGTGGACAACCAGCGCGTACGCAGACATTGTGACTTGCGAAACCGGCGCGAAATTGTTCACCGTATCAAATTCCAGCTTATACAGGCTGGGATTGATGGCGATCTGCGCCTCGGTCAAGAGTCCCAGCGTGTAGCCATCCGGTGTTGCTTTCGCGACGCGGTCTGACGCGATATTGCCGGCGGCGCCGGCAGCGTTGTCGACCACGACCGGTTTTCCCCACGCATCAGTGAATTTTAGGCCGAGGAGGCGCGCGACGGTGTCCGCCGGACCGCCAGGTGGGAAACCGACGACGATGCGGATCGGCTTTTCGGGGTAATTCGTTTGCGCGGCAGGACTCTCCACGATCAGCAGCGCCAGCAGCCCAAACATGAGACCAGATACTGGTTTCATTCTTCCCTCCTTCAGAAAGCGTTGCATCAGATTGACCGATGCTCGGGAATCAGACAAATGAATTGTTAGAATTCGTCACATTCAGCTTGTTCATGTCTCTGGGATCAGCGCAAGGGATCGCAGCACGAAATCGAGAATCGACACTGTCGGTGGCCGCATTGATCTGAACTTGCTCGTCGTTTTCGACGCAATCTTTAGATTGCGTAACCTGACGGCGGCAGGAAGGACGCTGGGCCTCAGCCAGCCTGCCATGAGCCATGCGCTCGGCAGGCTGCGCACTACTTTCAAGGACCCGCTATTCGTGCGATTGCCTCGCGGCCTGCAGCCCACGCCGTTCGCGACCGAACTCGCGCCCGCGCTCATGGAAGGTCTGGGCAAGATACGTGGTGGCCTGGAACGCAGGACTTTCGATCCTGCCAAGTCGACCCGCATCTTCAATATCGGGATGGGAGACATCGCCGAAGTGGTTCAACTGCCGCAGCTCCTGCGTGAACTACGAGCGAGCGCGTCCCACGTCAGGCTGCATACCACGCAGATTCCCGGTCCTCGCCTCCGCGACGCCCTTGGCGATGGCGAAGTAGACATGGCTATAGGCGACTACAAGCTCGGCGCCGGTTGCCGCGACGTCGCGCTTTACGAGGTCGAATACGCCTGTGTGCTGCGCGCGGACCACCCGGCCATAGGCGCACGGCTCACGTTGAAGCAGTTCAAGGCCGCCGAGCATATCCTGGTCGCTCCCCAAGACGCTTTTCACCATGCCCAAAATATCGAGCGGGCGCTGACGAGCCGTAAGGTCAAAGCGCGCATCGCTGTGCAGGTATCGCACTTTCACGGCGTTATGGCATTGATCACCAGCACCGACCTGATCGCCACGATTCCCGGCGGGCTGGCGCAATCGATGCAGCAGTTTGCAAACATCAAAGTCCTTCCACCACCCATCCCGCTGCCGAAGATCAGGGTGTCGCTGTATTGGCACGAGCGCTTCCACCGCGACCCGGGCAATGCCTGGCTGAGAGGCGTTTACATGAAGCTGTTCAAATCTGGATAGCGAAACCGAAGCGAAGGCGCGGGCGGCGGCGCGCGCCGAGGGGATGCCGCTCAGCAAGTGGGTGGCCGGGCGCACCCGGCATCAACCGCGTGGCCTACGACATCTCCTCCAAACCGCCCGCCACCATAGAGTGGGAGTAGGGCAGCGCCGAGGTTGTAGGTCGCAAGCGCCATGAGCCGTTCGTCGGCACGATGGCCGACAAGCACGGCCCGCGGGCAGTCCTGAACCGGATTTAAGAGCAAGACAGACGCATCACTCGAGCGACCTGGCGACACGGAAACCGAGCGCGGTGAGGCGGTAATCGGCAAGGTGCTGGGAGCGGTTCGCCGAGCGTGCATAGCGCGGCTCGAGGGCCCAGGAACCGCCGCGGAACACGCGCCGGGAACAGTCTCCGCTCAGCCAGGCGGAGCCGTCGGCCGGCGCTTCCTTGAAGCTTGCGTTCCAGCAATCCGCGGTCCATTCCCTCACGTTTCCCAGCATATCGTAGAGCCCGAAGCCGTTCGCCCGGTACGAGCCGGCCGGCGCAGTGAAGTATCTGCCGTCGTTGCATTCGTGCCTGCGCTCGCTCGGTCGCGAAAAAGTTCTGCGAAACGCTGTGCGGTAGGTACTCTGGTCGCCTACATTCTCATGGAGGCAGGCCTGATTGGGATCTTCGCCCCAGTAGCGTGCGGTTCTCGTCCCGGCGCGTGCTGCGTACTCCCATTCCGCTTCGCTCGGCAATCTATAGGTCTTCCCGGTCTTCGTCGACAGCCAGCGAACATACGCTCCTGCATCGTTCCAGCTCACGCAGACCACCGGGTCGCGGTCGGTGTTCTGGTGGATTCCGGGATCGCGCCAGCTTCTTCCCGTCTGCCAGTCGGATTTTGACGCCTCCCCGTCGGAAAAATTGAACCCGAAGCATCCCGGATTGCCGACGTTACGTTCTGCTTCGGTCTTGTATCTCGCCTCCACCACGAATCGTTCGAACTCGGCATACGTGACCTCGTTCCGCCCCAGCGCAAACGGCTGTGCGATCCGCACGGCGCGCAGCGGGCCCTCATGCTCGAAGCGCCCGGCTTCCGACGCCGGCGAACCCATCGTGAATTCGCCCGCGGGAATCACCACCATTGGCGGGCAATCGTGGCAGTCGTCAAACACCGTTCCGGGCTTGTGCACCTGGCGCCGAGCCTGTTCGGCTTGAGCTTTTTCCACCTTGCGGGTTTCCTCGGCCTTGCTCGCGGAAAGCAAGAAGATCCGCGCAAGCTCCACGAACTGCCCCTTGGGGTATCTGTCGACGTACGCCTGGTACAGCGCAGGCTCTTTGCTGCCCTTGATGCTTTCCCAATAACTCAACTCCACAGCCATCGGGTCGAGCTTCGCCGGCGCAGCGGGCTTGGCACGAGTGGCGGCTGGACTGGTCACGGCGCGTGGCAGGAAGAAGACGAAGTCACCCTTGTCCAGATAGGGGTCGCGAATCTTGCCGTACTGGGGAGTCTGGGCACCGCGCGTGTAATTGATGACCGTCTCCTCGAGGAACTGGCTGAGCTCCGAGGCTGTGACGTACCCATCCCGGTTCAGATCGGCTTCGCCGGCCAGCGCCGCAACGAACTGGCGGCGGAACACACTGTCATCGGGCACCTCCTGATCAGCGGCGCCGGCCGTGATGAACTGGCGAACGGGCTTGGTGGTCTTGTCCGAAATCGTTGTCGGAACAGCCCGAGAGAGGCTGAAGATCGAACCCGAGAAGCAACTGTCGAACAGAAACAGCGCATGCTTGGCGTCCATCTGCTTAGCGTAGATCTCGATCTCAAGCATGCTTACTGCTCTGGAGGTGATTCCGCCGCGGCCGCCGCTCGGCAACGGGGTATCAACCGGCACCATGTACCCCATTTCCTGTCCCTGCGCGCCCTTGAGGGTGTAGCCATGACCGGCGTAGTAGAACAGCAGACGCGCCTTCGGGTCCTGTCCTTGCTTTGCGATGAAGGCACGCATCGCGCGGTCAAAGCCGGAACGGGTGGGGTCCATCACGGTCGTGACCTCAAAACCGTGCTTCTCGAGGGCGGTCTTCACCAGCGCCACGTCTTTCTTCACTCCCGGCAGGCGCGGCCAGTGCACGTAACTACTCGCGCCTACCACCAGCGCATAACTCTTGCCGTAGAGAGCAACCTGACCCTTGCCAGTGTCGAGGCGCAGGACTGCCTGCGCCGGAAACACCAGAACCGTCAGCAACAGGGCGAGATAGCGCATGGCCACAACGCCATCATGACCGCTATTGATGGCTAAACGATCTCGTTACCACGATGTCGTCAACACCCGCTTGCGCCGCGAATGCCTGTGGCGTGAACGAAACTCGCTGCCCCGACTCGGCTTGCACCGCGCTCTGCGTACCCATCTGGATCTTCACCAGGCCTCGCATGGCCTGAGGCGGTATCACCGCCTCACGCACCGGGCGCGAACTCCTTGCAAGGCCGGAGCGAGGAGTCTTTGCCAACTGGCCGAGAGAGGTTTCGAGGTCTTGGCGCGGTCCGCGCGAGGCGATGAAGAACACCTGCTCGACACCCTTGTACTGATCCAGCCCGTACCAGGCGGTGCCTTCCGGCACGATGTAAAGCTGGTCGGCGCGCACCGGGTTGGTCTTGCGAGTGGCTGGATCCGGGAACACGCGCGCGACGTACCCGGTCGCATCTACGCCGATGACGTAAACGTAACAGTCGCAATTGGCGCGAAACGAGAATTTCACCACATCGCCCTTGCGCGGATCGCTTCCACCATCGCGCAGGACTTCGCCGTCCTGGATCGGCACCGGATCGGCTCGGCGTGCGGCGCGCTCGCTCGCGCGCTGGGCCAGTATTGCAGCGTCGAGAACGATCGCCGGCATGGCGGTCCCGGAGCCGCCCTGACCGTATCGCGGGTCCGGATACGGGCTGGGTTGACCCGGGATCGGAGGGTAGCCGGGCTGTCCGCCAGGGGCGGTGGATTGCGCCGGATACGGATAATTCGAAGGTGCGCCGCCTTGCGGCTGCGGATACGGGCTGTCCTGCCCGTAGCCGGCTGTGCCCGGTGGCGTGCCGCCCTGGGTTCTCTTGACCATCCGATCCGAATAGAGGGCGAGCAGAAGGCCCTCGAGTTGATTTGAATACTGTTTTGAATAGTTCTGCGACGCCGCCGAGACGAGGTCTGCGCCCAACTTTACCGCCAGCGGTGCAAGCGCGGCGCAGCCCGCCGCGCACGCGAGGATTGTCAGAACGCCAGATCTGATACTTGTCATTGTTGCTCTCCCACGATGCCAATATGCCACGGTTCCCCGCGTGCCGGGCGGCGCGCTTCACTGCAGTGTCGAGAACCGCAGCACCGCCTCACCGATGGCGGGCTGCGCGGCACCCGCTTTCCGACCCTTTTCACCTGTTGCACCGGCCATGTTGACGCGCACGAGCCCTCGCACACGCTTGATGGTCTCGACGGGATCGGTCCCGATCATGTGCAGCTTTCGCACCGGATCAAGCCGAGCGGGCGGCAGCGCGCGCTCGGGCGGCTCGCTAGTGGCAAACACCTGTATCGCTTCCAAGCCGAGCGGCGGCTCGACGGTGAATTGTCCCAGGGTCTGCCATCGGTTCGCGCCGTCTGCGTGAACACGCCGCACAAAGCGATTGCCGCCCCCTGCCTCCCCGATCTCCATCAGGTAACTGAAGCGCAGGTTCGCCTTGTCCACGTGTCCGACGACGTAGTAGTACCCGGGCCGATCCAGCTTGACGAGCAGCCGGTCACGGTCGCCCGGACGGTAATAAAGATTTCGCTGTCCGCGTTCCGTGCGGACATCGACGCCCATGATGTTGCTGGCACCCGCGCCGGCTGGCCTCGCGCCCTCATCGAGCGATTCGATGCGAACCAGTCCGCGGCTGAGCGCTTCGGTCAATCCGCGCGCCGCTGGCAACGCGCGAAAACCCTGCTCGGCCGCCGCCGGCAGCAGGAACACAAACGCCCGCTCGGTGTTGAAGGATGCGTCCAGGAGAAAAAGCGTCAGCAGAATTTTCTTGTTGATCTGCTCGTACCAGCCGTCGAGCGTATAACGTATCGCTTGGCCGGGAGTCGATATCTGGCCGCTGAGCGCGTCGGCGATCGCGGCGGAGAGCCCCGTCACCTCCGAATTGTCGGCACGAATTGGCGCGATCACCCGAACTCCGGAAACCTTCGCGTGCTCGAGTTCGAACTTGACGCGCCGCGCCACATCTTTGGCGCCGGCAAGCGGCGACAGGTCCGTAGTGGCCCGGTGCCGGAGCGCCGCTTCATCCCATCGGACTTCGGAACGGGCGTCGGATGAGAAGAGCTTCAGCACCGCGTCGATGCGCTGGTACTGGTCGAGCCAGGCGAACTCCTCGGCGAATCGAGCCGCCGCCGATTGACCTGCCCGGATCGGAGCGGAATCGAGTCCGCGCAGGCGTTCTGCCAGCCGTCCGGCCTCGCGCTGGTACGCCGCGAGACTCGCGTCCGTCAGTCGCGCCTCAAAGCGCAGCTGCCCGGCGTCTGTGCCGGCGCGGACCATTTCGATGCCAATCAGCGGCAGCTCACGCCCAGGGGCCAACGCGCGTGGCAACGCAACCGCCTTGCCCGAAGCGCTTTGCGGCCGGTGCGCGCCAATTCGCTGCAACCTGTACGCGAGATCCTCTTGCGCCGCCGCCCGGGCCGCCTCTGCCGATTTGCTGGAGCCGTGGCCGACGAGAAGCACTGCCGCCCAGGCAGGGGCGGCGACGACCGCGAGCAGGAATGTCGCGAAAAGGACGGACCGGCAAGACTGTACGTTTCTCATGACACGCGTCCGGACGTCGTTGCGCCGCTGACCGAGATCCCGGAGGAGCGCCCGTGCTACTCTCATCGGGGTGTCTTGGCGTTCAGTTTCGGCATTCAACCGAGGAAGAGTAACCCATGGCCAACGTGTTTCGAGTCGTTTTCCTTTGTCTGACCCTTGCAGCGGCGACGCAGGTCTGCGCGCAGACGATTGTCTATTCCGTCGATGGGTGGCCACGCATGGGCACCCGCGCTGACGGCAAGCTCGAGGCACACACCTTCTCCTTCAGCGCCAACCGTCCAGCGCCGGCAGCAGCCGGCGCGCCCGCCGGCCGTGTCAGCGTTATTGACGTCCACTTGGCGATACAGGATGTTGATGCCACTCATCAGTTCCTGCGAGCGGCACTCCCCGGCCAGCCACTGAAAAGCGTCCTGATCGAAAACCCGCTGCCGAACGCAACGAAGGGAGCACCCGCTCCATTCGCGATTCGGCTCCTCGACGTATTGGTTACTTCGATCCAGGGTGGGGTGGGGTACGGCGGCGGCCCTACAACGAACGTCAGCCTTCAAGCAGCAAGGATCGAGTTTTTCAATTCAGTTCAGGGCCCGAGCGGCAAACCAGGGCCGGTGAATCGGCTCGGGTATGACTTGAGAACCGGCAAAATCTTCTGAGCGCATCGACGTAGCGCATGTTTACAGGAAAACCCAACCGCCGCGCCGACGATATCTTCATCCAGGAATTGCGCGCGGCGGACTGGGCGCCGCTGCCGCACGAACTGCTGGCGAAGGTCTCCAGCCGCATCATCAACGAAGTGCGCGGCATCAACCGCGTGACCTACGACATCTCCTCCAACCCCCCCGCCACCATCGAGTGGGAGTAGATGGCGGTCCCGGCTGCCGCTTGGCGACAGGATAGAACGCTAGCTGCCGACCCCGGCATCCGCGGCAGCGCGTGCCAACCGCCGGTCGAAGGTCCAGAGCGGCGTTCGTGCCAGCACGCAACTCGCAAGCAGATGCGCATCGATATAGCCGAGCCCCTTGCCGTGCAGGCGCCTGCCCACGATCATCGCGAGTACCTCGGGGTCAGCGGCGCGCTGCACATGGGGAAGCGCGGAAAGCAGGCCGAGCAGTTCGTCGCGATTGCGCAGTTGGCCGCACGCCAGCTCGCCGACGACAAAGGGATGACTGCAGACCTCGGCCGAGCGAAGCAATTTCGCGAGCCCCGGCTCTCCCCGCCTGAGATGTTCCACCCAGACGGAGCTGTCCACCAGGATCATTCAGGCTGCGCGGCGGCGCGGAATTCGTCGCAACCGGCGTTCGCTTCCGCCGAGGGCCGCCAAACGCTCCGCGCTCGCCTTCGCGATGAGTGCCTCGAGTCCCATGCGCACCAGCTCGGTCTTCGTTCTGACTCCGGTGAGCGCGGCAGCCCGCGCCAGCGCGGCGCGATCGAGATTCAGAGTGGTCCGGTCTGTTTCTTTCATGCATACGATTATGCTCGATTCATATGCATCCGGCAAGCACCGCCTGGTGCACCACCGGCATGTGGCGCAGCGTATCAGTCGAGCGTATTGTGCAGATGACCAGGCGTGAAAGCGCGATACAGCACCGACCTCCGGCAGCGCGGCGCTGAGGAGGAGTAGTTCGATCACCTGCAAGCATGGTACGCGAGCTTGAGTTAGGGTTGCGGACCATGGATGCCCCAGACGAGCACTGCATGCGCCGGGCGCTCGAGCTCGCGCAACGGGCGGAGGGTGAGGTGCCAGTCGGCGCGGTGGTGGTCCTGGACGGCAAGATCATCGGCGAAGGCTGGAACCGGCCGCTGTCCACGAACGATCCAAGTTCGCATGCCGAGATCGAAGCCATGCGTGCGGCAGGCCGCGCCGTCGGCAACTACCGGCTGGACGGAGCCAGCCTTTACGTCACGCTCGAACCTTGCACCATGTGCGTCGGCGCCGTCTTCCATGCGCGCATCGCGCGCGTGGTTTACGGGGCTGCCGAGCCCAAGACCGGCGCGGCGGACCTTTTCATGTCGCGGCACAACCACCACGCCAAGGTCCAGGGCGGCGTGCTGGCGGACGAATGCGCCGCGCTGCTCAAGGATTTCTTCGCCAGGCGCAGATGAATATCCTGATCGACGTCCCCCGGCAGGAGCTGGTCCTCTCGACCGGCCAACGCTACGCCGTCTCCACGGCGAAAAATGGCCTGGGAGAACGCAATGGCAGCTTCTGCACGCCGCGCGGTCGGCACATCGTGCGCGCCAGGATTGGGGCAGGGCAGCCCTTGCGCGCGGTGTTCGTGCGCCGGCGCGCGACCGGGGAAATCTGGACGCCGGAGTTGCACGCCAAGTACCCGGGCCGCGACTGGATGCTGACGCGCATTCTGTGGCTCTCGGGCTGCGAGGTCGGCCGCAACCGGCTGGGCGACGTGGATACCATGCGGCGCATGATCTACATCCACGGCGCACCGAACAGCGCCGAAGTGGGAAAACCCGGCTCGCACGGCTGCGTGCGCATGCGCAACGAAGACGTGGCCGAACTGTTCGAGCTGGTGCCGCCTTACGCGGCGGTCGACATCAGGGGCTGAAGCCGCTCGCGGTCTGGCGCCTGCACCACGGCCTTCTCGCAGATGATCGCCGTGATCAATTCGGCAGGCGTCACGTCGAATGCAGGGTTTCTCACCGCGATTCCTTTTGGCGCCCAACGCTGGCCGCGGTAGCCGGCGACTTCAGCTGCAGGGCGTTCCTCGATCGGAATCATCGAGCCGTCGGCAATTTTCGCGTCGAAAGTGGAGAGCGGTGCGGCAACGTAGAAGGGCAATCCGTGGCGTTGCGCCAGCACCGCCAACGTGTAGGTGCCGATCTTGTTCGCCGTGTCGCCGTTGGCCGCGATGCGGTCCGCGCCGACAATGACCAGGTCGATCTCCTTTCGGCTCATCAGGTGCCCGGCCATGTTGTCGGTGATCAGCGTGCAAGGAATGCCTTCCTGCATGCATTCCCATGCAGTCAGCCGTGCTCCCTGCAGGTAGGGCCGGGTCTCGCAGGCGATGACCGAGACACCCTTGTCGCGCGCGGAACGAATGACCCCGAGCGCTGTTCCGTGGCCGGCGGTCGCCAGCGCTCCCGTGTTGCAGTAGGTCAGGATGCGCGCACCCTGCGGGATCAGCTTCGCGCCACGCGCGCCGATGGCGCGGTTCACGGCAAGGTCTTCGGCAAAGATCGCTTCGGCTTCCGCCTTCTTGTTCTCAGCACGGCGCATGCGCTCCAGCGCCCAGGCAAGATTTACGGCCGTCGGCCGGCTCTTCGCCAGGATCTCGTAGGAAGATTCCTTGGGCTCCAGCGCGATGCCGAACGCCGCCGCGCAGCCAATCGCCGGTGCGCCGCGCACCACCATGTCGCGGATGGCAGCCGCCACCTGAGCGGCGCTGCGGCAGGTTACGTAGACGAACTCATCCGGCAGCAATCGCTGGTCCAGCAGCTCGAGGGCATCGCCTTTCCAACGGAGCGCTTCGACCGTCACACCAGTTTTTCCGTGCCGCCATCCACCGGCACCTGCGCCGCGGTGGTCTTGGCGAACAGCGGCCCGCACATCTCGGCGGCCATTTCGGCCACGTCCTTCGACGTCACCTCCGTCTTCAGCAGGTTGTTCTTTTTGTATTGCTCTACGGTCAGGTCGTAGGCCTTGGCACGTGAGGCGAGGACCTCTTCGGTCCAGAGCGCCGTGTCGTAGACGGCATTGGGATGGATGGTGTTGATGCGGATGCCGTCCCTGGCCCACTCCAGCGCCGCCACGCGCGCCAGCTGGTTGAGCGCCGCCTTCGACGCCGAGTAGGCCGCCGCGCCCATGCCCGGCGCCGGCACGTTCTTCGATCCGATGACCACCACGCGGCCGCCGCGCGGCGCAAGCTTGAGCAGGCCGTGGCAGGACTGCATCACCAGCAGGTTCGCCTCGACATTGACCGCCATTGCGCTCCTCCACATCTCTGGGGCGATGTCCTTGACCGCCTGGGAGGAAGGAAAGATGCCGGCATTGAGGACCAGCATGTCCACCCCGCCGAAGCGCTTGACCGCAGCGTCCATCGCAGCCTGGATGGCGTTCCCGTCGGTGAGATCGCAGGCGACGCCCAGGTAGTCCTGACGCTTGAACAGGTCCGCAATCGCCGGATTGCGATCCAGGCCCACCACCGCGGCACCGCGCCTGAGGAATGCTTCGGCACTGGCCTTGCCGATGCCAGACGCGGCACCGGTCACGACCGCGACCTCTCCGGTGAAGGCCGGCGGATTACCGGCTTTCGTCAGCTTTGCCTGCTCCAGGTCCCAGTACTCGATGTCGAAGGTGTGCTTTTCCTCCAGCGCGCGCCATCCGCCCAGCGCTTCGGCGCGCAGGATGACGTCGATGGTGTGCTCGTACAGGTCCGCGACGATCGCGGTGTCCTTCGCCGTACGGCCGAACGCGGCCAGGCCCAGTTCCGGGTCGAGCGCCATGCGCGGCGCGGTATCGAGGATGGTCTTGGCTTGTCTGGCTTGCTTGGCGTTTTTCTCGAAGTAGCCGCGATAGGCAGCGCTGAAGCGCGCCACGTCCCGCCCGAGCATCGGCAGCGGCTTGGTGCGGATGACGTGGTCCGGCGTGGCCGGGCCGCGCTGCGAGATGCGCGCCACGTCGGGATGCCGCGCGAAGCCGAGAAAGCGCGGCGAGTCGTTGCACAGGCAAAGCATGGGAAAGCCTGCCGCGCGCGAGACCTCATGGCGCATCAGCGCCACCTCCTCGCGTCGGAATCCCCGGGAGGAAGCTGGCGGCAGGCCGATGCTCCAGGCTTTCTTCGCCTCGAGGTAACGCTCGGCCATGGACACCAGCTCGATCATCAGCTCGTAGGACTCGCGCGCATCCTCGGCGAAAGAGAACACGCCGTGCGACAACAGCACCATGCCCACGGTGCTGCTGGTCGCCTGCTTTGGATACTCGCGCGCGCAATAGGCGGCGAGGTCGAAGCCCGCCATGACGTAGGGAATCACCACCGCCTTGCCGCCGTAGATGTCGCGGATGCGTTTTTCGCCGTCCGGCGAATTCGACACCGAGAGCACGGCATCGGCGTGCGTATGGTCCACATACTTGTGCGGCAGGATGGCGTGCAGGATGGTTTCCACCGACGGCGCCGGCGCGCCGCTGCGCAAAGTATGCGTGGCAAGCTCGTTCACCATCTGCGGGTCCGACAGCGCGGGCAGTGACGCAAGCCGCCGCACGTAGCCCAGTTTCACCGGAGCGAACCCGGCGGCTTCGATGCTCTCCAGGTCCCAGCCGCTGCCCTTGACGTAAAGAATGTCCTGGTCCTCGCCGAACAGGTTCTTTTCGCTCAGCTTGACCGAGGTGTTGCCGCCGCCGTGCAGCACCAGGGATTTGTCGCGCCCAAGCAGGCGCGAGGTGTAGACGCGCGGGCCCAGCGGGCCGGAGAATTTCACCGCCTCGGCATCGTTCCACAGGCTTTGCATGGCGCGAATTATACTTTTGCGCGATGTTGCGAATCGAACTGATGGACTGGAGCACCGCCCGCGTCGAAGCTGGCCGCATTCGCCTGAAGGTGTTCGTCGAAGAGCAGCGCGTGCCGGCCGAGATCGAGATGGACGAAAAGGACGCCGCTTGCGTGCATGCGCTGGCCTACTGGGAGGGCAGGGCAGTGGGCACCGGCCGGCTGTTGCCGGACGGTCACATCGGGCGTATGGCAGTGCTCAAGCAGGTCCGCTCCCGCGGCGTGGGCGGCGTGATCCTCGAGCGCCTGGTCGAGGAGGCGCGCCGCAGGGGGATGAAGCAAGTCGTCCTGTCAGCGCAGACACACGCCCTGGGCTTCTATCGCAGGCACGGCTTCATCGAAGAAGGCGCAATCTTCGAGGAGGCCGGCATACCGCATCAGGAAATGCGGCGCGTGCTGAATTCATAACGCAATGTGTCTTGCGCGGTGCCATCGCTGGCGAACGCGCGCTCGGCGAAAGCGATCCCTTCCTCGCCCTGCATCAGCACGCTCGAGCAGCGGGTGCCGTATCGCTCGTCGACGATCTTGGCCTTGGCGAGCACGCCGAACAGCGGTTCTACGGACACCGGGCAATCGCGGAAGCGCTGCTTGTGCTCCTGCACGTCCGGCGTGTCGAGCAGCAGGTTGCCCAGGCCGTACCAGCCGGGCTCGAGCCGGCGCGAGTCGCCGTCGCGATTGGACAGCCACCAGAGCTCTTCGCCGTCCGAGGCGAACAGGTTGAAGCCGCTGTAGGCCGACTTGCGCTGCGCCAACTCCCGCACGCTCACGCCCTCCAGGAAGCTCGTGACGAGCGCGCCGCGAGACTCCGCGGCAGCGGGCTCAGTTCCGCCCCGGTAGTTGGTGACCGCCGCAAAGCGCCCGCCGCGCGACACGCCCATCCAGGTGCCACGCGCCTGCAGGTCGCGACCCGCGAGCACGTCGGGGTTGTCGTCCCAGAACCCGGCGCGCGCAGCCGGTCGGCCGTGGAACTCGTCGCGGTTCGCGGCGACCACCAGCGGGAAGCGCGCGTGCACCTTCCACGCGACGAGGATCAGGCACATACGAAGCGCTCGACGTGCCGTTGCAGGCCGAGCGGCGCGGCCTCGCGCTCGAGCAGCGCCTCGAACGCCAATTCGTCGCCGACGTCCTCGTAGACTTCCATGTAGGTTGCCGGCTCGTCGCGGCGGCGCATCCAGCGGCCACGCACGCCGGTCGCCGCTTCGATACTGCGAAACAGCTGGCGCACCTCTTCCTGCAACGACGCAATCCGGCCGGGTTCGACCCGGTAGTAGACGAAGTAACTGGTCACGCCGCGCTGGGCAGGGGAAGCAATTCGAGCTGCGGCCCGTCAGCGGCGCCGAGCCGGATCGTGCTGGCGCTCTCCAGCGAACTGATCTGCACCACGGCCAGCAATTCGGTTCCTCCTTCCGGCGCGGCCGCAGCGTTCACCACCGTGCCGCTCGCCTGGCCGGGCAGGTCGGCCGCGTAGAGATCGTTGCCTGGCGCCGCAGGCGCTGCTACTCGCGCGCGCACCATGCGGCGCTTGAGAACGCCGCGATACTGGGTGCGCGCCACGATTTCCTGCCCCGGGTAGCAGCCCTTCTTGAAGTCGACGGCGCCCAGCCGTTCAAGGTTCACCATCTGCGGCACGAACAGGTCTTGTGTCGCCTGCACCACCAGCGGCCGGCCGGCGCGGATCTCCTCCAGCGCCCAAGCCTCGTCATCGCCGCCGAACAGCGCCCGCTCGCGCAGCGCCGGCGTAAGCATGAGAAGAAAGCGCTGTGGCGCGACCCGGACCACCACCGCGACGGCACTCTGCGCGGCCGCGAGGTCCTCGGCCGGGACAGGCATGCCCAGTGCCGCCAGCCGCGCTTCGGCGCCCGGGCCCCATAGCCCGCACTGCACCCAGTCCGCGCTGGCGTCCGCCACTTTGGCCTTGGCGCGCAGGACGAACATGGACAGGCGCTTGGTGACGGCCGGTGCCAGGTCGCGCGACAACTGCAGCAGGAATCCACGCCCGAACGGCACCACGAGAATGCTCGCCAACAACCGTCCCTTCGCCGAACACCAGCCGGCGTAGCGCGCGCGGTCTGCCTCGAGGCCGGCGATGTCGCTGCTGAGTTGCGCGTGCAGGAATGCGCGCGCCTCGTCGCCCGTGCACGTTAGCATGCCGAGCCGCTTCAATTCCGCCGTTGCGTGGGAGACCTTGGTGTCCATCGTAGAATGCTTGCACGATTTTATTCCCATTCCGCTGTGACCCACGTTCGACTCTTCCTCGCCCTGGTGTTAGTCGGGTTGCTGTCCGCGGCTGGCTACGCCGCCTGGTACCTGAGCACGCCCGTACCCATCGCCACCCTGCCTGTGGAGTTTGAAATACCCGCGGGCAGCGGCTTGCGCGCCGCCGTGCGCCGCATGGAGCAGGCCGGCATCGGCATGCGACCGCTGCAGTTCGAGCTGCTGGCCCGGGCGCTGGGGCGCGATGCGGAGATCAGGGCTGGCTACTACCAAGTCACCACCGCGGCGAGACCGCTGGCGCTGCTCGACAAGCTGGCGCGCGGCGACGTGATGCAGGCCGAACTCCAGGTGATCGAGGGCTCGACCTTCCTCCAGTTGCGCGCGGCACTCGACGCCAGCCCGGTCCTGCGCCACGACAGCGCGGGTCTGAGCGACGCGGAACTGCTCAAGCGCGTTGGGGCGGACGAGCGGCACGCGGAAGGACTGTTCTTTCCCGACACCTATGTCTTCGATCGCGGTTCGAGCGATCTCGCCGTGCTGAGGCGTGCCTACCGGGTAATGCAGGCGCATCTGGCGCAGGAATGGGAGCAGCGCGCTGCCGACGTGCCCTACCGCACGCCGTACGAAGCGCTCATCATGGCGTCGATCGTCGAAAAGGAAACCGGCAAGGCCGAAGAGCGTGAGCAGATCGCCGGCGTGCTGGTGAATCGGCTGCGCATCCGCATGGCGCTGCAGGCCGATCCCACCGTGATCTACGGACTGGGCGCAAGCTTCGATGGCAACCTGAAAAAGGCGCACTTGAAGGCGGACGGGCCCTACAACACCTATACGCGCCGGGGCTTGCCGCCGACGCCGATCGCGCTGCCTGGCCAGGCATCACTGCGCGCCGCGTTGCGCCCAGCGCAGATAAAGGCTCTCTACTATGTCTCGCGTGGCGACGGCAGCAGCCAGTTTTCGCGCACGCTGCAGGAGCACAATCGGGCGGTGTCACAATACCAGCTCAAGCCAAGACGCCGATGACCAGGGGCCGCTTCATCACGCTCGAAGGCGTGGACGGCGCTGGCAAGTCCACGCACGTGGCGTGGATCGCCGAGCGGCTGCGCGCGCGCGGCCGCACGGTGCTGGTGACGCGCGAACCCGGCGGCACGCCGCTCGCAGAGAAGCTGCGCGAACTCGTGCTCGCCGAACCGATGGATCCGATCGCCGAAACCATGCTGCTGTTCGCGGCACGGGCGGACCACGTGCAGCGCGTGATCGCCCCGGCGCTGCAGGCGGGCGACTGGGTGCTGTGCGACCGCTTCACCGACGCGACGTTTGCCTACCAAGGCGGAGGGAAGGGCGTCGCCGCGGAACTGATCGCCCACCTGGCGCAGGTCTCGCATGACGGATTGCTGCCGGACCGCACGCTGGTGTTCGATTGTCCTTACGAAGTCAGCCGCGAACGGCTCCGCCGTACCGGCCGTGCGCCGGACCGTTTCGAGCGCGAGGATCGCGAGTTCTTCGAGCGGGTGCGCCAGGCCTACCTGGGTTTGGCGCGCACCGACCCCGAGCGGATCCGCGTGGTGGACGCGACTGGGACAGTGGCTAATATTAAGAAGATGATTGAAGAAGAGATTGCAATAGATTGAATAACAAACTATATCCGTGGCAGAAAGTGGTCTGGGAGCAGCTCCTGGGCATGCGTGCCAGGTTGCCCCAAGCGCTGTTGGTCCATGGGCCCGAAGGCATCGGCAAACTGGTGCTGGCCGAGCAATTCGCGCAGCTCCTGCTGTGCGAGACGGCCGGGCCGTTGCAGGCTCCTTGCGGCACCTGTGATGGCTGCCGGTGGTTCCTGGCGGGTACCCATCCGGATTTACGCCGCCTTGAGCCCGAATCCCTGTCGCGGCTGCGCGAAACGGGCCAGGAGCTGGATGAGGCAGCGCCCACGGCATCGAAGACGCAAAAGCCCAGCGCCGAGGTCAAGATCGACCAGGTGCGCTCGCTGGACAGCTTCCTCAACCTGCGTTCGCACCGCGGGCGGCAGCGGGTGGTGCTGGTGCATCCGGCGGAAGACATGAATCGAAACGCTGCGAACGCACTGCTCAAGGGCCTCGAGGAACCCCAATCGCAAGCGCATTTCATCCTGGTATCGCACCGGCCGGCGCGTCTGCTGCCGACCATCCGTAGCCGCTGCGTGGCATTGCCGGTGGCATTGCCTGATTCGGCGGCAGCCGGTTCCTGGCTCAAGGCGCAGGGGGTGCCGGATTGGGAAGCTTGGCTGGCGTTTGCGGGTGGCGCGCCTTTGCGCGCGCTGGAGTACGCCTCAGGGGCTGGCGAGACGATCGCCAGGCTGCGCAAGGCCCTTCAGGCGAAGGATCTGGACGCTTTGGGGGCGATCAATGACCGGGAGCAGCTCGAGACGTTGGCGGAAGTCCTGCAGAAGCACGCGTTGAACGTCGCAATGCAGTCTTTATGCAGTGTTTCGAGGTATGGACAGGCTACTGCGTCAGCTCAGGCGGTCGCTTGGCTGCGTTACGCACGGCAGATGGGGAGGAATCGGTTGCTGGCTAGCCATCCGCTGAACCCGCGGTTATTTGCGGGGGAGATGATTGCTGGAATGCCTAAGAACTGAAGGGGGCGGACTGGGGGAAGTAATCTGCCCTATTACTTAACATAATACACATTGATTAACTTAGATCTGGCTCGAGCCCTCAATTCCAGCGCCCAGAAGGCGGTATGGGAAGTCTCGCTACAGGGATCCCTTCTTCGACCAGAGCGTCGTGTTCCTCCTGGCTTGCCTGGCCACGGATGGAGCGTGCAGGCGCTTCCTGGTTGTGAATGCGCCGCGCTTCCGCCGGGAACGAAGAACCGACGTCCTCCGATTTCGTCAGCAGATCGTCCAGCATGCGCGAGTAAAGCTTCTGCGCGAGGGCCAGAGGGTCCTGCCCCGCTTGCTCGCGCGCGGCGGGTTGGGGCGCACCTGTATTGAAACGCGTCGCAGAGGGAACGCGGTCCACCTGCTGCGATGCACAGGCCGGGCAAGCCACCAAACCGCGCGCCTTCTGCTTCGTGTAGTCCTCAGCCGACGCGAACCAGCCCTCGAATCGGTGGCCGGTACCGCACAGCAGATCGAAAATCTTCATGTGCTGGATTCTATTACGATTACACCATGATCGCCGACCGGCTCGAGGGGAAATGGATCGACCTGTTTGCCGAGGTGTTCGCCCTTTGCAAGGTGAGCCCCGGCGACGCCTGCGCCATCCTGTCCGAGACCCAGTCGCGTGCCCTGAACGTTCAGCTCGCCGAGCTCGCTCTGCTCAGGCTTGGCGCCAGACCATTCCACGTCGTGGTGCCTACGCCACGCCAAACGGCGCCGGTACCGATCCGCTCCACCGGCGCGTCGGTTGTCCTCGCGGGCCAAGGCCCCGCCTTGCAAGCGCTCGCCGCCTCTGCATTCATCGCCGATTGCACGCTGGAAGGCCTGATGCATGCGGCCGAACTGCCCGCCATCCTGAAGGGCGGGGCGCGGGTGCTCTACATCTCAAATGAGCACCCCGACGTGCTCGAGCGCCTTGCCCCCTCCCCCGCAGACGAACAGCAGGTGAGGGCGGGGATGCGCCGGCTGCGCGAAGCGAAGCAAATGCAGGTGACCTCGCCTGCCGGCACCGCCCTCGCAATCCGCGTGGAAGGCGCACGCGTCGGCGGCGTATGGGGCTTTACGGATAAGCCTGGCACGCTATCGCACTGGCCGGGTGGGCTTTGCCTCTGCTTTCCAACCGCCGGGAGCGTCAACGGCACGCTGGTCATGGCGCCAGGGGACCTCAATCTCACTTTCAAGCGCTACGTGGAATCGCCGGTGCGCCTGAGCATTGAGAACGACTACGTGACACGCATCGACGGCGAGTCGCTCGATGCGGAACTGATGCGCGAGTATTTCGCGGCCTGGGGCGATCGCGAGGCCTACGCGGTCTCGCACGTCGGCTGGGGCATGAACGCGCGCGCGCGCTGGGACGCGCTCGCCCTTTACGACCGGCGGGACGTCAACGGCACGGAGCAGCGTGCCTTTGCGGGCAATTTCCTCTATTCCACCGGCGCGAACGAAGTCGCCGGGCGCCATACGCTCGGTCACTTCGACCTGCCGTTTCGCCATTGCACAGTGGCGCTGGACGGTGGGGCGGTCGTGCGGGACGGCAAGCTGGTCGCTTGAGCACCCTGCTCTTCCTGCATGGCGTGGGCGGCGGGCGCGCCGCGTGGGACCGGCAAGTCCCCTACTTTTCCGCTCTGGGTCATCGTTCGCACGCGTGGGACCAGCCGGGTTACGGCGGCACCTCCCTGATCGACCCCTACGACCTGGAACAGGTCGCCGGTGCCCTGCGCCGGCTGATCGAGTCGCTCGGCGGCGAGCCGGTGGTGCTGATCGGGCACAGCATGGGCGGATTCATCGCTCAGGAGGCCTGCGTGCGCTTCCCGCAGTTGGTCAAGGCCCTCGTGCTCGGCTTCACCAGCCCGTCGTTTGGTGGCGGCAGCCAGGAGTTCGTCGACAAGTTCATCGCCGCGCGCATCGCACCCCTCGACGCGGGACACAGCATGGCCGACATCGCGGCAAAGCTGATGCCGACGCTGCGCGGCTCGAAGTCGCTGCCCGAGGGACTGGTGCAAGCCGAGCGCATCATGGGCGCCATCGCGCCAGCCACTTACCGGAAGGCGGTGCAACTGCTCACCACATTCGACCGGCGCGCCCAGTTGCCTTTGATCGGTGCGCCGGCGCTGCTGATCGCCGGCAGTGACGACAGCGTGGCGCCCGCGAACGTCATGCAACGCATGGCGCAGAAGATCCCGGGCGCCGAGTTCGTCCTGCTCGAAGGCTGCGGGCATCTCGGCCCGATGGACCAGCCGGACGCGTTCAACGAGGCGCTGCGCGACTTCCTCGAACGCCGCAAACTCTGAGATGACCGACCCGCGCTACGACGTCACAGGCTCCAACTATCCGTTGAACGGCAAGCAGCGGGCGCTGATCGCGCTCGCAGACGAGCTCGGGCCGCGCTTCGCCGCACGCGCGGAGCGCTACGACCGCGAGGCGAGTTTTCCCTTCGAGAACTATGCCGACCTGCGCGCGGCGGGGCTGCTCGGCCTGTGCGTGCCGGAGAAATTCGGCGGCCAAGGCGCCGACCTTCGCACCTATGCCCTGGTATCGGCCACGCTCGGCAAATACTGCGGCGCGACCGCCCTCACCTTCAACATGCATGCGTGCTCGACGCTGTGGCCCGGCGTGCTTGCCGACGACCTGGACATGACGCGCGAGCAGCGCGCCGAGCACGAGCGGCACCGCGCGCTGCATTTCGAGCGCGTGGTGAGCCAGGGTGCCGTGTACGCACAGCCATTTTCGGAAGGCAGTGCAGCCGCCGCCGGCAGGGCGCCATTCGGCACCACCGCCGCCAAGGTGGAGGGCGGCTGGCTGGTGAACGGCAAGAAGATCTTCGCATCGCTTGCCGGCGCGGCCGACTACTACGGCGTGCTGTGCACGGAAGACAAGCCGGAACTGTCGATGCGCGACACGCTGTACCTGGCGATACCCGGCAAGGCCCCTGGTCTCGAGGTCAGCGGAGACTGGGACCCCCTCGGCATGCGCGGCACGGTGTCGCGCACCCTCGTGTTCAAGGACGTCTTCGTGCCGGACGAGGCAGCGATGATGCCGCGCGGCATCTACTTCCAGGCAGCGAGCCGGTGGCCGCACATGTTCACCACCCTCTCCCCGACTTACATGGGCATCGCCATCGCGGCCCACGAGTTCACGGTGCGCTACTTGCGCGGAGAAGTGCCCGGCATGCCGCCGGTCAAGCGCCGTATGTATCCCACCAAGCAGATCGCTGTGGCCGAGATGTGGATCAAGCTCGAGCAGACGCGCGCCCTGTTCCTGCGCATGCTGGAGGACGCGCGCGTCGATCCGCCCAAGGATGCGCGCCTGCGCGCCTACGCGGCGCAGTACACGATCATGGAGAACTCCAACGACATCTGCCGCCTTGCGATCCGCACCTGCGGCGGGCAGTCGATGCTCAAGTCCCTGCCGCTGGAACGCCTGTATCGCGATTCGCGCTGTGGCGCGCTGATGCTGCCCTGGACCGCCGAGCTGTGCCTGGACCGCATCGGCCGCGAAGCCCTGTACGAACCCGGGGAGGCCGACGACTGAATATTTCGCGCTTCATCGAGCGCCGGGCTCAGCAGACGCCTGACATGTTTGCGCTCCGTTTCCAGGAGCGCGACTGGAACTACGCAGATTTCTGGCAGCGCATCGAGCTTGCGACGCGCGCGCTCGCCGCGGGCAAGGGCGAGCGCATCGCCTGGCTTGGTTACAACCACCCGGACATGCTGGCGCTGCTGTTCGCGGCGGCCAGGCTGGGCGCCATCCTGGTACCGCTCAACTGGCGCCTCACGGCGGCCGAGCATGCGACGATCCTGCGCGACTGCGCGCCGCGCCTGCTGTACTGCGACGCTGCCTTCGAGCCGCAGGCCCGAGAACTGGGCGTTCCACTGGGCGACTGGCGCGACAGGGGCGAACCGCTCCTGGCAGGCGCAGAGGAAGACGACGTGCTGATCGTGTATACCTCAGGCACCACTGGGACTCCCAAGGGGGCGGTGTTGACGCAACGCGCGCTGCTGTCGAATGGCGCCAACTCGATCCATGCCCACGAGATGACGCAGAACGACCACGTGCTGACCGCCCTGCCGCTGTTCCACGTTGGCGGTTTGAACATTCAGACGCTGCCGGCGCTGCTGGCGGGCGCCAGGGTGACGCTGCATCCACGGTTCGAGGCAGGAGCCTGGTTGCACGGCGTCGCGGCGCTCCGCCCGACGCTCAGTCTCCTTGTCCCTGCGACCATCGCGGCCGTCATCGGCCATCAGGACTGGACGAGGACCGACCTGTCTAGCCTGCGCTTGCTCAATACCGGGTCCATGGCGGTGCCAGCAAGCCTGATCGAAGCCTTTCATGCCCGGGGCATTCCGGTAGGCCAGATCTACGGATCGACCGAAACGGCGCCCATTGCGACGGTGCTGCGGCGGGAAGACGCAATGCGCAAACCGGGTAGCGCGGGAAAACCTGCCCTGCACTGCGAGGTCAAGCTGGTGCAAGGCGAGGTCTGGGTGCGCGGACCGAATGTGATGCGCGGTTACTGGAACGATGCCGCAGCGACTGCAGCGGCACTGACGCCGGAGGGTTGGTTCAGAACGGGCGACCTGGCGCGCGTCGACGACGAGGGCTACTACTGGATCATGGGCAGGTCGAAGGACCTGATCATCTCCGGCGGCGAGAACGTGTATCCGGCCGAACTGGAGAACGTGCTGGCCGACTGCCCGCTGATCGCCGAGGCGGCAGTGGTCGGGATGGAGGACGCGAAGTGGGGAGAAGCGGCGTGCGCCGTAGTGGTGCGCAAGCCGGGCGCCAAGCTGGATGAGGCTGCCGTGCTCGCCCTGTTCGAGGATCGGCTCGCGCGTTTCAAGCACCCTCGGCGCATCTTGTTCGTCGACCGGCTGCCGAAGAACGCGCTCGGCAAGGTGCAGAAAAACGAGCTGCGCAAACTTCTCTAGGACTTATTCCACCGCCAGCTCGATCGCGCCGAGCGCGCCTGCCTCGAACTTCAACCGGTCGCCGGCGCGGGGAAATTTGGACGTCACCAGGCTGCCGGTGATCACCACGTCGCCTTTGCGCAGAAATCGGCCCCTGCCCGCGAGGTGATTCGCCACCCAGGCCAGCGCGGCGAGGGGGTGCCCCATCGCGTCACCACCCGTCCCCTCCCCCACGACCTGACCGTTGATGCTCGCCACGCCGCGAATGGCTGCGAGGTCGATGCCTCGCCAGTCGTCGATCGGCGTCCCCAGCACTGCACCTTCGTTCCACGCATTGTCGGCCGCCAGTTCCAGCCCGCGAGTGGCGAGCGTCGAATAGTCCGCACCCAGGTCGTCGGCCAGTTCAAACGCCGGCATCACGGAACCCACGGCCGAAACCACTTGTTCTCTCGAATACGGCGCGGCAAGCAAGGGAAGGTCCGCGCGCATGCGCACCGCGATCTCGAATTCGACCAGCAGCCGCCCGTAGTCCGCCGCCCGCACCGTGGCCGGAGCGCGCACCACCTGACGCGCATGGAGGCAACCGGCGATCGAATCCTGCAGGCCGACAAGCTTGCGCATCTGCGGCGTGGTCAGCGCAATCTTGTATCCCGCGATGGGTCCGCAGACACGGGCCTTCAGGGCGGCAAACGCGTCCTGGATGGCGTAGGCCTCTTCGATGCTGCGCGGCGCAAGCGCCGCAGGCGGCGGCTCGGAGCGGCCCCTGGCCAGATGCCGGTTCACCAGCCAGCGCGCCGCGCCGAGGATGCGTTGGTCACCGACAGTGGCCATGCCGCGATTCTAGCTGTTGCCGTCGGCCCCGGCTTTGCAGACAATAGGCGCCGGGAACTCAAAGAAAATGCCGCTCGCCCACCATCTTTACGGCACCGCACTGGTGCTCTCGCCTGCGGGCCGCCTGGACCACGACAACTGCGAGACATTTCGCGAGGAACTCGCGCCGCACCTGGAGCGCGCGGCCAAGGATGGCACGCCGATCGTGCTCGACCTGTCGGGCCTGGAGTACGTTTCGAGTGCCGGACTGCGCTGCTTCATGCTGGCGGCGAAGCAAGCCAAGGCGCAGAACAGCCGCATCATCATCGCCTCCATGCAGCCGGTGGTAGCCGAGATTTTCCAGATCGCGCGCTTCAACCTGGTGTTCGAGGCCTACCCGAAAGTGCGCGACGCGCTCGCCTCGCTCTCGCCAGCCGCGGCCGCTGCCTTCGACCGGGGCTAGCGCGGGTGCGCGTCCGCTTCTGGGGCACCCGCGGTTCGATTCCCGTCGCGCTTACTGCCGCCGACATCCGCGACAAGATCGCCGTGGCGCTGATGCGGGCCGGGGGACGCAGTTTCGAGTCGATCGGCGCGGCTTATGCCTACGCCGAGCAGCACCTCGACTTTTCCTTGTCGCACACCTTCGGCGGCCATTCGGCCTGCGTCGAACTGGCAACCGGTCACGAGGAGTACTTCGTCTGCGACATGGGCAGCGGCGCGCGCCCGTTCGGCGCACACGTGCTCGCGCGCCAGTCAGGCAGGCCGGCGACGGTCAATGTGTTCATGTCGCACGTGCACTGGGACCACATCATGGGTTTCCCGTTTTTCGGTCCGGCCTATGTGCCGGGCACGCGCATCCGCATCCACGGCTGCCACGACGTGCTGGAGCACGCCTTCCGCCTGCAGCAGGCCCCGCCCTGTTTCCCGGTGGAGTTCTCGCAATTGTCCGCGGACATCGAGTTCATTCGGCTCACGCCCGGCAAGGCGCATGAGGTCTCCGGCATCCGCGTGACGCCTGCGCCGCAGATGCATTCCGGCGACTCCTTTGGTTATCGCTTCGAGACGCCGGGCAAGTCCTTCGTCTACACCACCGATTCGGAGCACAAGCTGGAGAACCGCGCGCAGACCGCGCGGTTCGTCAAATTCTTCCATGAAGCCGACGTCGTGGTGTTCGATGCCATGTATTCGCTCGCCGACGCAATCTCGGTGAAGGCCGACTGGGGACATTCGAGCAACATCATCGGCGTCGAGCTGTGCCAGATGGCACGCGTCAAGCACCTGGTGCTGTTCCACCACGAGCCGGCCTACGACGACGCCACCATCGAGGGCGTGCTGCGGGAGACGCGCCGCCTGGAGGAGCTGACACGGGGCACGCAAGCGCTGCAGGTTTCCGCCGCCTATGACGGCCTGGAGATCGACGTCTGAGGTCCGTCTGGTCCAAGCGGGCAGCCCCGCTCGCCCTGGTGGTCGTATTGATGGCCTTGCTCGCGGCGGAGCCGCAGTTCGTGCAAGCGCTGCGCAATGCCCTGTTCGACGGCTACCAGATGCTGTTCCCGCGCGAACGGCGCAGCGCTCCGGCGCTGATCGTCGCGATCGACGAGTTGGCGCTGGAACGCCACGGTCAGTGGCCCTGGCCGCGCACCAGGATTGCGCAATTGATCGCCGGCATCGCTGCCGCCAAGCCGGCCGCCATCGGCCTGGACCTGCTGTTTGCGGAACGCGACCGCTTCTCGCCGGCCGAGGTGGCGCAGGAAGTGCAGGAAATGTCGGCCGACGTGGCGCGCCGCCTGCGTTCCCTGCCGTCGAACGACGCGGCGCTGGCCGCGGCCATACAAGGCCGCAATGTCGTGCTGGGCATCGCCGGCCTGGAAGCGCCGCACCCGCGCTTCCCGCAGCCTCCTGCTGCCGCCCCGGTCCGCATCTTCGATGCGCCCGATCTCGCGCTGCGGCGATTCGCCGGACACCTCTCCAGCCTTCCGGTGATCGATCGCGCCGCCGCCGGCCGCGGCCTGCTCAGCGTCGACCCGGAGAGCAGCGTGATTCGGCGTGCCCTCGTCGCTGGGATGGTGGGCGATGTCATCGTGCCGGCGCTGAGCACCGAGATGCTGCGGGTGGCGACCGGCGCGCCGCTGTCCCTGGTCGGACGCAAGCGTGACCAGATCGAACTCCGCCTCGGCGACATCGCGGTGCCAGCGCATGCTGACGGCCGCTTCTGGATCTGGTACGGGCCGCACGACGAGGGGCGATTCGTGTCCGCGGCGAAGGTGCTCGAGGGCAGCGTTGCCGCGGGCGAACTCGAGAGCAAGCTGGTGCTGGTCGGCGTCACCGGCCTCGGCCTGCTCGATTACCAGAGCACCTCCCTCGGCGAGCGCGTGCCCGGGGTCGAGATCCATGCCCAGATCCTGGAGCAGATCTATGATCAGGCCTACCTGCGTCGCCCGGCCGTGCTGCACGCGCTGGAGATGGCGCTGCTCGCCGCCGCCGCACTGGTGCTCGCCTTCGGCGTACCCGCTCTCGGTGTCGCCGGCTCGATCGCGCTGTACGTGGCGGTGGTGGCCGCGCTGGGCGCACTGGGTGTCGAAGGGTTTGCGCGGGAAGGCATGCTGCTCGACGTGGCCTGGCCCGCGATCGGGGCCACGATCGTGTTCGGCATCGTGCTGGCGCAGGCATTGAGCGAGGCGGACGAACAGCGCCGGAGTCTGCGGGAACAAGCGGCGCGTGTGACCGGTGAGCTGGAATCCGCCCGCCGCATCCAGATGGGCCTGCTGCCGGTGCCCGGCATTCTGTTCGCGCGCGAAACGCGCTTCGACATCGAGGCGCACCTGGAGCCCGCGCGCACGGTAGGCGGTGATTTCTACGATTGCTTCATGATCGACGCGCACCGGCTGTTCTTCATCGTTGCCGATGTGTCCGGCAAGGGCCTGCCGGCGAGCCTGTTCATGGCGCTGTCCAAGACCCTGCTGAAGAGCGCGGCGCGGCGCGCGGATGACGTCGGCGGCCTGCTGGTGCGGGCCAATGCCGAGGTGTCCAGCGAGAACCCGGAATCGCTGTTCATCACCGCTTTTGCCGGAATCCTGGACACGCGCACCGGCGTGCTCGAATTCAGCAATGCGGGGCATGAGCCGCCGTTCGCGCGGCGCCCGGGCGGCAGGCTGGCACGCCTGGAGCATTCGGGCGGGCCCCCGCTGTGCGTGGTGGAGAACTACGCCTATCCGGTGGAGTCCCACCAGGTGACCGCCGGCGAATGGATCTGCGTGGTTACCGATGGCGTCACTGAAGCGATGAACGCAGCCGGGAAATTGTACGGCGTGGCCCGCCTGCACTCGGTCCTGCAGACACTGCCGGAACACATCGCGCCCGCCGCCCTGCTGTCCGCGGTGCGCGCCGACGTAGCGCGCTACGTCGGCGCTGCCGAACCCTCGGACGACCTGACCCTGCTGTGCGTGCGCTGGAACGGCCGCGCCGCAGCGGCGCCCGGCGGCGAGGAATTAACGGACGCTGACCTCGACCCGCCGGTTGCGGGGCTCGGGGACTTCGTCGTCGGTCGGCACTAGCGGCTCGCGCTCACCGCGCCCCGCGATCTGGATGCGGCTCTGCGCGATGCCAAGCTGCACCAGCTCGGCGCGCACCCGCTCGGCACGCTGCAGGGAAAGCCGGTCGTTGAATTGCACGCTGCTGACGCGATCCGTGTGCCCGATCACCATCACGTCGGGCGCGCCGCGCTGGCGCAGCTCGGCCAGCATCAAGTCGAGTGCGACGCGCGATTCCGGCGTGAATTCGTCCTTGCCCTCGAGAAAATACAGCAGGAATGACTTGGGCCGCCCGGGCAGCGCAGCGAGCAGCGGGCCGAACTCCCGCTGCACTTCGGTTTCCGTCAGGCGTTGCGCCTGCGGCCCGCCGCCGTCCATGATGCGGCTTGCGGCATAGGGCTGGTTGAGTACCGCCCGTTCGCCGGCGCGCTCAACCACCACCGTTCCCACCTTGTCGTCCAATCCCGGGAGCACCACCACCAGTTCGTCGCCTACCTGGCCCTGGTGCGCATAGATCACGAGCGCCATCCCCAGCGCGGCGATCACGACCCCCATCTACTTTTTCGCCGGTTCGTCCACCTGCACGACGAACTCGGTGCCGCGCACGCCCATGACGGCGGCAGGCGTACGCACTTTCATCGCATCGGGGGACTGCTTGACCATCTTGCCTGACACTACGGCCAGGGTACCCTTCTTCAGCGAGGCATCGAAGTGGCCCGCGTGCGTGGTGCTGTCGAAGCTGTAGCGGTCTACCACCAGCACGCTGTTCGGGCCCGTGGACAAAAGGCTGTTGTCGCTGAAGGTCACTCCGACGGAGCCGTCGGCACCGGTAACCAGGGTGTCCGACTGGCGGATCGGCATGCCGACCGACGCTGGCATGAGCTTGCCGGCGCGTTCGACGTGCACAGTGCCTTTCGCGGTCTTGACCTGGCCGACGTCATTGGCCCATGACGTCCCTGTGACCACGAGGGCGGAAGCGATTGCCGCTGCTGCAATGATTTGGCGCATGGTTCCTCCTGCTGGTTTGCGAGGATTCTATAATGCGCCGGGGAGGACAGGGTACACAGTGAAATACGCCCGAGTCGGACAGTTTCTTGCACGCCTGGACCAGCTGCGCATGGTGCAGTCGTTCCTGGAGGCGTTTTGCGCCGATTCCGGCCTGCCGCGCGAGCGCTGTCTGCGTCTCAACCTTGTGCTGGAGGAACTGTTCACCAACACCGTGAAACACGGGCATCGTGGTGATTGCGATGCACCAGTCTGGGTGGCGCTGTCGCGTACGGGCGACGCCGTACAGATTGTCTACGAAGACAAGGCGCCCGCGTTCAACCCGTACGCGCACCTCCCCGAGGAGCCACCTGACACCACGCTCGAATTGCGCAAGGTCGGCGGGCTCGGTGTGCTGCTGACGAAGGAACTGGCGGCCTCCCGCGACTACGCCTACCTGTTCGGCCGCAACCGCATCCGTCTGACCCTCGCTGCGGGCTGAGTCTGGTGCCCGGGGCCGGATTCGAACCGGCATGGCCTTGCGGCCCAGGGATTTTAAGTCCCATGCGTCTACCAATTTCGCCACCCGGGCAGCGACGCGGCAAGGAAGTTTGGAGGCGGGAGTCGGAATCGAACCGGCGTCCACGGCTTTGCAGGCCGCTGCATGACCACTCTGCCATCCCGCCCGGGGATGCAACGAAAAGGGAAGGCCTCCCGGCCTTCCCTAACCTGAACTGGAGCGGGAGACGAGTCTCGAACTCGCGACCTCAACCTTGGCAAGGTTGCGCTCTACCAACTGAGCTACTCCCGCGTCATGGAGCCGGAAATTATAGCTCATCCCTGCACGTGAGGCAGAGCGCGGCGCAGGTAGTGCAGCATCGACACCACGGTCAGTACCGCGGCCACGTTGATCAGGATGGTGCCGAGCAATTGCGTGTTCAGCAGCCCGAACAATTCATCGTGGAACAGCAGCAACGGGATGGCGATCATCTGGCTGACAGTCTTCACCTTGCCGATGTAAGCCACCGCCACGCTGGCCGACTGGCCGAGCTTGGCCATCCACTCGCGCAAGGCGGAAATCGCAATCTCGCGACCGATGATGATCAGCGCGATGACCGGCTCGACGCGCTCCAGTTGCACCAGCATGATCAGCGCGGCCGCCACGATCAGCTTGTCAGCCACCGGGTCGAGGAAGGCACCGAAGGCGGACATCTGGTTGAGCGCGCGTGCAAGGTAGCCATCGAGCCAGTCGCTGAGCGCCGCGACCACGAATATCGCGCAGGCGGCGACATTCTTTCCCGTGCTCGACAGCCACGCCTCAGGCAGGTAGAACACGCCGATGATCAGCGGGATCATGAGGATGCGCAGCCAGGTCACCAGATTCGGCAGGTTCAGCGGCATCAGTGCAAGGCCTTGTAGATACGCTCGGCAAGCGGCCGGCTGATGCCCTCGACTTGCGCAATTTCGTCGACTGCCGCCGCCTGGACGTCGCGCAGCCCGCCGAAGTGCGCCAGCAGGCGCTGACGCCGCTGCGCCCCGATGCCCGGGATCTCGCTCAGCGACGAGGTGGTACGCGACTTGGCGCGCCGCGCCCGGTGGCCAACGATGGCGAAGCGGTGCGCCTCGTCGCGGATCTGCTGCACCAGGTGCAATCCAGGATGCACCGTGGGCAGCTGGAGGCTGCGCTCACCGGCGTCGAGGATCAGCTCTTCCAGTCCGGGCTTGCGCAGCGCGCCCTTGGCGACGCCGACCACGGTGACCTCGTGCAGGCCGATCTCTGCCAGCGCCAGCCGGGCCGCCGAAACCTGTCCCCTGCCTCCGTCGATCAGCAGCAGATCCGGCATCTTGCCCTCCTGCGCGCTGACGCGTGCGTAGCGCCTGGTCAGCGCCTGGCGCATCGCCGCGTAGTCGTCCCCGGGCGTGATGTCGCGCAAGTTGAAGCGCCGGTATTCGCCCTTTTGCATCGCGTGCCGGTCGTACACCACGCACGACGCGACAGCCGCCTCGCCCATGGTGTGGCTGACGTCGAAACATTCGATGCGCTGCGCCGAATCCGGCAGGCCGAGTGCTTCGCGCAGCGCCGCCAGGCGTTCTTCCTGCGCATTGCGTTGCCGGGCGCGCTGCTCCAGGGCCAGTTCGGCGTTCTTCGCCGCCATTGCCACCCACACGCGCCGCTCGCCTTGCGTCGGCACCAGTGCGTCGAAGTCCACCGCGTGGCTTGCCAGCACCAGCGGCGGAGCCGGCTGCGCCAGATAGTGCTGCTCGAGAAAAGCCTGCAACACCTCTTCCGGGGCAGCGGAGTCCGCGTTGGCGGGAAAGAAACTGCGGTCGCCGACGTGGCGGCCGCCACGGATCATCGTCAGATTCACGCAGGCCAATGCGCCCTTGACCACGCAGGCGACGACGTCGCAGTCGACGCCGCGCTCGGATTCCACGTATTGCCGCGCCTGCACGCGCGACAGCGCGCGCACCTGGTCGCGATAACCGGCCGCGGCTTCATATTGCCTCGCTGCGGACGCAGCCTGCATGCGTTCGGTGAGCCGCTGCATGACGTCGTCCTCGCGTCCCTTCAGGAACAGCTCGGCGTGCAGCACGTCCTGGGCGTAGGACTGTTCGCCGATCAGCGCGGTGCAAGGCGCGGTGCAGCGCCGGATCTGATGCAGCAGGCAGGGCCGCGAGCGGTTCTCGAACATCGTGTCTTCGCAGCTGCGCAGACGGAACACCCGCTGCAGCAATTGGATGCTCTCGCGTACCGCCGAGGCGTGCGGAAACGGGCCGAAGTAGCGGTGGCGGGAGTCGCGCGCCCCACGGTGGAAACCCAGGCGCGGGAAGCGGTGCCCGCTGAGCGTCAGGTACGGGTAGGACTTGTCGTCGCGGAACAGGATGTTGTAGCGCGGCGCGAGGCTCTTGATGAAATTGTTCTCCAGCAGCAGGGCCTCGGCTTCGGAGCGCGTCACCGTCACTTCGACCTGCGCCACCTGCGCCAGCATCATGCGGATGCGCGGGCTGGCGACGCTATTGTGGAAATAGCTTGCCACGCGCTTCTTCAGGTCGCGCGCCTTACCGACGTACAGAGCATCGCCGGCCGGTCCCAGCATGCGGTAGACGCCGGGCAGGCTGGGCAGCCCGGCAACAAAGCCCTTCGGGTCGAGGCGCGGTGCGTCCATGCGGAGAAGGAATTCTAGCGCCAGCCTGCAGAATCAGTGTAAACTTCGCGCCCTTTTCCGCCCGCCCGACAGCCATGGCCAAGGTCTCCGCAGTAGAAATCCGTGTCGGCAACCTGCTCGAATGGGACAAGCGCGTGTGGCGCGTGCTCAAGTGCTACCACGTGCACGTCGGCGGACGCGGCGGTGCCTTCATGCAGGTCGAGATGAAGGACATCGAGGCGGGCACCAAGACCAACCAGCGCTTCCGCACCGAGGACAAGATCGAGCGTGCCTTCGTCGACGCGCGCGACATGCAGTTTCTCTACCAGGATGGCGGGGGCTTCGTGTTCATGGACCAGGAGAACTACGAGCAGCTGACGCTGCCGGCGGAGTTCCTCGAAAGCCAGGCGGGCTTCCTGCTGCCCAACGCCGAGGTGCAGATCAATTTCTACAACGGCCGCGCCATCGGCATCGAGATCCCGCCTTCGGTGGTGCTCACCGTGGTGGACACGGAGCCCGGCATCAGGAACGCCACCGCCACCAATACCTTCAAGCCGGCAACGATGGAAACCGGCATCACCGTGCAGGTGCCGCCCTTCATCAACAAGGGCGAGAAGATCAAGATCGACACCATCCAAGGCACCTACATGGAGCGCGGCTAGGCCAGCGCTTCGAACGCCAGCTGCGCTTCGCGGTAGGCCACGCTGTTTCTCAGGTCGCGCGCACCACCCCGGCGCCGCATGCGTTCCGCCCGGTGCGCCGCCGCCAGCGGGACATCGCCCAGCGCATCCAGCAGGCGTTCCTGCCCCCGTGGATCATTGCACAGCAAGACCATGTCGCAGCCGGCAGCCAACGCCGCGCGCGCGCGCGCGCCAAAGTTGCCAGCGGATCTGGCGCCCGCCATCGACAGGTCATCGCTGAAGATCAGTCCGCCAAACCCCAGCTGAGTGCGCAAGACATCCTGCAACCAGACTCGCGAGTAGCCTGCGGGCTCGCTGTCCACGCACGGATAGATGACATGCGCGGGCATCACCGCTGCGAGGCCCGCCTTGATTGCCGCGACATAGGGAGGAAGGTCCTTGCGCCGGATCTCCGCCAGCGACCGGTCGTCGATCGGCACGGCAACGTGCGAGTCCGCCACTGCGTAGCCATGGCCGGGAAAGTGTTTCCCCACGGCAGGCATGCCGCCTTCGTCCAATCCTCCGATCAGCGCCGCGGCCAGCGCGCCGGCGGCGAGCGGATCGAAGTGCAGGGCGCGGTCGCCGATCACCGTGCTCGAACCGTAGTCCAGGTCCAGCACCGGCGTGAAGCTGAAATCCAGCCCGTGCGCGGCCAGCTCGGCAGCGATCACATAGCCGGCGGCATGGGCGGCCGCCCGTCCCGCCTCTCGGTCCCGGTCCCAAAGCCTGCCGAGCGCACGCATGGGCGGCAGCGCGGTGAAGCCCTCCTTGAAGCGCTGCACCCGCCCGCCTTCGTGGTCAACGCCGATGAGCAGTTGCGGCTCGCGCAGCGCGCGGATCTCTTGCGTCAGCGCCTGCAGCTGGTCGGGATTCTCGTAGCTGCGGCTGAACAGGACGACGCCGCCCGCGGCCGGATGCAGCATGCGGCGGCGGTCGTCTTCGGTCAGCACCGCACCCTGGGGGTCCAGCACCACGGGACCCAGGGGCAAGCGGGCCCTCAGCCGTCGCATTCAAGGATCACAGTGGCGCCAGCCATGCTGCGCTCATCGGTCAACGTGAGGTGGCAGCGCCGGATGCCGCGTTGCTGCAGCAGCGCGCAAACTGCGGCGGAGAATTCCAGCTGGGGCTTGCCCGACTTCAGGTTGATCACCCACACGCCGTGCCAGTTCGCCGGCGCGTGGATCCCGGTGCCGAGCGCCTTGGTGAACGCCTCCTTCGCCGCGAAGCGCTTGGCGAGATAGGCCGCCGGCTTCGCGTGGCCGTGAAAGCGCCGCAGTTCCGGCTCGCACAGGATGCGGCGTGCAAAGCGCTCGCCAAAGCGTGCCAGCGCGCGCTCGACGCGCGCAATTTCGATCAGGTCGCTGCCGAGGCCGTAGATCACCTTGCGGCCCGCACGATGAGCTGCTTCATCTCGCGTACCGCCTCTCGCATGCCAACGAATACGGCCCGGCTGACGATGGCATGCCCGATGTGCAACTCGCGCACGCCCGGCAGCCGCGCCACTGGCTCGACGTTGACGTAATTGAGGGCGTGGCCGGCATTGAAGCGCATGCCGAGGGCCTGGATCCGTTCGCCCGCAAGACGGATCTTCTGCAGTTCGGCGACGACTGCCGGCGATTCGGCACTGCGCCCCTTGGCATGAAAGGCATGCGCGTAGGGCCCAGTGTGCACTTCACACACCGCGGCACCGATGCGCTGGGCGGCCTCGACCTGGCTCGCCTGCGCGTCGATGAACACCGAAACGACGATGCCGCCTTGCGCCAGCCGTGCGACCGCTTCGCGCAAGCGGCTTTCCTGCGCGACGATGTCCAGCCCGCCTTCGGTAGTGATCTCGTGCCGTCCCTCCGGCACCAGCATCGCCATCTCCGGCCGGATGCGCCGCGCCAATTCCACCATCTCGTCGGTGGCGGCCATTTCCAGGTTGAGCCTGATGTGGGTCAGCTCGCGCAGCCGGCGCACGTCCTCGTCCTGGATGTGGCGCCGGTCCTCGCGCAGATGCACCGTGATGCCATCAGCGCCGCCAAGCTGCGCCTCCCGTGCCGCCAGGACCGGGTCGGGTTCATAGGTGCGGCGCGCCTGCCGTACCGTCGCCACGTGGTCCACATTGACGCCCAGCTCGATCATAGTTCCTGCAGCTCCCGCAGCACCTCGCGCGTATGCAGCGTCTGCCCCGACAGGCGCGCGGCGATCAGCCAGCGCATCAGGCGGCGCGCCTCGTCGCGCGTTTCAGCGCGCGCATAGTCGTCGCGCGCCATGTCGAGCAGCGTCTGTCCGCCGACGGTGAATGCCTGCCCGGCGTCGCCGTTGGCGGCCAGCGGTCCGCGCTCCGGCTCGTACACATAGCGGCGCGCGGGCTCCACCGGCTGGCCGTTGCCGGCGTCGCGCTCGAGCAGAGGAGCATAGCCAATTTCGGTCAGCAGCCTGCGCTCGAAGCCGCGCATCACGGCCGAGTGATTCTCGCGCTCACCGAGGCGCGCCACGCAGTCGGCGTAGGCGTCGAACAGCGCTTCGTGCGCGTCCTCCCGTGGCAGCAGCTTGAGCAGCAATTCGTTGATATAGAAGCCGCACATCAGGCCCCTGCCTGCCAGCGCCGCCTGACCGCCGACCCAATCGACGGCCAGCAGCGTGCCCAGTTCGGCGGAGGCGCTCCAGCTCAGTCGCAGGGGATGGAAGGCGAGCAGGCTGCCGCGCATCGCTGAGCGCGGCCGCCTCGCGCCGCGTGCCAGCAATCCGACGCGGCCGCGGTGGCGCGTGAATGCCTCGACGATCAGGCTGGTCTCCTTGTAGGGATAGCTGTGCAGGACGAAGGCTGGCTCGTGCTCGGTGCGCCGGCGTGTCATGCGTAGCCCAGCTGGCGCAGCATGCGCTCGTCGTCGGTCCAGCTGCGCCTGACCTTGACCCAGACCTGCAGGAAGACCTTGCCGCCAAACAGGCGTTCCATGTCTTTGCGCGCTTCGGTGGAAATGCGCTTCAGCGTGGCGCCCTGCTTGCCGATGACGATCGGCTTGTGGCTTTCGCGTTCGACCCACAGGGTGGCCTCGATACGCCGCAGCCGTCCTTCCTCGCGGAAGCTGTCGATCATCGCCTCGCAGCGGTAAGGCAGCTCCTCGCCCAGCAACCTGAAGATCTTCTCGCGCAGCAGTTCCGCCGCGAAAAAACGCTCGTCGCGGTCGGTGAGCTGGTCAGCCGGATAGGCCGCCGCGCACTCGGGCAGGCGCTCGCGCAATACCCGCAGCAGCTCCGGAATATTGCGGCCGCTCGCCGCTGACACCGGCACGATCGCGTCGAACTTGCGCTCGCGCGCCAGGCGCTCGAGGAACGGCAGCAGCTTTTCTGCGGGGCGCACCAGGTCGACTTTGTTGACCACCGCCACCAACGGCATGTCTTGCGGCACTTTGCCCAATGCTGCACGGTCGGCAGAGTCGAAGTGCAGCGCTTCCAGCACAAATGCCACCACGTCCACATCCCGCGCCGCCTCGCCGGCGCGGCGGTTGAGCGAGCGGTTGAGCAGGTTGCGGTGCCGCAACTGGAACCCGGGCGAATCGACGAATGCATACTGGCAGTCCGCGCTGGTCAGGATGCCGGTCAGCAGGTGCCGCGTGGTCTGCTCGCGTGACGAGACGATCGCCAGCTTCTGTCCCAGCAGCCTGTTGAGCAGGCTGGACTTGCCGGTGTTCGGCCTGCCCACCAGGCCCACGCTGCCGCTGCGGAAGCCGCTCATGCGCCCAGTTGGCGCAGCAGCGCCTCGGCCGCTTGTTGTTCCGCGGCGCGCCTTGACTCGCCCCTGCCCGTCGCGCGCAAGCCGAGCTGCTCCACCATGCATTCGACCTCGAAGGTCTGCCGGTGCGCGGCGCCTTGCGTCGCGACGACGTGGTAGCTGGGCAAACCCTGCCCGCGCCCCTGCAGCAATTCCTGCAGGCGCGTCTTCGGATCCTTGGCGGTGGTGCAGGGATCCAGAGTGTCGAGCGCAGCGCCGAAGGTCCTGCAGACCGTTGCGTGCGCGCGCTCGTATCCGGCATCCAGGAACACGGCGCCGTAGAGTGCCTCCAGCGTATCGGCCAGGATCGAAGGCCGTGCTGCGCCGCCGCTCGCGCTCTCGCCTTCGCCCAGCCGCAGGTACTCGCCGAGACCGAGGTCGCGCGCCAACGCCGCAAGCGATTCCTTGCGCACCAGGCCGGCACGCAGGCGCGAAAGATCGCCTTCGTTCAGGGCCGGGAAACGGGCAAAAAGCTCCTGCGCCATGACGCAACCCAGCACCCCGTCGCCGAGGAATTCGAGGCGCTCGTTGTGCGGCGAACCGAAGCTGCGGTGCGTCAGCGCCTGCTCGAGCAGCTCGGCGCGCAGGAACCGATGGCCGAGGAGCTCCTCGAGGCGCGCGGTGCTGGACAAGCTGCTGACGCCGCCCCGGTCAGTTCTTGGTCGACGCCGTAAAGTCGATGTAGATGCCAAGGTTGGCGAACAACGGGACCTCCCTGCGCCAGGCAGCGGACACCAGGTATTCGTTGCCTTCCCTGCTGATCTCCAGGTCGCTCGACTTGACGCTGTTGATGTCGTCGATGGCGGAGCGGTTCTCAAACGCGCGGCGGATGTCTGCCACCGAGGGGTTGCGGCCGCGTGTATCAACCGCGATCCCCGCCAGCGCTTTCTTGACGGAGCCGTATTCGATGTACGAGGGCACCAGCTTCATCCCCAGCAGCAAGACGAAAATGACGACCACCCCGCCGATGATCAGCCCTGTCAATGTGAGTCCCTGCTGCCGGTTGCGCATGGTCGATCTCCTGTCGGAAGAGGCCTTCATCGAAACGAGCCGAAGCGGCCAAGCTCGCCGAGGTTGAGCCAGATGAAGAAGGCCCGGCCGACAATGTTTTCGTCGGGCACGAAACCCCAGACCCTGCTGTCGCTCGAATTGTCGCGGTTGTCGCCCATCACGAAATAGTGGCCCGCCGGAACGGTGCACGTCACTCCCACCATATTGTAGTTGCAATTGCCGAAATGCGGGAATGCGCGCGCCTGCGGCACGAAGGCAGGCGCGTCCTCTTCCAGCATGATCTCGTGCTGGGCGCCCTCCAGCGTTTCGAGGAAGCGCCGCGAGTACTGCATGCGCTCGCGCGACAGGTAGTCCTCGATCTGCTGCAGCGCTACCGGCTGGCCATTGATCGACAGGCGCTTGCTGCGGTACTCGATGCGGTCGCCGGGGAGTCCGACCACCCGCTTGATGTAGTCGAGCGACGGATCCTCCGGAAAGCGGAACACCATCACGTCGCCGCGGCGCGGCGCATTGATGGCGACCAGCTTCACGTTGAGCACCGGCAGGCGGATGCCGTACGTGAACTTGTTGACCAGGATGAAATCGCCGACCAGCAGCGTCGGGATCATCGAGCCCGAGGGAATCTTGAACGGCTCGAACAGGAACGAGCGCAGCAGGAACACGATCAGGATCACGGGGAAGAAGCTGACCGAATACTCCACCCACCAGGGCTGCTTCGCGCCTGGCCGGCGCCGCTTGCGCAGCAGGGCCGCCTCCAGCGCCCACACACCGCCGGTCACCAGCAGCAGGATCAGCAGGAACAGGGCGAAATTCACGGCTTAGTCGGAGTCCCTCTGCAGCACTGCGAGGAACGCCTCCTGCGGGATCTCCACCGAACCGACCTGCTTCATGCGTTTCTTGCCTGCCTTTTGCTTCTCGAGCAGCTTCCTCTTGCGCGATACGTCGCCGCCGTAGCACTTGGCCAGCACGTTCTTGCGCAATGCCTTGACGTTCTCGCGCGCGATGATGTTGGAGCCGATCGCCGCCTGGATCGCCACATCGAACATCTGCCGCGGGATCAGCCCGCGCAGACGCGCCGCCAGCTCGCGCCCCCGGCGCTGTGCCCCCTCGCGGTGCACCATGCTGGACAAGGCATCGACCCGCTCCCCGTTCACCAGCACGTCGAGCCGGATCACGTCGGCCGGCCGGTACTGCCTGAACTCGTAGTCCATCGAACCGAAGCCGCGCGTCAGCGACTTCAGCCGATCGAAGAAATCGAGCACCACTTCATTCAGCGGCAGGTCGTAGGACAACACCACATGCCTCGCCGAGTAGTGCAGATTGGTCTGCGTGCCGCGCTTCTCGGTGCACAGCGTCATCACCGGGCCCACGTACTCCTGCGGCACGAAGATCGTGGTGGCGATCATCGGCTCGCGGATCTCCTCGATCTGCGACGGATCGGGCAATTTCGCCGGGTTGGAGATTTGCTCGACCGTGCCGTCGCGCAGCAGCACTTCGTACACCACCGATGGCGCGGTGGTGACCAGCTGCATGCCGTACTCGCGCTCCAGCCTCTCCTGCACGATGTCCATGTGCAGCAGGCCGAGGAAACCGCAGCGAAAGCCGAATCCCAGCGCCTGCGACACCTCGGGCTCGTAGTGGAAGGAAGCGTCGTTCAGGTGCAGCTTTTCCAGCGCTTCGCGCAAACCCTCGTACTGGTTCGACTCCACGGGGTACAGGCCGGCGAACACCTGCGGCTTGATTTCCTTGAATCCGGGCAGCGGCGCCGGCGCCGGCTTGTCCGAGCGCGTGATCGTGTCGCCGACCTTGGCCTCGCGCAGTTCCTTCACTCCGGCCACCACGAATCCCACCTCGCCGGCCACCAGTTCATCGCGCGTCTCCGACTTGGGCGTGAACACGCCGACCTGCTCGCACAGGTGGGCGGCGTCCGTGCTCATCAGCAGCACCTTGTCCCTGGGGCGCAACGTGCCCTGCATCATCCGCACCAGCATCACCACGCCGACGTAGTTGTCGAACCAGGAATCGATCACCAGTGCCTGCAGACGCGCGTCGGGGTCGCCTTTGGGCGGCGGGATCCGGGCGATTACCGCCTCGAGGATCTCCGGCACACCTTCCCCGGTCTTGGCGCTGGCGCGCAGCGCATCCTGCGCCCGGATGCCGATGACATCTTCGATTTCCTGGATCGCTTTGTCCGGGTCGGCCGAGGGCAGGTCGATCTTGTTCAAGATCGGCACCACCTCGACGCCCTGCTCGATCGCGGCATAGCAGTTGGCCACCGTCTGCGCCTCCACCCCCTGCGACGCATCGACCACCAGCAGGGCGCCCTCGCAGGCGGCAAGCGATCGGCTCACCTCATAGGAGAAATCGACATGCCCGGGCGTATCGATCAGGTTCAGCAGGTAGCGTTCGCCGTCGCGGGCCTGGTATAGCAGCGCCGCGGTCTGCGCCTTGATGGTGATGCCGCGCTCGCGCTCCAGGTCCATCGAGTCGAGCACCTGGTCGCCCATCTCGCGCTCGGACAGGCCGCCGCACAACTGGATGATGCGATCGGCGAGCGTCGACTTGCCATGGTCGATGTGGGCGATGATCGAGAAATTGCGGATGCGGCTCTGTGGCGTCATGGGAGGCACAAAAAAGGGTGCCCTGGGCACCCTTCTTTGCTGCGGGCGCTATCTTACCGCAAGCCGCGCCCGCAGGGCCGCTTCGTCCAGGTGGGTGTGACAGATCTCAGTACCCGCCGCGTCCGTGAGGACCGGCACCAGCGCGCCGTAGCGGGCAGCGAGGGCCGCATCGGCGTCGACGTCCAGTTCCTCGAATTCCACGCCGCGCGTGCGCAGTGCTCGTGCCATCTCCTCGCACAGGTGGCACGCGCTGCGCCCGTACAGCCGCAGTGCGGGAGCGACGGCCTAACCCTTGTCCGCCAGGCCGGTGACCGTGACGAAGGCGGTATTCTCGCCCCGGCGCACCTGCAGCGTGATCACCGCCGTCTTGTCCAGGCTGGCGAGCATCTTGTTGAATTGCTCGGATGTCTTCAGCTCGGTGTGCTGGCCATTGTGGACCACCTTCAGGATCACGTCGCCCCGGCGCACCTCGGCCTTCGCGTCGGGCCGCACCTCCACAACCACCAGGCCCTGTCCCAGCCGCATGTCCTTCTTCTGCTCGGCGCTGAGCTCGCTCACCACGATGCCCAGGCGGTTGGCTGCGAGTTCCGCCGGCTTGCGCTCTCGCTGCGGATCGCGCGCCGCCACCCGCTCCTCCGGCAATTCACCCACGGTCAGCGTCAGCGTGCGCGCTGCGCCCTTGCGCCAGACCTCGACCTGGGCGCTGACCCCCGGTCGAGTGCCGCCGACGATGCGCGGCAGATCGCCGGAGGAGTCCACGCTCTTGCCGTCGAAGCGCACGATGATGTCGGTGGCCTCGATACCCGCCTTGTCCGCCGGGCTGCCTTTTTCCACCGAGTTCACCAGAGCCCCGCGCGGCCGGTCAAGACCGAAAGACTGCGCGAGATCCTTGGTGACCTCCTGGATCACGACGCCGATGCGCCCGCGCGAGACGCGGCCCTTGTCACGCAGCTGCTTCTGGATATCGAGCGCCACGTCGATGGGAATCGCGAACGACAAGCCCATGAAGCCGCCGGTGCGGCTGTAGATCTGCGAATTGACTCCGACCACCTCGCCGCGCATATTGAACAGCGGACCGCCGGAATTGCCCGGATTGATCGCCACGTCGGTCTGGATGAAGGGAACGAAATTCTCCTGCGGCAGCGAGCGGCCCTTGGCACTGACAATGCCGGCGGTCACCGTGCTCTCGAAACCGAACGGCGAGCCGATCGCCACCACCCATTCGCCCACTTTGAGCTTGACCGGATCGCCCATGCGCACCGCCGGCAGGCCGCTGGCTTCGATCTTGATCAGCGCCACGTCGGTGCGCTTGTCGGCGCCGATCACCTTGGCCTTGAACTCGCGCTTGTCGGTGAGCTTGACGGTGATTTCGTCCGCGGAATCGACGACGTGCGCATTGGTCAGGATGTAGCCGTCCGCGCTGATGATGAAGCCGGAGCCGAGGGAGCGGCTCTCCGGCCGCCCGCCGGGTCCGGGGGGCTGGCGCGGCACGAAGCGCCGGAAAAACTCGAGCACTTCGTCGTCTTCCGTATTCGGCATCTGCGGCGCCGCGGCGCGCCGCGCCGCCTGCGTGGTGCTGATGTTGACCACCGCAGCGCCCTGCTCTTCGACCAGGCGTGTGAAATCGGGCAACTCCCGGCCTTGCGCCAGCGCGAACGCGGCGCTCAGGGTGAGGAGCATGGCAAGGACGGTTCTGATCAATTGCATGGGAATTCCTTTTGTTGAAGTGATGGCGCCGCGGAGCGAACCGCGGCGGGGATGATTACTGCGGGCGACGGAACTCCACCTGGTTGCCGATGCGCTGCACGCTGGCCGCCGGAGCTTCGCCTACCACTGTCACGAGATGGTCTGCCACCTCGCGCGTATAGACGTTCACCGCGCCCATGGTGGCGAGCCCGATGCGCGCTGGCTCGCTGCGCCCGGCGATTGGTTCGATGAAAACAGATACCGCCGCCAGGCCGTCCGAATACACCACCTGGCCGACCGGCCGGGCGTCGCGCAGCATCCTGCGGATCTCGGCCACCTTGTGAAACCCGGGCAGGTCCGCTACCACGATCCAGCCTGCTTGCGCGAAATTGGCCGGGGCGACTGCCGACTGCTCCACGCGCCAGTTACGCGTGGCCTGCGGCGGCCGCAGGCGCTCGCGCGGCACATTGCCGATCTCGAGTTGGGTGAAAGTGAATTGTTCCACGGTCTCGCCCGCGTGGTTGAAAGCGCGCGCCTTGAGCAGCATGCCGGATTGCGCGTCGGCCCACAGCTGGTAGCCGTAGCGCAGTTCATCCCTGGGCGCGAGCACGATCGTGCGGCACTCGAAACCGGCGATGCGGGCAGACTCGCCGACGCTGATCGTGTAGTTCTCCGTCAGTCCGGCGACCTGGGCCGGCAGCAGCGCCGGAAAGCCGCGCTGATCGCGCCGCCGGTCCACTTTGACCGTCTGGCTGTCGGGTAGATAACAGCGGATCTCGTCGCGCGTGCGCACCACCTCCCTGGGCAGGCCATCAAGCACCTCCAGCCTCTCGACGCCGCCGGAGGCATCGGCGCGGCGCGTGATGCGCGAAGTCTCGCTGCGCTCGCCTTGCTGGTAGACAAAGGTGCCGGTGTAAGACAGCTTCTCGGTGGCCTGATAGATCTTGCGCAGCCATTCCAGCGCCTCCGGCGCGGCCTGGGCCTGGGCCAGGCCGGCAGCCGCCCACAACAGCAAGGCACCCGCTGCGCGGCTCACGGCTTTCTCGCCACGGCCTGGTCGGAGACTGAGCGCACGTAGGGCGCCATCCCCTGCAGGGAATTTCGCGGCGAAAACGCCTGGTGCGCGATCAGGTAATCCTGCGCGGCGCTGGTGAGCGGCAGCCGCGCCGGCTCCTTGGCGCGTTCAGCCTGGGCGATAGGCGCCGGTGCAGGTCCGGCGCCCTGTTGCGGCGCCAGCGCCACCCAGCCGACCATGGCGACCATGGCGACCGCCGCGAGGCTTGCCGCAAGCGCGGAGGGCATGAACCAGCGTGACCGATCGGGTGGCCGCACGCTGGAGGGCAGCGGTCCGACCAGCGCCGGCTCCTGCGCCAGGCGCTGCGCCACACGCGCTGCGCAGTCGGCCGACAGCAACGCGCCGCCACGCAGCGTGTCGCTGATCAGGTGATAGGTGCGCCAGGTCTCGCGTGCCTCGCTATCGGTGCCCAGCGCGGACAGCGGCTCGTGCAGCTCGCGCGCCTCGAGCTCGCCATCCATCAGTGCCGATATCGCCGACTTCATCGTGCTACCACCTCTGGTCCTTGGGCGTGTCGAGCAGCGGCCGCAGCCGCAGCGCGATCGCCTCGCGCGCCCTGAAAATGCGCGAGCGCACGGTGCCGATCGGGCAGTCCATCACGCGCGCGATATCCTCGTAACTCATGCCTTCGATCTCGCGCAACTGTATCGCCGTGCGCAATTCCTCCGGCAACTCCTCGATCGTCGCGTTCACTGTTTCGGCGATCTCCTTCGACAGCAACATGCTCTCCGGCGTGTTGATGTCGCGCAACTGCTCCCCATCCTCGAATCCCTCCGCGTCCTCCGCCACCACTTCGGTGGAGGTTGGTGCCCGCCGCCCCAGCGTCATCAGGTAATTCTTGGCGGTGTTGATTCCGATGCGGTACAGCCACGTATAGAACGCGCTGTCGCCGCGAAACCCCGGCAGTGCCCGGTACGCCTTGATGAACGCTTCCTGCGTCACATCCTCCACCTCTGCCGGGTCGCGGATGAATCTCGTCAGCAGACGCCCCAGCTTGCGCTGGTACTTCTCCACCAGCAACTCGAAAGCGCGCTTGTCGCCGCGTTGCGCACGCTCCACCAGCTGCTGGTCGATGTCGCGCTCAGACATCGCCGCCACCCAACCCCGCCCGGATTGCGCGGTCGACCCGGCTGCAACGCCTATGTGCCACAGACACTGACCTTTTGAAATAGTTCGACGGCCCGGGCCGCCGGATGCTCAGGCGGGGAGTTGCGCTGCCGCCACGCCGGGCACCCATCCCCATAGCGCCCAGATTCTCAACCGCCTGAAATCGTCCTCGGCGAGCATGTCCCGGGCCACCAGCAGGGTACGCCCCGCGGGCCCGACCAGGGGCAAAGTCACCCACCATGCATTGACGTTGCGCCGCGCGGCGACGATGCCCTCCAGCCGGCTGCCGTCCGCCAGCCCAAGCACCGCCACGCCGGCCGCATGAAGCTCGACATAGTGCACGGAACGTGCCGTGCGCAGCAGTGCACGGTCCCAGGCTGCCGCCGCGCCCAGGGCCGCGACCAGCGTTGCCAGCACCCCGCCCCAAGCCCCAGGCAGCACGACTGCAATGCAGGCAGCCGCCAACGCATGCAGCAGCAGCAGCGTGCCGGCCAGTGCCGGCGAGGCCTTCAACTCCAGGCGCATGAGCGGATGGCCGTTCAAATGCGGGCGAACACCAGCGACCCGTTGGTGCCCCCGAAGCCGAAGTTGTTCTTGACGGCGTAGTCGATCCTGAGGTCCCGCGCCGCATTGGCGCAGTAGTCCAGATCGCATTCCGGGTCCTGGTTGAAGATGTTGATGGTCGGCGGGGACACCTGGTGGTGCACCGCCAACGCGGTGAATACCGACTCGATGCCCCCGGCGCCGCCCAGCAGGTGCCCGGTCATCGATTTGGTGGAATTCACCACCAGCTTCGCCGCGTGGGCGCCAAAGGCCAGCTTGATGGCTTCGGTCTCGTTCCTGTCCCCCAATGGCGTGGAGGTGCCGTGGGCGTTCAGGTATTGCACCTTGTCGGGGGCCAGGCGCGCGTTCGCAAGCGCTGTCGTCATGGAACGCCGCGGCCCTTCGAGATCCGGTGCGGTCATGTGGAAGGCGTCAGCGCTCATGCCAAAGCCGACCAGCTCGCAATAGATTTTCGCGCCGCGCGCCTTCGCCTGTTCGAATTCCTCCAGCACCAGCACGCCGCTGCCCTCTCCCAGCACGAAACCGTCCCGGTCCTTGTCCCAGGGTCGGCTGGCGGTCGCAGGATCGTCGTTGCGCGTGGACAGGGCTCGCGCGGCGGCGAAGCCACCGACACCCAGCGGCGAGATAGCTGCTTCTGCACCCCCGGCCAACATCACGTCCGCGTCGCCATACTCGATCATGCGTGCCGACAGCCCGATTGCGTGCAGTCCGGTGGTGCAGGCGGTGACCACGGCTAGGTTCGGGCCCTTCATGCCGTAGAGGATCGACAGGTGCCCGGAAATCATGTTGATGATCGAGGCAGGAATGAAGAACGGCGAGATACGGCGCGGGCCGCGCTGCACCAACTCGCCGTGCGTCTCCTCGATGCGCGGCAAGCCGCCGATGCCCGAGCCGATATTGACGCCAACGCGCTCGGCGTTCGCGTCCGTCACCTGCAGGCCGCAGTCCTTCCACGCCTGGATCCCCGCCGCGAGTCCGTAGTGGATGAAGGTATCCATGTGCCGCGCTTCCTTGGCGGGCAGGTAGGCGCCAGCGTCGAAGCCTTTCACCTCGCCCGCGATGCGGCAGGCGAATGCCGCCGCGTCGAAGCGCGTGATCGGCCCGATGCCGGGTTTCCCCGCTACCAGGTTGCTCCAGGCTTCCTCTACCGTATTGCCAACCGGGCAAACGATGCCCAGGCCGGTGACGGCGACTCTGCGACGCGGCACTTAGGGCTTCGAATGCGCCTTGACGAAATCGATGGCCTGCTGGACGGTGGTGATCTTCTCCGCCTCTTCGTCCGGGATCTCGGTCTCGAACTCCTCCTCCAGGGCCATCACCAGTTCGACGGTGTCGAGCGAATCGGCGCCCAGATCGTCGACGAAGGAGGACTCGCTCTTGATCTCCGCCTCGTTCACTCCGAGCTGTTCGGCGACGATCTTCTTCACGCGTTGTTCGACGTTTTCCATTTTTGCTCCTTCCCTGTAGGGGCCAAGCGGCGGCCCGGATTTTACCAAATCGCGGCGCGATTCCTCACGCCATGTACATTCCGCCGTTCACGTGCATTACGCAACCCGTGACATAGGCGGCCGCAGGCGAGGCCAGGTAGGCCACTGCAGCGGCGATCTCCTCCGGCGCGCCGAGCCGTCCCAGCGGAATCTGGCCCAGCAGCGCGCTGCGCTGCGCTTCGGGCAGCGCGCGCGTCATGTCGGTGTCGATGAATCCCGGCGCAACGCAGTTGACGGTGATGCTGCGGCTGCCCAATTCGCGCGCCAGCGACTTGCTCATGCCCACCACGCCCGCCTTGGCGGCCGCGTAGTTCGCCTGTCCCGCATTGCCTGCGGCGCCGACCACCGAGGTGATGTTGATGATGCGTCCCCAGCGCGCCTTCATCATGCCACGCATTACCGCGCGCGACAGGCGGAAGACGGCCTTCAGGTTGGTGTCGATGACCTCGTCCCAATCCGCGTCCTTCATGCGCAGCGCGAGGTTGTCGCGCGTGATGCCCGCATTGTTGACCAGCACCGCGATGTCCCCGTGCGCCTTCTGCACGTCCTCGATCAGCGCGTCACAGCCCGCCTCATCGCGCACATTCAGCACCATGCCCGCGCCCTTGATCTGTGCCTGCGAGAGCGCTTTGCCGATCTCCGCCGCGCCAGCTGCAGTAGTTGCCGTGCCGACCACGGTTGCCCCCTGGCGCCCGAGCTCGAGCGCAATCGCGCGGCCGATGCCTCGGGTGGCGCCGGTGACCAGGGCGAGTTTGCCTTGCAGTGTCATGCGGCCGCCTTCAGCGCAGCCAACGTCGCCTCCAGCGACGCCCTGTCGGCCAGCGCGTGGCTGTGCAATTCGCCATCGATGCGCTTGGCCATCCCGGCCAGCACCTTGCCTGGGCCGCACTCGAGGACATGCGTCACGCCCATCTGCTTCATGCTGCGGACCGTATCCACCCAGCGCACGGGCGATGCAGCCTGGCGCACCAGCGCATCCCTGATTTCTGCGGGCTGCGTGCGCACCGCGACGTCCACGTTGTTGACCAGGTCGATTTGCGGCTCGAGCACCGCCATGCGCTCCAGATAGCCGCGCAGTTTCTCGGCCGCCGGCCGCATCAGGCTGGAGTGAAACGGTGCGCTCACCGGCAGCGGCAGCGCCCGTTTGGCGCCGCGCGCCTTGCACGATTCCATCGCCCTTTCCACCGCAGCCTTGTGGCCGGCAATGACGACCTGTCCGGGCGCATTGAAGTTCACCGCCTGCACCACCTCGCCCTGCGCCGCCTCTGCGCATGCGGCGCGCACCTGCTCATCGTCGAGATTGAGGATCGCCGCCATCGCGCCCACGCCCTCCGGTACCGCCTCCTGCATCGACTGCGCACGGAACCTGACCAACGGCAGGCAATCGCGGAACGCGATCGACCCGGCGGCGACCAGCGCGGTGTATTCACCGAGGCTGTGCCCCGCCACCACTGAGGGCGCCGGCCCGCCGAGCGCGCGCCAGGCGCGGTAGGCCACGCATCCGGCGGTGACCATCGCAGGTTGCGTGTTGACCGTGAGATTGAGCGCCGCGCCGGGCCCTTGGTCGAGCAAACTGACGAAATCGCTGCCGAGAGCCTCGCGTGCTTCCTGCCGCACTTCCTCCACGCCAGGCAGCCCGGCATAGGCCAGCAGCATGCCGACCGACTGCGACCCCTGACCCGGAAAAACCATCGCCAGTTTCATCGCCCTACATCGTCGCGAGAGTCGCGCCCCAGGTAAACCCGCCGCCTACGCCCTGCATCATCACACGATGCCCGGGCCGGATCTTGCCAGCTCGCACGTATTCATCGAGTGCCAGCGGCACCGACGCGGCCGATGTGTTGCCATGGTGGTCCACCGTCACCACCAGCTTGTCCCTCGGCAGCCCGAGCCGCTTCGCCGTGGATTCGAGTATTCGCACATTGGCCTGGTGCGGGATCAGCCAGTCGATGTCCTCGAGGCGCATGCCGGCCGCAGCCACTGTTTCGCGCGCCACCTCATCTAGCACCTTGACCGCGAACTTGAACACCTGGCTGCCCTGCATCTGCAGGAAGGGCGAGCCGACAATCCTGCCGCCACAGACATTGCCGGGCACCGACAGGATGCCCGCCTGGCTGCCGTCGGCACGCAGCACGGATGCGTGCAGGCCCGGCGTTGCAGCGGCGGCGAGCACGACAGCCCCAGCGCCGTCACCGAACAGGACGCAGGTGCCGCGGTCGTTCCAGTCCAGGATGCGCGAGAACACCTCGGCGCCCACCACCAGCGCCGACTTGTGCGTGCCGGCGCGGATGAAATTGTCGGCGGTGGCGAGCGCATACACGAACCCGCTGCACACTGCCTGCAAGTCGAACGCCGCGCAGCCAGCGACGCCCAGCTTCGCCTGCAGCAGGCAAGCGGTGCTGGGGAAGATGAAATCCGGCGTCGAAGTCGCAACCACGATGAGGTCGAGCTTCGACGCCTTCATGCCGGAGGCCGCGAGTGCACTGCGGCTGGCTTCGAGCGCAAGGTCGCTGGAAGTCTGCGCTTCGGCAGCGATGTGGCGCTGCACAATGCCGGTGCGTTCCCGGATCCACGCGTCGCTGGTATCCAGGCGCGCCGCGAATTCCGCATTCATCATGACGCGGGGCGGCAGATAGCTGCCGGTGCCAACGATACGCGAGTAGGTCACTCAGCCACCGCCCGCGCCGCCGCGGGTTTCATCTGCGCCATGCCCTGCGAGATGCGCCGGATCACGTCGTTGCGCACTTCGTCCACCGCGCGCTCCAGCGCCTTGCCGAAGGCGAATGCGTCGGCCGAGCCATGGCTCTTGATCACCACGCCGCGCAAGCCGAGCAGGCTGGCGCCGTTGTAACGAGCGGGGTCCATGCGCCGGCGCAAGGCCTTGAGCACCGGCATCGCCACCAGGGCGGCAAACCTGCGCAACGGATTGCGCGTGAACTCCTGCTTCAGGAATGCGACGATCATGGTGGCGACGCCCTCGGCGGCCTTGAGCACCGAGTTGCCGACGAAACCGTCGCACACCACCACGTCGGTCGTCCCCTTGAAGATGTCGTCGCCCTCCACGTTGCCGTGGAAATTGAGCCCGCTGTCGCGCAGCAGTTCGGCCGCCCGTTTCACGGTCTCATTGCCCTTGATGTCTTCCACACCGATGTTCAGCAGCCCCACCGAAGGGCGCTCCTTGTGTTCCACCGCCGCCACCAGCATCGCGCCCATTACGCCGAATTGCATCAGTTGCTGCGGTGTGCAGTCGACGTTGGCGCCGAGGTCCAGCACATAGGTCCAGTCGCCGCGCATATTGGGCAGGACAGTGGCGATGGCGGGTCGGTCGATGCCGGGCAGGGTCTTCAACACATAGCGCGAAGTCGCCATCAAGGCGCCAGTATTGCCGGCGCTGACGCAGGCGTGGGCCGCGCCGCTCTTCACCAGGTTGACCGCCACGCGCATCGAGGAATCCTTCTTGTAGCGCAGCGCCTGCGCCGGCGGTTCGTCCATCATCACCACTTCGCTGGCATGCTGCAGACGCAACCGCGGCCCGGTCGCCGCACCGTGCCTGGCAAGCTCCGCTTCGAGCGCCTGGCGCTGGCCGACCAGGATGATGGCAACATCCGCATGGCTGCGCTGCATCGCGAGCGCGGCTGGGACCGTCACGTGGGGACCGTGGTCGCCCCCCATGCAGTCGATGGCTACGGTGATTTCCATCGAGCCTGGTTCGCCCGCGCGGCGCGCGCAGGACACGAGTGGGCGCCGGACTACTCGCCCTTGGCCTTGGTGACTTTCTTGCCGCGATAGTAGCCCGTCGGGCTGATGTGGTGGCGCAGGTGGACTTCACCTGTCGTCGGCTCGACCGCCACTGGCGGGTTGACCAGGAAATCGTGGGCGCGATGCATGCCGCGCCTGGACGGGGATTTCTTGTTCTGCTGGACTGCCATGTTCAAGCTCCTCTCAATGTCGATTCCTGCTGCGCAGCATGCCGCGCAACCCTGCCAACGGCGTGTGCCGCGTCCCCGGCGCGTTCCTGCCCTGCGCCGGACAATTCTCGTGCCGCGGCGCATACGGCAGCGCCAGCAGCAATTCATCTTCGATCAGGTCGCGCAGCGCCATTGCCTTCTGCGCCACGATCCAGTCCGGTCCATCGACGCTGATCGGTTCGGCGTCGATCTCAGCCTGCGACGCCGCCAACAGCAGCGTCGCCTCGGCGCCCAGCGCGCAATCCACAGCCCCCAGGCAGCGCCGGCAGGTCAACCGCAGCGTCGCCGAGGCGCGCAGCGCAAGCTGCGCACGCCCATGCGCGTCGTAACCGCCCTGCACTTCGAATTCGACTGCCCCCGCATCTTCATGCAATTCTTCGCACAACCGGGGCATCGTGCTGACGGGCCAGGCGCCACGCAACCTTCCGCCGGCTGCCGCAAACACGAGGCCGTCGACCAGGGGAAACTTCGCCGGCTGCAGCGGCATGACGGCGCGAATGATATCATTGCCGAAAAACCGTGTCAAAACAAAGCCATGCCTCAGCCCCGGCAACTGCTCCTAGCCTCCACCTCGCGCTACCGTCAGGAGCTGCTGACGCGGCTTGGAATGCGCTTCGAGTGCGCCGACCCGGGCGTGCAGGAACATTCCTTGCCGGGAGAATCCGCCGCCAGTACCGCCGTGCGCCTCGCGGGACTCAAGGCGCGCGCGGTCGCCGCCCGCTATCCCGGAGCTCTGATCATCGGCGCTGATCAAGTGGCTTCCTGCGACGGCGCGATCCTCGATAAGCCCGGCACGCACGCCAATGCTGTGCGCCAGCTCACTGCGCTGAGCGGCAGGAGCGCTCGCTTCGACACTGCATTGGCGCTATTGGACGCCGCCAGCGGGGCGATCAGTTCGCGTGTGGTGCCTTGCCTGGTGCACTTTCGCCGACTGAGCGCCACGCAAATCGAACAGTACCTGCAGCGCGAGCAACCCTACGACTGCGCCGGCAGCGCCAAGTCCGAAGGACTGGGCATCGCATTGATCGAGCGCATCGAGGGCGCAGACCCGACCGCGCTGATCGGCTTGCCGCTGATCGCGCTGACCGAGTTGCTGGCGCTGGCCGGGATGCCCGTGCTGCGCGGATGAAGCCGGTCCTGTACCTGGTGCCCGCCCCGCTCGGTGCGCCGGCGACCGAAGCGCTTCCCGCCGCAGCTGCGCAAACGGTCCGTTCGCTGCGCGATTTCGCCGTGGAGAACGCGAAGAGTGCACGGGCGTTTCTCGGCGCACTGGGCATGCCCTGCGCCATGCGTGACTTGAGCATCCGGGAAATTGCGGGCGATGCGACAGCGCTGCTCGCGCCGCTGCGCGCGGGCCGTTCGCTCGGCGTGCTGGCGGAGGCAGGCTGTCCAGCGGTGGCGGACCCTGGCGCCGCATTGGTGGCGGCGGCGCACGCCGAAGGCTTCCGCGTGATTGCGCTGGTCGGCCCTTGCGCACTCCTGCTCGCGCTGATGGCCTCGGGGCTGGAAGGCCAGCGCTTCGCGTTCTGCGGCTACCTGCCACGCGAGAAGATGCCGCGGGCGGAGCGCATCCGTGTGCTCGAGCGGCGCTCGCGCGCCGAGCACGAGACCCAGATCTTCATCGAGACACCGTACCGCAACGAGGCCTTGCTCTCGGCATTGCTTGAATGTTGCAGCCCGGCGACGCGCCTGTGCATCGCGGCGGACTTGACGCTGCCCACCGAACAAATCACCACGCGCGCAGTGGCGCAGTGGCGCCTGCAGCAGCCGACGATCGGACGGCGTCCGGCGGTGTTCCTGCTGCAGGCCTAGCGCAATTGCGGCGTGTGCCGCAGCGCCAGCTCGAGGATCGCGTTCGCCGCACCCGCGCCGAAGCGGCGGGCGAACTTCTCGGCGATGTTTTCCTTCTGCGTGTAGTCGACGATATTCTCCGCCTTGATCACCTCGCGCGCCACGTAGTCCAGGCTGCCAAAGGCATCGGCGAGGCCCAGGTCGACGCTCGCCTGGCCGGTCCAGATCAGCCCCGAGAACATGTCCGGGGTCTCCTTCAGGCGCTTGCCGCGCCCCTCGCGCACCACGCCGATGAACTGTTGGTGGATGTCGCCCAGCAGCGTTTGCGCATGCTGCTTTTGCTTCTCGTCCACCGGCAGGAAGGGGTCCATGAAGCCCTTGTTCTCCCCTGCGGTAAGCAAGCGGCGCTCTACGCCGAGCTTCTCCATCAGGCCAGTGACGCCGAAACTGTCCATGCGCACGCCGATCGAGCCGACGATGCTGGATTTGGCGACGTAGATCTGGTCGGCGCCTGCGGCCACGTAATAGCCGCCGGACGCACACAGGTCCTCCACCACTGCGTACAGCGGCACATTGGGATGCTTCTGCCGCAGTCTGCGCATCTCGTCGTAGATGTTTTGCGCCTGCACCGGGCTGCCGCCGGGGCTGTTGATGCGCACCACCACGCCCTGCGTATTCTTGTCCTTGAACGCCGCCTGCAAGGCGGTGGTGACGCGCTCGGCGCTGGCGTCGGTGCCGGGAGCGATCAGCCCGCTCACTTCGACCAGCGCGGTGTGCTTGCCGGAGGTCTCGCCGCCGCCCTTCCAGTCAATCGCCAGCAGGATGATCACGGTGAGGTATGCGAAAGTGAGCAGCTTGAAGAAGATTCCCCACAGGCGTGCGCGCCGCTGCTCCTTGAGCGCCGCGGTGGCAAGCCGCTCGATCAGCCCGCGCTCCCACTGCCCGTCGTTGTCAGCCATCGTCGACTCCCATGTAGTAGATCTGCCCGGCGCGCTCTTCGATCCTGAGCCGCACCAGCGGCGCGCCGCCGCACGGGCCGCCCAGGCAGCGGCCGCTGTCGGCGGCGTAGACCGCACCGTGCGTCGAGCATATCAAATCGCGCCGCTCGAGATCGAAGAACTCGGCTGCGCGCCAATCCAGTTCCATCGCCACATGCGCGCAGCGGTTGAGGTAAGCGTAGACGCGCCCGCCGTAGCGCACCAGGAACGCGGGCGCTGTGTCGCCGAAGTACTCGACCTCGAAGCGCACGCCCGTGCCCGCGTCCTGCAACGCAGCCGAAGCGCAGATCAGGCGTTCGCCGCCAGCCATTCGCGCAGTTCGGGCACGCTGGTGACGCAGGCGCGCGGCGCCAGGGCGCGCAGCGCAGCGTCCGGATGCGCCCCGTAGGCGACAGCCACGGCGTCCACACCGGCGCTGCGCGCCATCTCGAGGTCATGCGAGGTATCGCCGATCATCAGCACCTGCCCGGGCACGGCTGCCAGCTGCCCCATCAGCTCGAGCAGCATGGCCGGGTGCGGCTTCGGATTGGTCTCGTCGGCGCAGCGCGACGCGGCAAAGAACCTGCGCAAAGCAGTCGATTCGAGCGCGTGCTCGAGGCCGCGGCGGCTCTTGCCGGTCGCCACCGCCAGTCGGTGACCAGCGGCCTGCAGGTCCTGCAGCAGCTCGCGCACCCCGGGGAACAAGGCCATCATTCCCTGCCGGGCGAGAAAGTGCCTTCGATACGCCTCGGCAAACTCCTTGTAGTTCTCTTCCGGCAGCGTCGGTACCGCCATGCGCAAGGAGTCGTGCAGGCCCAGGCCGATGACGTGGCTCGCCATCTCGCGTGCCGGCACCGGCAGACGCAGGTCGCGGGCCGCTTCCTGGATGCTCTCGACGATGCCGCCCGCCGAGTCGAGCAAGGTCCCGTCCCAGTCAAATACGATCAGGCTGTAGCGCAAGGCGCGCCTCCGCGAAGTGGCGCATGTCGGGCGGCAATGGCGCATCGAACTGCAGCGCCGACCCAGCCAGCGGATGGACGAACGACAGGCGACGGGCATGCAACAACAATCTCTTCACGCCTTCCTTGGCCAGCGCATGATTGAGCTCGAAGTCGCCGTACTTGTCGTCGCCGAGGACCGGATGGCCGGCGTGTGCCAGGTGGACCCGGATCTGGTGCGTGCGCCCGGTCAGCAGCCGCAACTCCAGCAGGCTGAATTCCCCGCTCACCGCGATCGGCTTTACCTGGGTCACCGCGCTCTGTCCCTGCCCATGTACCGCCACGCGCCGCTCGCCCCCGGCATTGACGAACTTGTGCAGACGCTCGCGCAATTCCCGGGCGCCGCCCTGCCAGCGGCCCCGCACCAAGGCCAAGTACACCTTCTCCACTTCGCCCTCGCGCAGCATGCGGTGCAGCTCGACCAGGGCGCCGCGCTTCTTGGCGATGATCAGCAACCCGGAAGTATCGCGGTCCAGGCGATGGGCCAGTTCCAGCGACTTCGCTTCGGGCCGTTGCGCGCGCAGCGATTCGATCACCCCGTAGCTCACGCCGCTGCCCCCGTGCACCGCCACGCCGGAGGGCTTGTCGATCACCAGCAGGGCGGCATCCTCGTACACGATTGGCAGGTCGAGCGGACGCGGCGCGGGCTTGGCGGGACGGGTCGCAAGCCGCACCGGAGGCACGCGTACCCGGTCGCCGGCTCGCAGCCGGTAGTCGGGCTTGACCCGGCCACTGTTGACGCGGACCTCGCCGCTGCGCAGCACCCGGTAGACGTGGCTTTTCGGCACGCCTTTGAGCCGGCGGAGCAGGAAATTATCGATGCGCTGCGACACGCTTTCCTCACCGACTTCGAGTAGCGTAGCGCGAGCCTTGCTTAAGTCTTTCATTTTTCGTATTATCTGTGGGTTGCTTTGAGATGCGAGGCACAGGTTCGATAGGTGTGGCGCAGATTTTTTCCGCCGCTGGAACCTGCAACCCGCCTCCTGTTCGGCCACAGCCGGGCCTGAAGCAGTGGTGATGATCGCTCACCGTAAGTAGCGATACTACCCAATAGCGCGCGGCCGGATTGATCCCCGCCCCTTCAACATCGGTTTTTGCTGCCAGAACCCTAGGAGAGCATTGACCGACGGACCGCCGGGCCTCCTGCGCGCGCAGGAGAACAAGAAGTGAAACGAATGTTGTTTAACGCGACCCAGCAGGAAGAACTGCGCGTCGCCATAGTAGACGGACAAAAGCTGGTCGACCTCGACATCGAATCTGCCTCAAGGGAGCAGCGCAAGAGCAACATCTACAAAGGCATCATCACCCGGGTCGAGCCCAGTCTCGAAGCCGCCTTCGTCGAATACGGCGAGGAAAAGCACGGTTTCCTGCCCTTCAAGGAAGTCGACAAGGTCTATTTCAAGCCCGGCGTGGACGTCGGCCGGGCCCGCATCCAGGACGCGCTCACCGAAGGCCAGGACCTGATCGTCCAGGTCGAGAAGGACGAGCGCGGCACCAAGGGCGCGGCGCTCACCACCTATATCAGTCTGGCGGGGCGCTACCTGGTGCTGATGCCCAACAATCCGCGCGGCGGAGGCGTATCGCGCCGGGTCGAGGGCGAAGACCGCGACGAGTTGCGCGACACCCTGGACAAGCTGCAGGTGCCCGAAGGCATGAGCGTGATCGCGCGCACCGCGGCGATCGGCCGTTCGCCCGAGGAACTGCAGTGGGACCTCAACTACCTGTTGCAGCTGTGGGGTGCCGTCGAGAGCGCAGCCAAGACCCAGGACAAGAAGCCGTTCCTGATCTACCTGGAATCGAGCCTCGTGATCCGCGCCATCCGCGACTATGTCCAGCCCGACATCGGCGAGATCCTGATCGACACCGAGGAGATCTACGAGCAGGCGCTCGCCTTCATGCAGACCGTCATGCCGGGAAACGTCGGCAAGGTCAAGCTGTACCGCGACGACGTGCCGCTGTTCTCGCGTTTCCAGATCGAACACCAGATCGAGAGCGCCTACTCGCGCCAGGTCAGCCTGCCCTCGGGCGGCGCCATCGTCATCGACCATACCGAGGCGCTGGTGGCGGTGGACGTCAACTCGGCGCGCGCCACCAAGGGCAGCGACATCGAGGAGACTGCGACGCGCACCAACCTGGAAGCCGCAGATGAAGTCGCCCGGCAACTGCGCCTGCGCGACCTGGGCGGCCTGATCGTAGTGGACTTCATCGACATGGAGTCGCAGAAGAACCAGCGCGAAGTCGAGAACCGCTTCCGCGATGCACTGCGCTTCGACCGCGCGCGCGTGCAGGTCGGCAAGATCTCGCGCTTCGGGCTGCTGGAGCTTTCACGCCAGCGCCTGCAGGCCTCGCTGGAGGAGACCGCGCACATCAGCTGCCCGCGCTGCAGCGGCACCGGCTTCATCCGCGGCACCGAGTCCACTGCACTGCACGTGCTGCGCATCCTGCAGGAAGAGGCCATGAAGGAGAACACCGGCGCAGTGCATGTGCAGGTGCCGGTCGACGTGGCGAGCTTCCTGCTCAACGAGAAGCGCCCCGAGATCCAGAAACTGGAGGCGCGCCTCAAGGTCAACATCATCCTGGTGCCCAACCCGCACCTGGATACACCGCATTACAAGATTCAGCGCCTGCGCCACGAAGAGCTCAATGCCATGGAGCACGTGCCCGCGAGCTACGAGATGGTTGAGCAGCCGCAGGAGCCCAAACCCGAGGACGCGACCAGCGAAGCCAAGCGCGAGCGGCCCGAAGCCGCGGTGAAGGGCATCGTGCCGGACCAGCCGGCCCCGATCGTGCCGGAGCACCAGCCGCAAGCAGCGGTCCAGGTGCCCGCGCGTGCCGAGGCGCCCCGCCCCGCTGCGGCAGGTCCTGCGACCGTGCCGCAGACCGGATTCATGAGCAAGATCCTGGGTTGGTTCAAGACCGACAAGCAGGAAGCGCTGGCAGCCAACGATGCCGCGCGCGCGCCGCGTGAGCCGCGCCGGGACCACCAGCAGCAACAGCAGCGCGAGCGCCGGCCCGAGCAGCGCCACGGCGGCGGCCAGCGCCAGGGTGGCGGCGAGCGCAGCGACCACCGGCGCGATCGTCCCCGGGACGAGAACCGCGGCGAGCGCCGCCCGCAACAAGGCGGTGAGCGCCGCCCCGACCAGCGCCCCGGCGGCCAGCAGCAGCGCGACCACCGCCCGGGCGGCGAGCGCCGTCCCGATCAACAGCGTTCGCAGCGCCAGCAGCGCCCTCCCCGGCCTGAGCAGGCTCAACAGCAGAATCAGAGCGCGCCGCAGGCAATCGTCCCGGCATTGGCGGTCGAGGGCGAGGAGCAGCGCCGCGGGAGACGCAATCGCCGCGACCGCCACCGTGAACGCCGCCCGGATCAGGCGGGCGGGCAGAATCCGCCGCAGGGACTGCCGGTTGCGGAGCACGACGCGAACGCACCCGTCGCGACATTCCCCGCCAAGGCCCCCGACGCCAAGGAGCTGCGCGCGCTCGAGCGTGAAATGCATCTGGCGCAGATGCGCGAAGAGGCGCGGCAGCGCGAGCAGGCAGCGGTACCTGAGTCCCCGCGGGAAGAGCCAGTGCGTCAGGAATCGCCAATCGCGGAACCTGCTCCCGCACCGGCACCGCAGCCGGCACCCGTGCGCGCCGATCCCAGGGAAATCCTGGAGAGCGCCGGCCTGGAGATGGTCGAGACGCGCCCCGGTCGCGTTCCGGCGCTGCAGCCGGAAACCGCGGCTGTGCCGCTGGGCCGCCCGCGCCGGGAGCGCGCCGGCCCTGCCGCCGAAGAACCGCTGGTCCAGATCGAGACCAAGCAGTAGCGGTTACTCGGAGGCCAGCACCACTCCGAACACGCGCCGCTTGAGTTCGGCGAGTCGGTCGCGCAGCGCGGCCGCCTTCTCGAACTCGAGGTTGCGCGCGTGCCCGATCATGTCCTTCTCCAGCTGCCGGATCTCCCTGGCGACCTGCTTTTCGCTCATCGCCTCGTAACGCGCCTCGTCCTGCGCGGCCTTGCGTTCGGCGGCGGCTTCGCCGGCGTCGTACACGCCTTCGATCATGTCCTTGACGCCCTTGGAGATGCCCTTGGGCGTGATTTTGTGCAACGCGTTGTAGTCGATCTGCCTGTTGCGCCGGCGCTCGGTCTCGCCGATCGCGCGCCGCATTGAATCGGTCATCACATCGGCATACAGGATCGCGCTGCCATTGATGTGGCGCGCTGCCCGGCCGATAGTCTGGATCAGCGAGCGCTCGGAGCGCAGGAAACCTTCCTTGTCGGCGTCCAGGATCGCCACCAGCGAAACCTCGGGCAGGTCGAGCCCTTCGCGCAGCAAGTTGATGCCGACCAGCACGTCGAATTCCCCAAGGCGCAGATCGCGGATGATCTCGACGCGCTCGACCGTCTCCACCTCGGAATGCAGGTAGCGCACTTTGACGCCATGCTCCGCCAGGTACTCGGTGAGTTCCTCGGCCATGCGCTTGGTCAGGGTGGTCACCAGTACGCGCTCGTGCTTTTGCACGCGCTCATGGATCTCCGACATCAGGTCGTCCACCTGCGCGGCGGCCGGGCGCACCGTCACCTGCGGGTCCACCAGGCCGGTCGGGCGCACCAGCTGCTCCACCACCTGCGCCGACTTCCGGCGCTCGTAGTCGGCGGGTGTGGCCGAGACGAACACCGTCTGTCGCACCACCTGCTCGAACTCGTCGAAGCGCAGCGGCCGGTTGTCCAGCGCCGAGGGCAGGCGAAAGCCGTACTCGACCAGGTTCTCCTTGCGCGAGCGGTCACCCTTGTACATGCCGCTCAGCTGGCCGATGGTGACGTGGCTCTCGTCGACGATCATCAGCGCGTCGGAGGGCAGGTAATCGATCAGCGTCGGCGGCGGCTCTCCCGCCTTGCGCCCGGACAAATGGCGCGAGTAGTTCTCGATGCCTTTGCAAAAACCCAGCTCGGCGAGCATTTCCAGGTCGAAGCGCGTGCGCTGCTCGATCCTCTGCGCTTCGACCAGGCGCGTCGCCTGGTGGAAGAACTCGATGCGGCTGCGCAGCTCCGCCTTGATCGCCTCGACCGCGCGCAGCACAGTTTCACGCGGCGTCACATAATGGCTCGAGGGATAGACGGTGAAGCGCGGCAGCGCGTGCAGCACGTGGCCGGTCAGCGGATCGAACAACTGCAGTCGCTCGATGCCGTCCTCGGCGAGCGAGATGCGCAATGCGTGCTCGGCATGCTCGGCGGGAAATACGTCGATCACGTCGCCGCGCACGCGGAACACGCCGCGCCGGAAATCGATGTCGTTCCTTTCGTACTGCATCGCCACCAGGCGCGCAATGACCTCGCGCTGCGAACCCTTCTCGCCCTCGCGCAGGTGCAGGATCATGCCGTGGTACTCGGCGGGGTCGCCGATGCCGTAGATCGCAGACACGGTGGCGACGATCACCACGTCGCGGCGCTCCAGCAGCGACTTGGTCGCCGACAGGCGCATCTGCTCGATATGCTCGTTGATCGAGGAATCCTTCTCGATGTACAAGTCGCGCGACGGCACGTAGGCCTCGGGCTGGTAGTAGTCGTAGTAGGAAACGAAGTACTCCACCGCATTGTCGGGAAAGAACTCGCGGAATTCCGAGTACAACTGCGCGGCAAGGGTCTTGTTGGGCGCCAGTACCAGCGCCGGCCGGCCCAGGCGGGCGATGACGTGCGCCATGGTGTAGGTCTTGCCCGAGCCGGTGACGCCGAGCAAGGTCTGGAAGGCAAGGCCGTCCTGCAACCCCTCGATCAGCTTGTCGATCGCTTCGGGCTGGTCGCCCGCCGGCGCGAACGGCTGGTGCAGCCGGTAGGGGCTGTTGGGGAAAGTCGGCGCCACGGGTAGAATTTCGGCTGGAGAAACGAACGATGCTAGCACGATGAACGCGCCTCACTCACCCTCCCTCCTCGCTGCGGTGCCGATGGCGCCGAAGGACCCGATCCTCGGCATCACCGAGCTCTACGTCGCGGACAAGAACCCGCACAAGGTCAACCTCGGGGTGGGCGTGTATTACGACGAAAACGGAAAAGTGCCGCTGCTCGAATGTGTGCGGCAGGCGGAACAGCAGCAGGTGCAATCGGGTGCGTCGCGGCCTTATCTCCCGATCGACGGCCTGCAGTCCTACGATCAGGCCGTGCAGGCGCTGGTGTTCGGCGCGGAAGCGCCGGCAACGAAGGAAAAGCGCGTCGTCACTGTGCAGGCGCTGGGCGGCACGGGCGGCCTCAGGATCGGTGCCGATTTCCTCAAGCAATTGAGTCCTGATGCGCAGGTCTGGATCAGCGAGCCGAGCTGGGAGAACCACCGCGCGCTGTTCGAGAGCGCCGGCTTCAAGGTCAACGCCTATCCGTACTACGACTCGGCCACCCGCGGACTGAAATTCGAGGCGATGCTGGGGGCGCTGGGCGCGTTGCCCTCGGGCACCATCGTCGTACTGCATTCCTGCTGCCACAACCCCACCGGGGTGGACTTGAGCCAGGAACAGTGGCGCAAAGTCCTCGCCGTGGTGCAGGCGCGCGGCCTGGTGCCTTTCCTCGACCTCGCCTACCAGGGCTTTGCCGACGGCATCGACGCCGATGCCTACGCCGCACGGCTGTTCGCCGCAGCCATGTCACCGGTGTTTCTATCGAGTTCCTTTTCCAAGTCGCTGTCGCTCTACGGCGAGCGCATCGGCGCCTTTAGTCTCGTCGCCGGCAGCGCCGACGAAGCGGCGCGCGCGCTGTCGCACCTCAAGCGCATCGTGCGCACCACCTACTCCAACCCGCCGACCCATGGCGGCGACATCGTCGCGCGCGTGCTCACCAACCCCGCGCTGCGGCAACTGTGGGAGCAGGAACTCGGCGGCATGCGCGAGCGGATCAAGGCGATGCGCAAGGCGCTGGCCGAAGGGATCGCGCAGCGCGTGCCGGGCGCCGACTGGAGCTTCGTGCTCAGGCAACGCGGCTTGTTCTCCTATACCGGCCTGAGCAAGACCCAGGTCGAACGCCTGCGCACGGAATTCTCGATTTACGCCATCGAGACCGGGCGCGTCTGCGTCGCTGCGATCAACGCGAAAAACATCGGCTACGTCGCCGACGCGATCGCGAAAGTAATCCGGTAGAATTGCGCCCCTCTCGGGTCCCCGATAGCTCAGTTGGTAGAGCGACGGACTGTTAATCCGCAGGTCCCAGGTTCGAGCCCTGGTCGGGGAGCCA
>CAZVZV010000231.1:0-1035 GCA_964631735.1 uncultured Enterobacteriaceae bacterium
GACCATGGCGCCGGTCATCGACGTCCATACGCACATGCTGAACCAAGCGTGGCTCAAGCTGCTCGAGCAGCACGGCCGGCCGCGCTACACGCTGAAGGCAGTTACCGGCGGACTGCGCGCGATTCATCTTGACGGCGCGCCGTTCATGACGCCGGTGCCGGAGATGTTCGACTGGGACCTGCGCATCAGGAACATGAACCGGGTGGGCATCGACGTTTCCGTCGTCTCGCTCACCTGCCCCAACGTCTACTGGGGCGGGGAAAAGGTGAGCCTCAAGGCGGCGCAGGTGATGAATGACGAGATGGCGAAGGCGCGCAAGTCCTGGCCCGACCGCATTCAGTGGTTCTGCTCGCTTCCCTGGCAGCATGAGAAAGCGGCGCTCGCGGAATTGAAACGAAGCCTCAAGGTCGGTGCCTGCGGCGTGATGGTCCTCGCCAACATCGGCGGCAAGGCGTTGACCGATGCCGCGTTCGCGAAGATCTGGCGAGCGATCGACGACGCCAAGCTGCCTGTGCTGGTCCACCCCACCGCGCCGCCCGGGGTGGGAGAAATGGAAATGTCGCAGTTCCAGCTCACCGCCTCGATCGGTTTCACCACCGACACCACGCTCGCGGTGGCGCGCATGATCTACGACGGTTTCTTCGATCGCTTTCAGAAACTGAAAATCATCGCCAGCCACGGCGGCGGCACGCTGCCCTACCTGATCGGGCGCATGGACCAGTGCTACGAGCACATTCCCGCCTGCCGCACCAAGACGCGGGAGAAGCCCAGCCTCCACGCGCGGCGGATCTATGCCGACGCAGTGGTGTTCTCCGACGATGCGCTGGCGATGGCGGTGAACGTATTCGGTTCGGGCAACGTGCTCTACGGCTCGGACTACCCGCATACCATCGGCGACCCGATCGGCTGTCTGGCCCGCGTGGACCGGTTGCCCGATGGCGCGCGCGATCGCGTGCGGGGGAGAAATTCGGAGCGTATTTTCGACTTCAAATGACGATCTACCATCAAGGCACCGCGCGGGTTACACGCGAGCTG
>CAZVZV010000232.1:0-17950 GCA_964631735.1 uncultured Enterobacteriaceae bacterium
CGGCGGCCAACCTTGTCCTCGTAAGCAGGGCCGATGCCGCGGCGCGTGGTGCCGATCTGCGCGTCTCCCGCTTGCTGTTCGCGCGCCGCGTCGATGTCCTTGTGCCAGGGCAGGATCAGCACGGCGTTCTCGGCGAGGATCAGGTCGTCCGGCCCTACCGCGACGCCTTCCTTCCGGATGCCGTCGATTTCGTTGAGCAGATGCCAGGGATCGACAACCACGCCATTGCCGATGATCGACAGTTTGCCGCCACGCACAACGCCTGACGGCAGGAGGTTTAGCTTGAACGTCTTGTTGCCGATGACCAGCGTGTGCCCGGCATTGTGGCCGCCCTGGAAGCGGACGACCACATCGGCCCGGCTCGACAGCCAGTCGACGATCTTGCCTTTGCCTTCGTCGCCCCATTGGGTGCCGATGACGACGACGTTGCGCGCGGCCTGCTTCACCGGCGCTGGCCCTTGCCGCCGGCCGCCGCCGCCGCCAGGCTCCTCAACTCGATGGAGAATCCGGTCGCCGGCCGCGCCCGGCCGAAGGCCTTGCCGACCTCGTCATAGCGCCCGCCGCGGCCGACCGCGCCGGCGACGCCCTCGCAGTAGGCGTCGAACACCACGCCGGAGTGGTAGTGGTAGCCACGCAGCTCGGCGAGGTCGAAACTGACCGGGATTGGCGAAGCCTTGGCCAACGCGCGCAACGTGGCCAGCGCGCGCGTGAGTGCGGGCAGCTGCGGCAGTTTCCTTTCCGCGAGCGATAGCACCTCGGCGCCGCCATACAGCTCGGGCAACAGCAGCAGCGCCCCGCGCGTGCGCGCGTCCACGCCGCGCGCCAGCTGGCGCAGCGCAGGCTTGTCCTTGCGTTGCAGCGCCTCGAACAGCTCGGCCTCCAGCCCGGCGCCGACCTGCGCGGCACGCACGATGGAGCGGAACACTGCCACGTGGCCGATGTCCATGCGCGCTTTCTTCACGCGCGCCAGCGCCAGCGCGCGGCACAGGAGCCGCTGCACCTCCAGGTCGCTTGCCACGCCGGCGTGGCCATAGACCTCGGCGCCGATCTGGATCGGCTCGCGCGTCGCCGTCGGGCCGGCGGGCCGCGTGTGCAGCACGCTGCCGCAATAGCACAGCCGCGTCACGCCCTTGCGGTTCAGCAGGTGCGCGTCGATGCGCGCCACCTGCGGCGTGATGTCGGCGCGCAAGCCCATCATGCGGCCCGAGAGCTGGTCCACCACCTTGAAGGTGCGCACGTCGAGGTCGTGCCCGGTGCCGGTCAGCAGCGAATCCATGTACTCGAGCAGCGGCGGCATCACCAGCTGGTAGCCGGCGTGCGCGAACAGGTCGAGGACCGCGCGGCGCAGGCGCTCGATGCGCGCCGCCTCGACCGGCAGGATGTCCTCGACGTACTCGGGCAACAACCAGCGCATCAGCTCACCAGGAACAGCAGCAGCAGGCCGATCAGCATCGAGGTCAGGCCGAAGAAGCGGATTTGCCCGTCCGACATCTGCGTGATGCGCCGGAAGGTATCGCGCCAGAGCTTAGGCGCGAGGAAGGGGAGGAGCCCCTCGATGATCAGCATCAAGGCGAAGGCCATGAGGAAGATGCTCGCCATGGCCCATCATTTCTTGCCGCCGGATCTGCCGGCGGGATCCTTCAGATAGCGGAAGAAGTCCGAGCTCGGCTCGAGCACCATCAGGTCGTTGCGCCCGCGGAAGGTCGAGCGATAGGCCTCCATGCTGCGATAGAAGGCGTAGAACTCCGCGTTCTCCGAGAACGCCCTGGCATAGATGGACGCCGACCTGGCGTCGCCCTCGCCCTTGGTCTTTTGCGCGTCGCGGTAGGCGTTGGCCAGGATCACCTCGCGCTGCCGGTCGGCGTCGGCGCGGATCGCCTCGGCCTCGGCGCCGCCGGTGGAGCGCAGGTCGTTGGCGATCCTCTTGCGCTCCGCCTCCATGCGCCGGTACACCGACTCGCTCACCTCCTGCGGCAGGTCGACGCGCTTCAGGCGCACGTCCACCAGCTCCACGCCGAGGTCGCGGCGCAGCTCCTGGTCGGCCTTCGCGCGCACTTCCTCCATGATCTTGTCGCGCTCGCCCGAGACCACCTCGTGCACCGTGCGGCTGCCGAACTCGTTCTGCAGGCCGCCGGAGATGGTCTGCTTGAGGCGCGTCGCGGCGCGCAGCTCGTCGCCCTGCACCGACACGTAGTACTGCTTGACGTCGATGATGCGCCACTTGACGAAGGAATCCACCAGCACCGGCTTCTTCTCCGAGGTGATGAAGCGCAGCGGCTCGGCGTCGTCGAAGGTCAGGATGCGCATGTCGAACAGGCGCACGTTCTGGATCAGCGGCCACTTGAAATTGAGGCCCGGCTTGACGATGACCTCTTTCACTTCGCCCAGCTGGAACACGATGGCGTTCTGCCGCTGGTCGACCGTGAACAGCGCGCTGGAGGCGACCAGCAGGAGCGCGATGAGGACTGCGGCGACCGGTCCGAGCGCCTTCATCTCAGCGCTCCCCCCGCTCGCGGCCGCGCAGGGTGTCGCGCGAGCGCGGGCCGGCGTCGGCCGGCGGCGCGGGTTCGGGCGAGGCGCGCTGCGACTGCTGCGCCTCCGACAGGGCGGCGGCCGCGCCGCCCTGCTGCATCAGCTTGTCGAGCGGCAGGTACAGCAGGTTGCCGCTGCCCTTGGTGTCGACGATGATCTTGGAGGTCGACGACAGCACCTGCTGCATGGTCTCGATGTAGATGCGCTCGCGCGTGACCGCCGGCGCCTTGGCGTACTCGGCCAGCACCTGGCGGAAGCGCGAGGCCTCGCCCTCGGCGTTGGCGATGACGCGCTGCTTGTAACCTTCGGCTTCCTGGGTCAGGCGCGAAGCGGTGCCGCTCGCCTTCGGGATCACGTCCCTCGCGTACGCCTCCCCCTCGTTCTTCTGCCGCTCGCGGTCCTGCCCGGCCTTCACCGCGTCGTCGAACGCGGCCTGCACCTGCTCGGGCGGCTGCGCGCTCTGGATGGTGATGCGGCTCACCGTAATGCCGGTCTTGTAGCGGTCGAGGATCTGCTGCATCAGCTGCTGCGAGCGGATCTGGATCGCTTCGCGCGATTCGTACAGGATGGCGTCCATCTTGCTCTTGCCGATGACCTCGCGCATCGCGCTCTCGGCCGCCTGCATCGCGGTCTCGTCGGGCCGCTTGATGCTGAACTGGAAGTCCTTGGCGTCGCGCACGATGTACTGCACGGCGAACTGCAGGTCGACGATGTTCTCGTCGTCGGTGAGCATCAGCGACTCTTTGAGCACCTTGGTCTTCACGCTGTTGCGGTAGCCCACTTCCAGCGTGCGCACCTGCGCCAGGTTCACGACCTCGTGCGACTGGATCGGATAGGGCAGCCGCCAGCGCAGGCCCGGATTGGTCTCCTCGGCGTAGCGGCCGAAGGTCAGCACCACGCCGCGCGAGGCGGCGTCCACGATGTAGAAGCCGCTCGCCAGCCACACGCCGAGCACCAGCGCGATGAGCACGCCGGCGCCGCCGCCCAGCATGCGGCCGGAAGGCGGCGTGCGCGGCGGCTCGCCGCCCCCGCCGCGGCGCCCGAACAGGTCGTTCAGGCGGCGGTTGAAGCTGCGCCACAGCTCGTCGAGGTCGGGCGGGCCCTGGTTGCCGCCGGGGCCGCGATTTCCGCCCTGGCGCCCCCAGTTCGGGTCGTTCAGCGACATGGATGCTCGACTACAAAGAGATCAGTTCAGGAGAAGGGTTGCGCGCCGGCCGCGTATTCGCGGCCTCGGCGATCGCGCCTCGCAGTTCGGCGAGGCCGGCGCCAGTGCGCGCGCTCACAAATACGCGGCGAATCCTACCATACTCGTCGCGCTCGGCGGCCGGTTGCAGGCCGGACAGGTCGGCCTTGTTCCAGACCAGGATCTGCGGGATGTCGCTGGCGCCGATCTCGGCCAGCACCTTGTCCACTTCCGCCGCCTGCTGGTCGCGCACCGACGAGGCGCTGTCCACCACGTGCAGCAGCAAGTCGGCGCGCACGGTCTCCTCCAGCGTGGCGCGGAACGCCGCCACCAGAGCGTGCGGCAGATCGCGGATGAATCCGACGGTGTCCGAGATGACGACGTTGCCCGCCTCCGGCAGCCAGATGCGGCGCGTGGTGGTGTCGAGCGTGGCGAACAGCTGGTCCGCCTCTCTCGCCTTGGCATGCGCCAGCGCGTTGAACAGCGTGGACTTGCCGGCGTTGGTATAGCCGACCAACGACACCGAGAGCACGTCGCGCCGTGCGCGCCCGCGGCGCTGCACTTCGCGGCGGCGGCGCAGTTGCTCGAGCTTGTCGTGCAGCACGCGCACGCGCTTGGCGATGTAGCGCCGGTCCAGTTCGATCTGCTTCTCGCCGGGGCCGCCGGTCTTGCCCAGGCCGCCGCGCTGCCGCTCCAGGTGAGTCCAGCCGCGCACCAGGCGCGTCGACAGGTGTTCCAGCTGCGCCAGCTCCACCTGCAGCTTGCCTTCGCTGGTCTGCGCGCGTTGCGCGAAGATCTCCAGGATCAGACCGGCGCGGTCCATCACCTGGCACTGCAGCTCGCGCTCGAGGTTGCGCTCCTGCGCGGGAGACAGCTGGTGGTTGAAGATCACCGAGCCGGCATTGAGCGCGGCGACGGCCAGGCCGATCTCCTGCACCTTGCCGCTGCCGGCGTAGAGCTTCGCGTCGGGCCGCTCGCGCCGGCCGCGCACCTGCGCGTGGCGCCGCACGCCCGCGCTCGTCGCCAGGCGCACCAGCTCCTCGGCGCCCTCCTCGAAGTCCGCATCGCCGAAATCCAGGCAAACCAGCACCGCCGCCCGGTGATCAGGCACGCTTGCGGGGATCAAGCGTCCTTTTCTGGCTCGACGTCGAGGCTGACGGCGCGCGAGGGCACGACCGTGGAGCTGGCGTGCTTGTAGACCATCTGCGTGACCGAAGTGCGCAGCAGGACCACGTACTGGTCGAAGGATTCGATCTGTCCCTGCAGTTTGATGCCGTTCACCAGGTAGATCGAGACGGGAACGTGTTCCTTGCGCAGAGTGTTCAGGAACGGGTCTTGTAGCAGCTGCCCCTTGTTGCTCATGGCATGGCCTCACTTGCGTGGGGTGGATTGATACTTTAATGGATTCAACCCTGCTTTTCTATACCGGCCTGGTCGGCGGCGCCACGTCGCCGCATTGCGCGCGGTGGCGCAGCGCGTGGTCCATCAGCACGCAGGCGAGCATCGCTTCGGCGATCGGCGTGGCGCGGATGCCGACGCAGGGATCGTGCCGCCCGGTGGTCTCGATGCGCGTCGCCTTGCCCTCCACGTCGATCGTGCGGCGCGGCAGGCGGATGCTCGAGGTGGGTTTGAGCGCGATCGACACAGTGACTTCCTGCCCGCTCGAGATGCCGCCGAGAATGCCGCCATTGTTATTGGAGAGGAAACCGTGCGGCGTCATCTCGTCGCCGTGCTCGCTGCCCTTTTGCTCGATGGCGGCGAAACCCGCGCCGATCTCCACACCCTTCACCGCGTTGATCGACATCATCGCCGCGGCGATGTCCGCGTCCAGGCGCCCGTAGACCGGCTCGCCCCAGCCCACCGGCACCCCGCTCGCCACCACGTTGACGCGCGCGCCGCAGGAATCGCCGCTCTCGCGCAACTGGTCCATGAACTTCTCCAGCTCCGCGACCACTCCCGCGTTCGGAGAGAAAAACGGATTGGCGTTCACCACTTCCCAATCCTGGAACGCAATCCTGCGCGGCCCCAGTTGCGCCAGGTAACCGCGCACCGCCACGCCGTAGCGCGCGCCAAGCCATTTCTTGGCGATGGCGCCGGCGGCCACGCGCACCACTGTTTCGCGCGCCGAGGCGCGGCCGCCGCCGCGCGGGTCGCGCGCGCCATACTTCTGCCAGTAAGTGTAGTCGGCGTGACCGGGCCGGAACTTGCGCGCAATCTCCGTGTAGTCCTTGGCGCGCTGATCCTCGTTGCGGATCAGGAACCCGATCGGCGTGCCGGTGGTCCTGCCCTCGTACACGCCCGAAAGGATCTCCACCGTGTCGGTCTCGCGCCGCTGCGTGACGTGGCGTGAGCTGCCGGGCTTGCGGCGGTCGAGCTCGCGCTGCAGGTCCGCGGCCACCAGCTCGAGTCCCGGCGGGCAGCCGTCGACCACGCCGCCGTAGGCGGGCCCGTGCGACTCGCCGAACGAGGTGACGCAATACAGGGTGCCGAAGGTGTTGCCGGACATGCCGAAGATTCTACACGCGGCCCTCGAAGAAGCGCCGCGTCTCGAATACGCTCCGCGCCAGCGCCTTGCCGTTCAGGCGCAGGCTGCGCTTGAGCACGAAATCGAACAGCAACGGGTTGTGCGCGCGGATCTCGCTCAGCACCGGCGCCGCCGCCGCATCGAGCAGACCGAGCGAGACGAGGAAATCCACCGAGAAGATCGGCATCAGGCCGGGCAGCGGGTAGTCCGAGCCGTTCAGCAGCCGGGCATGCCAGTCCTCGCGCCCCATGACGCGCGCGAGCGTGCCCCCGGCGCGGTTGACCTGCGTCAGCGCCGAGATGTCGCCGTACAGGAGCCTCGCATAGCGCGGCTCGTCCATCAGGCGCGCGAACAGCTCGAAGCTGTCGACGAGCGGAGCGTTGGATCCCTGGTCGAGGTCGCGGTCCCGGCCCATCGAGGCGCAATGCGCCACCACCACGCGCACGCCGGCGTCCAGCGCGCGGCGCAGGCGCAGGGGATTGCCGTAATCCTGGATGTCGGTGCCCAACACCGCGCGCTCCAGTCCCGCGTGCGAGATGAGCGGCATTTTGAGCCGCGCGGCTGCGCTGTAGAAGCGGTCGCAGAGTGGCGAACCCGGGTCCATGCCCATCGCCGCGGGCAGCCACTTCACTGCACGCGCACCCTCGCTCTGCGCGCGTTCCAGCGCCTGCACGCAGTCGGCGCGATACGGATGGACCGACGCGGCCCATTCAAAATATTGCGGGTGCGCGCGCGCGGTGTCGCGCGCGTAGGCATCCGGCACGTAGAAGCCCGTGCGTTCCCATCGCACCTCGCCGTCTTCGCCGTGGGTGCGGTCGAAAGCGAACAGCAGGAGCTTGGCGCCCGGCCGCAGGCCGTCCATCAGGTTGTGCATGCGCTCGAGGTAGGCGCGGTCCACGCTGCCCGGCGAATCGTGCGCGCATCCCGCGTTGAGGAAGAACAGCCGCCGCGCGTACTCTGCCGGATTGAGCAGGCTTGCCATGCGCGGGTTGACCACCACGCCACTGCCGGAATCGCCCGTGCCGACAAGATGCGCATGCGCGTCCCAGACCTGCGCGGCATCGAGGCCTTCCCAGGCGGCCCTGACCAGTTCGTGCTCGGCGAGGCGGCGCGGCAGGTGCGCGAGGCAGGGATTCCATATTCCCTGCTCGGGCCACAGGCGGTAGGCCGAGAATCCGGCCGCAGCAAGCGCCGCGCCGCCGGCTAGAAGGAACTTCCTACGCGGGCCAATTCTTGATGTATCCCTTGAGCATCTTGTTCTCGAAGTCCTGCTCTTCGAGCACTGCCTTGGCGACGTCCCGGAACGAGATCACGCCGATCAGCTTGCCGTCCTGCAGCACGGGCAGGTAGCGCGCGCCCGAATCGAGCATCGCGCGGCGCAAGTCGTTCACCTCCATGTCCGGGGCAGCGGTCACCGGGTCGCGCACCATGATGTCGCCCACGCGCACATCGCCGATGGCGCCGTTGCGCTGGGCGAGCGACTCCAGGATTTCGCGGAACGTGAGCATGCCCACCATGCGGCCCTGATCGAGGACCACCAGCGAGCCCAGGTTCTGCTCCGACATGGTCCTGACCGCATCCACCGCACGGCCTGCCGGCTCGATGCTGAGCAGCCGGTTGCCCTTGACCCGCAGGATCTCCTTGACTTGCATGGCCGGTCCTCCCTCAACGCGCTGCCGCCAAATGGTAGACCAAAAATTGGGGTCAGACCCCGATTTTCAGAAGGTATGATGGCCGCAGTCCGATGAACGAACCGCGCCGCGACCTCACCCGCACCACCCTGGCCGTGCTGTTCATCGGCGCCCTGCTCCTTGCGTCCTTCTGGATCCTGCGGCCCTTCCTCGCCGCATTGATCTGGGCGACCATGATCGTGGTGGCGACCTGGCCGCTGATGCGTCGCACCGAACGCTTCCTGTGGGGTCGGCGTGGCCTTGCGGTGAGCGCGATGATGCTCGCCCTGCTGCTGGTGTTCGTCGTGCCCCTCACGCTCGCCATCGGCACCATCGTCGAGCACGCCGACGAAATCGTCGCGCTGGGAAAGAAGGTGAGCAGCTTCCAGCTGCCACCGCCACCCGACTGGCTTGCAAAGCTGCCGCTGGTCGGCGATCGCCTGGTGTCGATCTGGGAGACGATTGCCGCCAAGGGCGCGCGCGATCTGGCTGCGCAGAGCGGGCCGTACGTCGGCGCGGCGACGCGCTGGTTCCTCGCCGAGATGGGCAGTTTCGGGCTGGTGTTCGTCCAGTTCCTGCTCACCGTGATCCTAGCCGCCGTCCTCTACGCGAACGGCGAAGCCTGGGCAGGATGGATGAAGCGCTTCGGCAGGCGGCTGGCGCACGAGCGCGGCGAGAACTCCGTGGTGCTGGCCGGCCAGGCCATCCGCGGCGTTGCGCTGGGCGTGGTGCTAACCGCACTCGTCCAGTCGATCCTCGGGGGCATCGGGCTGGCGATTGCCGGCGTGCCGTTGGCTGCAGTGCTTACTGCGATCATGTTCATGCTCTGCATCGCCCAGCTCGGGCCCGTCCTGGTGCTGCTCCCCGCGGTCGGCTGGCTCTACTGGAGCGACAGCACGGGCTGGGGCACTTTCCTGCTGGTCTGGACGGTGATCGTCGGCACGATGGACAACTTCCTGCGTCCCTTCCTCATCAGGCAGGGCGCCGACCTGCCGCTGCTGCTGATCTTCGCCGGCGTGATCGGCGGCCTGCTGTCGCTCGGCCTGGTGGGCATTTTCGTCGGCCCGGTGGTGCTGGCAGTGGCCTACACTCTGGTCGATGCCTGGGTGAGCGACGCCTAGCGCACCAGGATTGTGGCGAGCCCGAGCAGCATGCCCATGCTCACCACGTCGGTGGCGGTGGTGAGGAAGATGCTCGAAGCGGTGGCCGGGTCGAAGCCCAGCCGCTTGAGCGTGAGCGGCACCATAGCGCCGGACAACCCGCTCGCGATACAGGAGCCGATCATCGCGATGAATACCACGAACGACAGCATCAGCGCATGGGGAGATTGCTGGCTGGCGGCAGTGATGTACATGCCTATCGCCGCGCACACGCCCACGCCGGCGCCGTTCAGCAAGCCCAGTCCGGCTTCCTTGGTGATTAGCGCGCGCTCGGAGCCGGGCTTGAGCTCGCCGATGGTCATGCCGCGCAGCGTCACGGCGAGCGCCTGACAGCCGGTGTTGCCGGACTGCCCGGCAAGCACCGGCAGGAACAGCGCCAGGATCACCAGCCGGTCCACCGTGTCCTGGAAGAAACCGACCACCGCAGCGGCGAGGAAAGCAGTGAGCAGATTGAGCTGCAGCCAGGGGTGGCGCATGACCAGGCTGCGCCGGAACGGCGTGCCGAGGCGCTCCTCTTTCTCTACGCCCACCATGCTGCCGGGCTGAGCCGCAATGTCGAAGGCGCGCGCCTCGAACATGCTCTGGCCGCGCACCAGGCCGCGCAGCCGGTTCTCGGCATCCACCACCGGGTACACCGGGTAGTGGCGGTCCAGCACCTGCTTCATGGCGTCCTCGAGCACGGTCGGCGCGTGCAGCGAGAACACTTCCGTGAGCATGACTTCGCGCAGCAGCCGATCGTTGTCGTTGAACAGCAGGTCGCGCATGGTGACGATGCCGAGCAGCCGCTCGTCGTCGTCCACCACGTAGATGTAGGTGATGAACGCGGACTTCACCAACTCGCGCAGCGCGTCGATCGCCTGGCCCACCGTTGCCTGCGGCGGGAACTCCGCGTACACCGGCTCCATCATGCGGCCGATGGTGCCTTCCGCGTACAGCCCGTTGCGCTGCCACTGGCGCGCGTACTCGACCGGCGCGGCGGCGAGCGCCCGCTCGCGCGTTTCCGCCGGCAGTTCGGCGAGAATGTCTTGCGTGAAACCCGCACTCAAGCGGGTCAGCGCCGCGGCCACCTCGGCGCCGCCGAATTCGGCCAGTTTTGCTGCCGCGCCCTGCGGCGAGCGCAGCTTCACCTCGTCTATGAGGTCGGTGGCCGAGCGCTGAATGGTGGGTCGGTCGATGGATTCCAAGTCTGCCTCCTTCGCTAGATGCCGGCGGCGTCCGCCACCAGCCGGCGCATTTCGCGCCGCAATGATGCCCGAATGACCGCGTGGCCTGTGCTGCGCGCCAGGTTCTTCAGTTCGTACGGGTCGCGCTGCAAATCGTAGAGCTCGTCGAGTTCGCCGGCGCGCCCGCGGTTCACCCAGTGCACCAGCTTGTGCCGCTCGGTGCGCACCGCCTTGTAGCTCATGCCGACCAGCCAGGGCAGGGCCTGCTCGGCCCAGTACTCGATCAGGAACGACTTGCGCCAACCCGCGCGCCGGCCCGCGAGCAGCGGCAGGAGCGAGCGGCCCTGGATCTGCGCGCCCGGCCTGCCGCCCGCCAGCTGGAGCAGGGTGGGCGCGATGTCCTGGCACAGCGTGAGACTGCTGATCCGGCTGCCCGCCTTCGCCTTGCGCGGATAGCGCAGGAGGAAAGGCGCGCGGATACCCTCCTCATAGGCGAATCGCCGCTCCGGGCCCAAGCCGTGCTCGCCGAAGAAATAGCCGTTGTCGCCGAGGAACAGGATCAGCGTGTCGTCGAGCTTGCCCTGCCGTTCGAGCGCCGCGAGGATTGCGCCCACGCCCTCGTCCACCGAGGCCATCATGCGTGCGCGCTGGCGGATCTCCTCCTGCGTGCCTGCCTGGATCGCCTCGAGCAGCCGGCGCGACTGCTCCGACCCGCGCAGCGCGAAGGCCTCCGCCCAGGCGGGCTTTTGCTTCAGCAGTTCCCGCTGCGACAGCATGTTCGGCTTCTTCGGGAACACGCCATCCCGGTAAAGGCCGCGGTGACGCTCGGCCGGCAGGTAACCCCCGAAACGGCCCATGTCGAGCGTGCCGTCGGCCGCCTGGTGCGCATCCGGGTGCACCGCCTTGTGCGCGAAAAACAGGGCGAAGGGCTGCGCGCGCCTGCGCTCGACGAAGGCCAGCGCCTCCAGGTTGAGCAGGTCGGTCATGTAGCCGGAACGCTTCTGTTCGGCGCCGTTCACGTTGAGTGTTGGATCGATCAGGCTGCCGTGGCCGTCGAAGCTCACCCAGTGGTGGTAGCCGGGACGCGGCTTGCCGTCGTTGCCCATGTGCCACTTGCCCACGTGCGCCGTCTGGTAGCCGAGCTGCTGCAGCTCGAGGTGGTAGTTGGGCAGGCGATGGCTCATCGCGTCGCGCGCCACGTTGTCGATGATGCCGTGCCGGCTGGCATACTGGCCGGTGACGATCGATGCCCGGTTGGGCGAACAGATCGGCGTGGTGTGGAAGGCGCGCTCGAACAGAGCACCTTCGGCTGCGATGCGGTCGATGTGCGGCGTCAGCATGTAGGGGTGCCCGCCGGCGCCGAATTCGTCGTGGCGCAGGTCGTCGACCAGGATCACGATGAAGTTGGGCTGCATGGGGGAGAGTATGCTGGGTTTCCCCGGCAAACTGGAGTTCGTGCCATGGCGGTTCCGCATGAGGAAGGCTCCGCGCAGGAGCGGTTCGGCCGGCACCTGCTCGGCACGTTCAACGACGCCCTGGCCCTGGTGGAGAGGTTTCGCGAAGTCGACGGCTTCCGTCGCTATGTACTGGGGCGGCTGCATCTGGTGATTCCGGCGCTCGCGCTGATCCTGCTTGCCGGCTTCGCCTGCGCCATGGCCATCGTCCTGCTGCTGCTCGGGCCGCGGTCGCTGCTTGCCCTGCTCGGACTATTGCTGGCGCCGCTCGTGCTGATTGGCAGCCTGTTCGTCCAGCTCTACGTATTCTTCGCCTGGCTCGAGGAGCGCGCGCTGGCGCTGTCCCTCGGCCACCGCACCGGCGCTGCGCCGGGAAAGTTCGCCGCCTGGACGAAACAGAAGCTGGGCGCGGACCTGGGCCGGATGCCGCCCGTACCCTGGGTACTGGCACTGGTCTTCGTCCTCGCCCCGCTCGCGGTGCTGACCCAGCTTGCGCCCAAGGGCGCGGCGCTGCTCATCGTTCTCCTGGTTCTGGCGCCGATCCTGTACGCGCGTTTTGACCGGTAACGGACCCTATACTTGGGCGCATGCGAGCCCGTGCTGCGCTTTTCGTCCTGGTCGCAGCCTGCATGCCTGCCGCCCTCGCCCAGCCCGCTCCTCGCCTGGAGCCCGGCATCTCGCAGCAACTCGCGCAGTGGCGTGCCCGCCAGTACCGCGACCTGCGCTACGCACTCGAGCTGCGGCTCGACGAGCGTAAGGAAATTGTCGCCGGGCAGCTGGACCTGCGCTACGCGGCGCCGCAGCGCGCGGAGCTGATCCTCGACTGGCGCGGCGCGCCGGTACGCGCCCTGCGCGTGAACGGCAAGCCCGCCAACGCGCGCCACGAGAAGGAACATCTCGTGATCCCGCGCAGCGCCTTGAAGATCGGGGAGAACCGCGTACAGCTCGAGTTCAGCGCGCCGGTGGCGGTCTCCGGCGCCGCGCTCACCCGCTACCGCGACCGCGAGGATGGTTCGAGCTACGTCTACTCGCTGTTCGTGCCCGCCGACGCGAGCAGCGTGTTTCCGTGCTTCGATCAACCCGACCTGAAGGCGCGCTTCTCCCTCGAGCTGCGCATGCCGCCGGGCTGGCGCGCGGTGTCCAACGCGCCCGCGCTGGAGGAGACGCCGGGCCGCGCGCGCTTTGCCGAAACCGAGCCCATCTCGACTTACCTGTTCGCCTTCGCCGCCGGGCCGTTCGAGCAGATCGCGCTGCCCGGCGAGCCGGTGCGCCTGTTCGCGCGCCGCTCGCAGCTCGAGCGCGCCCGCGAGCATGCGCCGGAAGTATTGCGGCTGAACCGCGCCGCGCTGCAGTTCTTCGACAGGGAGTTCGGCCAGCGCTTTCCGTTTGCCAAGTACGACCTGGTGCTGATTCCCGAGCTTGCCTACGGCGGCATGGAGCACGCCGGCGCCACCTTTCTCAGCGAGCAGGCGGTGCTGTTTCCCTTCGTGCCGAGCAATCCCGACCTGCTGCGCCGCGCGCAGCTCATCTTCCACGAGACCTCGCACCAGTGGTTCGGCAATCTGGTCACCATGCGCTGGTTCGACGACCTGTGGCTGAAAGAAGGTTTCGCCAACTTCATGGCGGCAAAAGCCGCCGCGGAGATCTTGCCTGCTCTCGAGCCCTGGAGCGCGTTCCACGCGCTGAAGACCAGCGCCTATCGCACCGACGTCACGCAGGGCACCACGGCGCTGCGGCAACCGCTCGCCAATCTTTCTGCGGCAAAGTCGGCCTACGGCGCGATCGTCTACGCCAAGGGCCCGGCGCTGCTGCGTCAGGCCGAGTTCTATCTCGGCGCGGCCGTCTTCCGCCGCGCGGTGCGCGATTTCCTCCAGCGGCACGCCTACGGTGCCGCCGACTGGAGCGACCTGGTGCGCGCCTTCGAGCGCGCTTCGAAGCGCGACTTGCAGGGCTGGGCCGACGCCTGGGTGAAGCGCCGCGGGCTGCCCAACGTCACGCTGCGCTGGCAGCAGGGCAAGCTGCGCTTGTCACAGGAGGATGCGCTGGGAGCGGGCGGTCTGTGGCCGCAGAAGGTGGTGGTTGCAGCGGCTGGCGAGGACGGCCAGGTGCGTACATCGGAGACGCGCCTCGAGCGGCGCAGCGTGCGCGTCGTAGGCCCTGCGGCGCACCCTGCGGCGCGCTGGCTGTACGCCAACGCCGGCGACTTCGGCTACGGCCGCTTCCTGCTCGACGCCGCCAGCCGCCAGGTGCTGCTCGCCGATGCGCGGGCGCTGCCCGACGGGCTGCTGCGCGCGCAGCTCATCGAGGCGTTATGGGAGAGCGTGCGCGACACGGAGCTGGCGCCGGCGCTGTTCATCGGCTGGGCGCTCGCGCTCATCGCCGAAGAACAAGACGACGTGATCCTCGCTGGCCTGCTCGCGCGTGTGGAAGTGGCGTTTCGCAGCTATCTCGACGACGTGCAGCGCGAGCAACTCGCGCCTCGCCTCGAGCGCGCCCTGGCCGAGGCGATGCTGGCCGAGACGCCGCAGAGCAGGCGCATTCAGCTGTTCCGCGCCTATGCCGCGCTGGCCTGGACGCCCGCGGCGCTGGCCAACCTGCAGGAAATGCTGCAGGGCGAGCTGCAACTGCCGGGCGTGGCGCTCGGCGCGCGCGACCGTTTCCGCCTGGTGACGCGCCTTGTGCAGCGCGGACAGCCCGCCGGCGCCGGGCTGCTTGCCGCGCTAGCCGACGCAGAGCGTGGCGACGACGCGCGCCGCTACGCCTTCGCCGCCCTCGCCGCCTCGCCCGGCGCAGACGCCAAGCGCGCCTTGTTCGAGCGCTTCGTCGGCGACGCGCAGCTGCCCGAGAGCTGGATCGAGGAGGCGTTGTGGACTTTCAATGCGCCGGAGCACGCGGCGCAGACGCGGGCTTTGCTGCCGCACGCGCTGGCGCAGTTGCCGCAGCTCAAGCGCACGCGCAAGATCTTCTTCGTCGAGCGCTGGCTGGACGCTTTCCTCGGCGGCCAGGCGGACGCGCAGGCGCTCGCCGAAGTGCGCCGCCTGCTGGAGGGCACGCTCGACGAGGACCTGCGCTTGAAGGTGCTGCAGGCCGCCGACGGCCTGGAGCGCGCGGCGAGGATCCGCGAGCGCTACGCCGCGCCGGGCTGACAATCCTGACAATCCTGACAATCCTGACAATCCCGGGGGATTGAGTTTAGACTTTCCGCATGACCGCCCACGCGATCACCGTCAGGCTGGCCGAAGCGCGCGACGCCCAGGCGATCGCGCTGATGTCGCGCGATCTGGTCGAATCCGGCCTGGGCTGGAAATACGACGCGGCGCGCGTGCTCAAGGCTGTACGCAACCGCGAGACACTGGCTCCGGTGGCCTGCGACCGCGGGCGCATCGCCGGCTTCGCTGTCATGGAGTTCGGCGATGAGCGCGCCCACCTGGTGCTGCTCGCAGTGCGCCCTGCGCAACGGCGCCTGGGCATCGGCAGGCGCCTGCTCGAGTGGCTGGTGGAGTCGGCGCGCACCGCCGGCATCGCCAGCCTGCACCTGGAACTGCGCGCCGGCAACGAGGCGGCGCAGGGCTTCTACCGCGCGATGGGCTTCGACGAGACCATCGTCGTGCCGGGCTACTACCGCGGCCGCGAGGCGGCGCTGCGCATGATCCGCGTGCTGCGCTCGCCGGGGCCCGTACCCTACAGCTGGCGTCCCTCCACGCACTGAGCACGGCGACCATGTAATTGTGCGCCGCGCGGCGCGCGCAGTGATTTCCGTCACACGCGTGACGAGAAATGACGCCTGCCCGCCGCGTGACGAGAATTGACAACCGCCGTTCGGCGGACGGTCTAGTTTGTGCGTCATGCCCGCAGCGCCATTGGCAAACCAGATCGTCCAGCCGCCAGGGCGTTTCGCCGGTGAAATGGAGTTGCGCTTCCGCGCCCGTTATACGCAGCGCTCCATTCCTTTCATCCGCGTTTCGCTGCCGCTGGCGGCCACGCTGTACCTGCTGTTCCTCGCATGGGACTACAGCATTGAACCGGGCGCGCTCCTGTATACGTTGTCGGTGCGCCTGCCGTTCAGTTTCTTCGCCGTCGTGGTTTTCGGACTGACCTTCCTGCAGTCGTTCGAGCGCTGGTCGCAAAGCGTGTTGTGCGCCACCGTCGTGCTCGGCGCGGCGGGCATCGTGCTGGTGCTTGCCATCCTGCCGGACGGCTTCACCTACGGCACGCCGGGCCTGCTGCTGGTCATCATGTACGCATGCGGCGCGACCCGCTTGCTGCTGAATGCGGCATCCATTGCGTGCCTCGCCATCATCGTGCTCGCCAACGTCGTGCTGCTCCTCAAGGGAGGCAGCAGCTTTCAGTTCTTCAACACCAACGTGTTCCTCATATCCGCCTCGGTGATCGGCTTGAGCTACACGGCGCTGCTCGAATGGATGGAGCGCCTTGCCTTCAGCCTCGAAGAGGGGCTGCGCGAAGACAAGATGGTGAGCGAGGCGATGCTGCGCAACTTCCTCCCCGACCGCATCATGAGCCGGCTGCGCAACGGCGAGTCCGCGATCGCGGAAGCAGTCGGCGAAGCGACCGTGCTGTTCGCCGACATCGTGGGCTTCACCTCGCTCACGCATCGCATGTCGCCGGGGCACGTGGTCGAGATGCTGGGCACCATCTTCAGCAAACTCGACGAGATTTCCGACAGCAAGGGCGTCGACAAGGTCAAGACGATCGGCGACTGCTACATGGCGGTCGCGGGCGTGCGCTCGCCGTCATCGCAAAGCGCGCAGGCGATGGCCGAGTTCGCCATCGAGGCGCTCGCCTTCGTGCGCGCCTATGCCGAGGAAAGCGACATCCCGCTGCAGATGAGAATCGGCATGAGCACGGGTTCGCTCGTGTCGGGCGTGATCGGCACGCGCGTGCCCATCTTTGATCTCTGGGGCGGGCCGGTCAACGATGCCAGCCGCCTGCAGCAGGAAGGCGTGCCCGGAGCGATCCAGGTCGCGGAGAGCACTTACTGGCGTCTGCACACCAGGTACGAGTTCGAGCAACGCGGCACGCTGACGCTCAAGCACGGCGAGCAGATCAAGGCCTACCTGCTTACGGGTCGCAAGGTGGCGGCAGGCGCAGGGCTGCGTGTGGTCAGCGGCGCGCCGCGAGACCTTTCGCCACACTGGCAGGCGGCGCCAGCAAGTCATGAAGGTTCTGCTGAGTCATAGCGCGCCGCAGGTCTCGCGGCAAGCCAGGGGCGCCGCTGCCGTCAGGCTGAGTCCCGAGTACCGCGATGTCGTCGACGGCTCCGTCGCGCTGATGCACCAGTACAAGGCGCAGCTGCTGCAGTTCCAGCCGGCTGCGCCGGACACCGGGATCCGGATCCAGGACACCACCCATGAACTGTGGGTCGACTGGCGCGCCCTGTGGTCGGACGCCGCGCAGTGCCTGCGCGAAATCGCGGGCGATGGCGAGCGTCTGCGCGCGGCAAAGGACTACACGGAATCCCGGCTGACCGCCGAATTGCTGATTGCGCCCTTGTGGCGGCAGGCCTATTCCAAGCCGCTCGGCTACCCGGGCGACTACCAGGTGATGAATTACATCTACCAGGGGAGCGCGCTGGGCGACACGCCGTTCGCCCAGCTTGCCCAGGCGCTGGGCGTCCTCATCGGCGAGTTCGTCGTCAGGCGCAAGGACTTCGTGCGTCACGCCATCGCCGAGGTGGCGGCACAGCACCGGGGATCTGGTGCTGCGGTCATCGCAAGCCTCGGTGCCGGTCCGGCGCAGGAGATCACCGAGCTTCTGCTGCGAGACGAGTGGGGCGCGAAGCCGCTGACCTTCATCCTGTTGGACCAGGACAGCGGCGCCTTGCGCTGCGCAGGTCGCAACCTGTCGGCGGCAAACGCGGCGCGCTCCGATAAATCGCCCGTGCGCATCGACCTGCGGCAGGTGTCGGTGTTGCGCCTGCTGCGCGAGGTCGATCCACGCGAGTTCCTGGCGCAGCCGGACATGATCTACAGCGCCGGGCTGTTCGACTATTTCAGCGATCGCACCTGCCACGTCCTTGCAGCCCGCCTTTACGACGCGCTGCGCCCCGGCGGCCTGCTGCTGCTGGGCAACATGAAGGCGGGCACCGACATGATCTGGCCCCTGGAAATGATTGCCGACTGGTCGCTTAACTACCGCTCGGCGGAAAGCGTCCTGTCGTGGGCGGACGGACTGCCGGGCGCGGAGATATCCCTGCGTACGGAAGCCACGGGATATGACTACCTGCTGAGCGTGCGCAAGAACTAG
>CAZVZV010000233.1:0-8924 GCA_964631735.1 uncultured Enterobacteriaceae bacterium
GATACATGAAAGAGTTGATGTCGCGATAAGGGACTTCCTGAGCGGCCTATGAGGTGGGCCAGGGCAAATTTGCCATTGCCTCAGTATCCGACCGATATTTGCCGGACTCGAGATTTCGAGTTTTTCAACAGAATAGGCCAAAAGCAGACTTTCGCAAACTCCCACCTGCATCAGCCTAACGCCTGGCGGAAGTCCGCGATCAAGTCCTCAAAGTCCTCGATGCCGACGGAAACGCGAATCAGCGACTCGGCGATCCCCATGCTGGATCGCCGCTCCGCGCCCATCTCGAAATAGATCGTATGCGCGACCGGGATGGCCAGCGTACGGTTGTCGGCGAGGTTGCTGGAAGACACGACGATCTGGAGCTTGTTGAGAATGTCGAAGCAGTCGATGCCATCCACCAGCTCGAATGACAACAGGCCACCCATGCCACGAAAAAGCGCCTTAGCGCGCTCGTACTGCGGGTGACTTTTCAGTCCCGGATAGTAAACGCGCTCGACTCTCGGGTGTGCCTCCAGGTACTGCGCCAGCCTGAGCGCGTTGGCGCAGATTCTGTCCATGCGCAGCGCGAGAGTCTCCGCGCCCACCGCCAGATGGTGCGCCGCTTCCGGAGCGAGGGTGGCGCCAATATCGCGTAGCCCCTTCTTGCGGATCTGCCAGATGCCCCACCGGGATGCGTCACCTTTCCTGTAGTTGTCGTAGATATTCACGTATTTCGACCAGTCGTACAGCCCGGTATCCGTGACGGCGCCGCCCAGCGCGTTGCCGTGGCCGCCGATGCATTTCGTCAACGCGTTGATGATGAGACTTGCGTGGACTTCCGTGGGGGAGAACAAGTAGGGTGAGGTCATGGTGTTGTCGACGACGTAGACGATGCCCCGCGCGCTGCACAATTCGCCGATCCCCACGAGATCCGCCACCTGCGTGCGGGGATTCGCGATGGTTTCAACGAATACCATCCGCGTCTCGGGCCTTAAGGCCCGCGCTACGGCGACGGCATCGGTGGCATCAACGAAGCTCACGGAAATCCCCATCTGCTCGAACGTGCCGAACAAACTGTTGGTATTGCCGAACAGGTAGATGCTGGATACGAGGTGATCGCCGGCGCGGAGCAGCGCCATGATGCTCGACGAGATCGCTCCCATGCCGGTGCTGAATGAGACCGTCGCTATTCCCCTTTCCATCGTGGTGATCTTGTCCTCCAGCGCGGTCGTCGTCGGTGTGCCCTGGCGCCCGTAGGAATAACCGGGCAACTCACCTTGAAACACCCGGGCGAGGTCACGCGCATCGGCATACCCGAAAGCGACGGAATTGTGGATCGGTTTGTGCAACGACCCATGCTCGATCGGCTTGGAGCGATCGGAATGGAGTATGGCCGTGGTAAATCCGCGTCCGCCCAAGATTACCTCCTGCATTCGCGCAAAAAAAAAGCCCGTTCAGCTTGTGCTCGAACGGGCTTTCTCCAACGCGCTCACCCGCTTTAGCCGTATTTATTGGATTCTCATCCGCGCCCGCAAGCTGAATATCAAATCGGCGCAAGCTCAGTCTGCCGCGATTTACCGCTCGCGTCAAACAATATCAGCAGGCGCACGGCCGAGGGTAAGGAATAGCAGTGACCTGCCCAAGGATCTTCCGAGCAATTGCTACTTGAGGATGGCCCCTGGGTTCGCAACACGGGGCCTACAGATACACATAACCTACACCTGCGGCGATAGAGAACCCCAGACCGGCGTGGGCGCAGTTCGTGGCGACAGAATCTTCGAAAAAGCAGTGCACAGAAACGAGTTGGGTTGGCTCGCCGACCGAGGATCGAACCGAGGCAGCGGATCAACAACCAGCGGGGATGTCCGCTCTGGGTCGCAAGCAGCCATCGGCAGGGGCTTCCAGCGAGATACCATTGTCATGCGCCCTCAGGACATTGACACACACGGTTCTGCGAACGTGCTACTGAACTTCGCGAAGGAAGAGCTGCTGTCGGTCGCCATCGCGCGCCTGATCGGCGATGCGCGGCACGTCGCTGTCGGCGCGGCCTCGCCGATTCCCGCAATGGCGGTGTTCCTGTTGCGTGAGAAGAACCGCGGACGGCCGCGCGTGTCACTGCTGCAGAAGAGAACCGGGAATCCATTTACCGAAGGTTCTCGCGAGCTATTTGATCTAGCTGGGCAGGGACGGATTGACGTCTTCTTCCTGGGGGGCGCCCAGATCGACGGCGAGGCCAACATCAATCTGGTCGAAGCCGAAGGCAAGCGGTTCCCCGGTTCCTTCGGCTCAGCGTTCATGTACTTCTCCGCCGGAAAGACAGTCTTGTTCCGAGAGGAGCATTCGCCGCGCGTGCTGGTGAAGAAAGTGGACTACGTATCGGCACCGGGCTGGAGTCCGCCCGGGGTGCAAAGGCATGGCGGGCCGGCTGCGCTGCTGACGGGGAAGGCCTTGTTCCTCTGGCAGAAGGACAAGAGGCGTTTCCGCCTGGAAAGTGTGCATCCCGATTCGAATGCCGACGATGTCCGGGCGAATACCGGGTTCGACTACGACGTTCCGGCCATGGTGCCATTCACTTCGGCGCCGACCGGCGAGGAACTGGATCTGATCCGCGGACCGGTAGCGCGGATCATCGCGGAGAACTACCCCGAATTCGCCAAGCGCGTCTGGGGCGCGGCGGCGCCGGCGTAGCGCCGAGCGTGGCAGAATCCCCGGCTGCCGCACCGCACCGGGGAGGGTGGTGGAACCCGAACAGCAAGCACGCCAGAACATCGACCGCCAGCTCGCGGCCGCCTGTCGAACGCGCGCCGCGCTCAGGCGCGGCGCATGGCGATCTGCTTGGGATGTCCTGGCAGGACTTTGTCATAGAAGTGCGGAAGGAACGCCATTTCGATGAACGGATGGCGTTGCTTGTGGCGGCGAAGCGGATGTTCGGAAGCGTCGCGGAGTTTCGTCATCTGAGTGTGTTGGAGCGGAAGAAGATCGCGTGCACGCTCACCTCGGGGGAGCCTGGGCGCCGGTCGGACAACACGGAGTGGGGCCTCTTTGGTGCGATGAGCGGGGCAGGGGTCTTCAAGAGCCTTATCAAGAGCAATTCGCCTGAACTGTCGGCGGCCCTGGATTGCATCCCGGCGACAGGGGAGGTCGAAGCTGCGGACTACCGCGCGTTCGTGACGGAATTCAGGCGGGCGTTTCGCGGAGGGCGATCGGGCATCGCCACCGGGACACGGCTTCTTGCCATGAAGCGCCCGGATACCTTTGTCTGCGTGGATGCTCGCAATCGTGAAGGGCTTTGTAATGACCTTGGGGTCGCGCCAACAACGCTCGGGCTGGACGGCTACTGGGATTCGATCATCGCGCCCATACAAGATGCTGATTGGTGGAATCAGCCGCGCCCGTCATCGTCAGTTGAGCGGAGGATCTGGGAAGGTCGTGCCGCACTTCTGGACGCGCTCTACTACGAGTCAGTCTGAAGATTCGCAAAAAGATTCGCCAAAGGCATGGTAGAGGTCGGTAGAAATGTAATCAGGACAATAAGTTACGTAATTCTTCAGATTCGCAAAATGATTCGCATCTGGAGGGTTTCTGCAGTTTGGTTGTGCCTCTGTAAGCTCATCTATATTGAGTAAATACTAGTAAAAGTAAACTTGCCGATAGTTTGATAATTTGTCATAATGCTCAATATGGCTGAGCAATCCAAGGAAAAGCTAAACAACCTGCAGAGTCTGCTTCCGAGCGGTTTGCTCGCACCAGCGGCATGGCTGGGAAAGCACGGCTACCCGAGCAACCTGATCTCGTACTACGTGTCGCGCGGGTGGCTGGAGTCTCCGGCGCGCGGGGTCTATCGGCGGCCCGGTCCGCCTCTGAAATGGCAGCACGTGGTCGGTTCGCTGGCGAAGCTGCACGAGCCGCCCGCCCCGCCGCCGCCGCACATCGGCGGGATCACGGCGATCGAGGTGCAGGGCCGGGCGCATTTCGTGCCGCTCGGCAAGGACCGGCCGGTGCATCTGTGGGGCGAGGCGCCGCTGCCGTCGTGGGTGCACGCGCTGCCGGGACTGCCGCGCTTCGTTTTTCACAAGGATTCCCTCTTCGCTACGCCGGGCAATGACGCTTCGCGCGGCGGGCTCGACGTGCTGCGCTGGGGGGAGTGGGATTGGGAGCTGCCGCTCTCCACGCTGGAGCGCGCGATCCTGGAAGTGCTGGACGACGTGCCGCAACACGATACGGCCGAGCATGCAAAGCTGCTGCTGGAAAATCTGGGCTCGCTGAGTCCAAGGCGCCTGACCGCACTGCTGGAGGACTGCAAAAGCATCAAGGTAAAGCGGCTGTTCCTCGCGCTTGCTGATCGCCAGAACCACGCCTGGTTTAAGGCGCTGGACCTCAAGCGGGTGACGCTGGGGTCGGGAAAGCGCGTGCTGGAGCCGGGCGGAAAGTACGATCCCAAATACCGCATCACGCTGCCGCGCGACATCGATGATCGATACTGAGGGCGTCGCCTGGCGCCAGATGCGGCTGGTGGTGGAAATTCTCCCGTTCGTGGCGCGGGAGGAATGCTTCGCGCTCAAGGGCGGCACTGCGATCAATCTGTTCGTGCTCGACCTGCCGCGTATCTCTGTGGATATCGACTTGACCTACCTACCTCGCCAAAGTCACGCCGAGGCGTCCGCCGGCATCGATGCGGCCCTGCGGCGGATCGCGAAAGCGCTGCGCGGCGTGTCGCCGCCCTACGCGGTCGCCGAGGGAAGGGCGAACGATCAAGGTCATATCGACACGCTCACCGTGACGGGACGCGATGCGCAGGTGAAGATCGAGACGAACGCGGTTCTGCGAGGAACGCTGTATCCGGTTCGCATGCTCGACGTGAGGCCGCGGGTGGAACAGCGGTTGGGCTTCGCGCGGATGGCGGTGCTTGCGGATGCGGATCTGTACGGCGGCAAACTGGTCGCGGCGCTCGACCGGCAGCATCCGCGCGACCTGTTCGATGTTCTGATCCTTCTGGACCGAGAGGGACTCACCGACGAGGTGTTTCACGCATTCCTGCTCTATCTCGCGGGACACAAGGGCGTCATCGCGCATACTCTGGAGCCGAGGTCGCGCCGCATCGCAGACCTGTTTGCAGCGCAATTTGAGGGCATGACGGAGCGTGGCGTCACGGTAGAAGAGCTGGAGAACGCGCGCGAGCGCCTAGTCAGGGCGCTCCATGGGCGCATGGGGGTGCGGGAAAGGCAGTTCCTGCTTTCCATCAAGCGCAGGCAGCCCGATTGGTCCCTCATTCCCGTGGAAGGTGCGGCAGACTGGCCGGCGCTGGGCTGGAAGCTGCACAATCTCGGACGCATGACTGCGGAGCGCCACGCTGCCGCAGTTGCCAATCTCGAACAAGTCCTGGAACGTATCGGTCTATGAACGGCAACGCCACCCAGCAGATCGTCAACAAGGCCTGGAGCTTCGCGCACGTGCTGCGCGACGACGGGCTGTCGTACATGGCCTACACGGAGCAGATCACTTTCCTGCTGTTCCTGAAGATGGACGACGAGCAGACGAAGCTCCCGGGCAAGCGGCCGAGCGTCATCCCGAAAGGGACGAAGGGCGAGCGCTACGACTGGGCGGCGCTGCTCGACAAGGACGGCGAGGCGCTGGAGGTGCAGTACCGCAAGACCCTCGAACACCTGTCGCGCCAGCCCGGGATGCTGGGGGAAATTTTCAAGAAGGCGCGGCCCGACATCCAGAACCCGGCGACGCTGAAGCGCCTGATCGTGGACCTGATCGAGCCCGACGTGCTGGCGCAGGAAATCGCCGATGACCTGCAAACCGCGCTCGAGCAATTCGCCTCGATCGCGGCCGAATTGAAGCGCTAGCCGAGCTCCGCCCAGCGTAGCGAACGCTTGACCGCCTCGCGCCATTGCCCGAGCAGGTCGGCGGCGTGGGCGGGGTTCATCTGTGGCTCGAAGCGCCGGTCCACCTCCCAGCGCGCGGCCAGCGCCTTGCGCGAAGGCCACAGCCCGACGGCCAGTCCCGCCAGGTACGCCGCGCCAAGCGCGGTGGTCTCGAGCACCTTGGGTCGCACCACGGGCACTCCGAGGATGTCGGCTTGGAACTGCATCAGCAGGTCGTTGGCCGCGGCGCCGCCGTCCACGCGCAATTCCTTCAGCTTTTCGCCGGAGTCCTTCTGCATGGCGTCGAGCACGTCGGCGCTCTGGTAGGCGATGGACTCGAGCGCCGCGCGCGCGATGTGCGCGCGGCTGGTGCCGCGCGTGATGCCGACGATCGCGCCGCGCGCGTGCGGATCCCAGTGCGGCGCCCCCAGCCCGGTAAACGCGGGCACCAGGTAGACGCCGCCGGTGTCCGCTACGCCGGCGGCCAGCGCTTCCACCTCGGCGCTCGAGCTGAAGAAGCGCATCTCGTCGCGCAACCACTGCACCACCGCGCCGGCGATGAACACGCTGCCCTCCAGCGCGTATTCCTTGTCGGCGCCGCGCGCGTCGCGCGCGCGGCCCAGCTGCGCGGCGGCCGTGGTGAGCAGGCCGTTGGCCGACGCTACGGCGCGAGCGCCCGTGTGCAGCAGCATGAAGCACCCTGTGCCGTAGGTATTCTTGGCCATGCCCGACTCGTGGCAGCCCTGCCCGAACAGGGCTGCCTGCTGGTCGCCGGCGATGCCGGCGATCGGCACGGGCGCGCCCAGCACCGAGGGCGCGATCATGCCGAACACGTGCGCCGACGGGTAGACCTCGGGCAGGATGGCGCGCGGCACGCGCAGGATGCGCAGCAATTCGTGGTCCCAGTCCCCCCGGTGGATGTCGAACAGCATGGTGCGGGACGCGTTCGAAGGATCCGTGACGTGGGTGCGACTTTCCGACAGTTGCCAAGCGAGCCAGGTGTCGATGGTGCCGAAGGCGAGCTCGCCGCGCTCGGCGCGCGCCCGCGCCCCCGGGATGTTGTCCAGCAACCAGGCGATCTTGGTGCCGGAGAAATACGGGTCGAGCACCAGGCCGGTCTTGTCCCGGATCGCTTGCTCGACACCCTGGGCGCGCAATTCGCTGCACATCGCCGCCGTGCGCCGGTCCTGCCACACGATCGCGTTGGCGATCGGCGCGCCGCTCTGCCGGTCCCACAGCACCGTGGTCTCGCGCTGGTTGGTGATGCCGGCGGCGACGATCTCGCTCGCGTGCACGCCGGCCTTTTCCAGCGCCTCGCGCGCCACTGCGCATTGGCTGGCGAAGATCTCGTTCGGGTCGTGCTCCACCCAGCCCGGCTGCGGGTAGATCTGGCGCAACTCCTGCTGCGCCGTCTCCACTGGCACGCCGTCCTCGTTGAATAAAATGGCGCGCGAGCTGGTGGTGCCCTGGTCGAGCGCGAGGATGTAGCGCATCGGGCTATTCTACTGACCGGTAGCGCGCGGCGAGCTCCAGGAAATTGCGCAGCGAGCCTCCGGCGTCGAATGCAGCCTCGAGTTCCTCCGCGAGCAGCGCGGCCACGCGCTCCGCCACCGATGCGGCGAGGCGCGCGTCGAGGAATAACAGTCGCGAGCGGCGCGCCAGCACGTCTTCCACCGTGCGCGCGTATTCGTGGCGCACAGCGAAACGCACCATTGCCTCGCTCAGTCCCGGCGCCAGCTCTCGGTCCGCGCCGGGCAGGGACTGCACGAGCGGCGCCTCCGTGCCGTAGAGATGCAATCCCGGCGCATCGCTCAGTGGGCGCTCGCCGGCGTGGGGCGCGCCGACCAGCGGCAATGCGGCAGTCGCTCCGGCCGGGCGCGACGGCAGGAGCTGGTTGGCCATGCAGTGCGCGAGCACGTCTTCGGCCATAGCGCGGTAGGTGGTCCATTTGCCGCCGGTAACGGTGACCAGTCCCGAGCGTTCCACCAGCACTGCGTGCTCGCGCGACAGCGCCTTGGTATCGCCGGGGTCCTCGTTGGGCGCCTTGACTAGTGGGCGCAGCCCGACCCACACCGAGCGGATGTCCGCGCGCGTCGGCGCCTTCGCGAGGTAGCGCGAAGCTTCGCCCAGGATGAAGTCGATCTCCTCGCGGAACGGTTCAGGCTCGATCGCCAGGTCGTTGCGCGGGGTATCGGTGGTGCCGAGGAGGGTCTTGCCGAGCCACGGCACGGCAAACAGCACGCGGCCATCTTTGGTCTTCGGCACCAGGATCGCGTGGCCGCCGGGAAGGAATTCGCGGTCCACGACCACATGCACGCCCTGGCTGGGCGCCACCAGGTCGGCGCGCGGCGTGCGGTCCATGCGCCGGATTGCGTCCACCCAGACGCCGGTAGCATTGATCACGCAGCGCGTGCGCATGGAGTTGCGCTGCCCGCTTTCGCGATCCTCGACCACCACTCCCGCAATGCGGCCCGCCTCGTGCAGCAGGCCCACGGCGGCGCAATGGTTGATCACCGTCGCGCCGCGTGCGATCGCAGTACGTGCCAAGGCAAGCGCCAGGCGCGCATCGTCGAACTGGCCGTCCCAGTAACGCACCGCGCCCGTGAGGCCGCGACCTTGCAGGCCCGGCGACAAGTGCGACGCGGTTTCCGCGCTGAGAAACTCGGTGCGACCCTGGCGGTGCCGGCCGGAAAGGAGGTCATACAGCATCAGTCCGCTGCCGTAGAACCACTGGTCGAACCAGCGCCCTTTGGCGCCATACACGGGCAGCAGAAAGGGCAGCGGCTGCGCGAGGTGGGGTGCGTTGCGCAGCAGAATGGCGCGCTCGCGCAGCGCCTCGCGCACCAGCCTGAGATTGCCCTGCGCGAGGTAGCGCACGCCGCCATGCACCAGTTTGGTGGCGCGCGACGAGGTGCCCTTGGCAAAGTCCTCGGCTTCGACCAGCGCGACAGACAGTCCGCGTGCGGCCGCATCCAGCGCCACGCCGAGCCCGGTGGCGCCGCCGCCGATGACCACCAGGTCCCACGCACGGGATTGCGCGAGCGTGCGCGCCAAGTCCTGGCGCGCCGGTTG
>CAZVZV010000234.1:0-5831 GCA_964631735.1 uncultured Enterobacteriaceae bacterium
TGCATGCAAATTACCGTGTTCTGAACGCGCGCATCACCGACGAAGCGCACCGCGCCGGTTGCGCCGCGCTCGCCTGGACGGTGAATGACCGGCGCGCCGCGCGCAAGCTGCTCGGCTGGGGCGTGGATTGCCTGGTCACCGACCGGCTTGACCGCATCACGCCGGATTTCGGCTAGCGTTCGGACAGCAGTGCCTCGATCGCGGCGACCAGCTTCGGGTCGCCGGGCGCGACCCTCGTATTGAAGCTCAACACCTGCTTGCCGCTGCGATCCACCAGGTATTTGTGGAAATTCCAGCGCGGTTCCTGGCCGGTGCTCTTGGCGAGATCTGCAAACAAGGGGTTGGCCTGCGCGCCGCGCACGCTGGATTTGCCGAACATCGGAAATCCGACGGCGTACTGGTTGACGCAGAAGCTGGCGATCTCCTTGTTGCTGCCGGGTTCCTGAGCGCCGAAGTCGTTGGACGGGAAGCCGAGCACCACCAGGCCGCGCGCCTTGTACTTGCGGTACAGCGCTTCCAGCCCCTCGTATTGCGGCGTGTAGCCGCACTGGCTGGCGGTATTCACCACCAGCACCACTTTGCCGGCGTACTCGCACAGCGACTGCGGCTTCTCGAGGATCGTGTCCATGCTGCGGTCGAGCAGGGCGGGGCAGGCGGCGGCAGCGGGCATGGCACAACTCGCAAGGAGGAGGAAGCTAAAAAGGCAGCGGCGCATCGGGTTTCAGCGGCTGCAGCGCGGCGCGGAATTCCTGCTGGATGCGCGCCAGGCCGGCAACCGTATCCGCTTCAAAGCGTAGCACGATCACCGGCGTGGTATTGGAGGCGCGCGCCAGGCCGAAGCCGTCGGTGTACTCGGCGCGCACGCCGTCGATGGTGAGGATGCTCTTCGCGCCAGGGAAGGGCTTCGATGCCTGCAGCTTCACCACCAGCGCGTGCGGCTCGCCTTCGGCGAGCTTCCAGTTGAGCTCCGGCGTCGAGGGCGCATTGGGCAGCGCCTTGAGCACGGCGTTACCGTCCGGCGCGCGCGCGAGGATCTCCAGCAGCCGCGCCCCGGCGTACAGCGCGTCGTCGAACCCGTACCAGCGCTCCTTGAAGAACGTGTGCCCGGACATTTCCCCCGCGAGCGGCGCTCCGGTCTCCTGCAGCTTCGCCTTGATCAGCGAATGCCCAGTCTTCCAGATGAGGGGGCGCCCGCCGTGACGCTCGATCCAGGGTCCGAGCAGGCGCGTGCACTTCACGTCGTAGATGATCTGCGCGCCGGGGTTGCGCGACAGGACGTCGGCGGCGAACAGCATCAGCTGCCGGTCCGGGTAGATGACCTCGCCGTCCCTGGTTACCACCCCGAGGCGGTCGCCGTCACCGTCGAAGGCGAGGCCGAGTTCGCAGCCGGCGGCCTTGACCCGCGAGATCAGGTCGACGAGATTCTTTGGTTGCGACGGATCCGGGTGGTGATTCGGGAAGGAGCCGTCGACGTCGCAGTACAGCTCTTCCACCTCGCATCCCAGCGCGCGGAACAGGCGTGGCGCGATCATTCCGGCAACGCCGTTGCCGCAATCCACCGCGATGCGCATGGGGCGGGCGAGCTTCACGTCGCCGGCGATGCGCTCGAGGTAGGCGTCGAGCACTTCGTCCTGCCGGCGCTTGCCGGTGCCGGCGTGGAATTCGCCGCGCTCGATGCGCCGGCGCAAGTCCTGGATCTCATCGCCCGACAGCGTGTGGCCGCGAACGACCATCTTCAGGCCGTTGTACTCCGGAGGGTTGTGGCTGCCGGTCACCGAAACGCAGCTGCCGCAGCCCAGATGATGCGCGGCGAAGTAGGTGACCGGCGTAGGCGCCATGCCGATGTCGATTACCGCGGCGCCGGATTCGTTGATGCCCTGCGCCAGCGCCGCGACCAGCGCCGGCCCGGAGTGCCGGCCGTCGCGACCGAGCGCGAACTCCGGGGCCATCGATCCGAGTGCGCGGCCGATGGCACGCACCACTTCCGGCGTCAGCGTGCGCCCGGCGATGCCGCGGATGTCGTAGGCGCGGAAGATTTCGGCAGGCAGGTTCACGTTGGGGACAGGAACTCGAGCACGCGGCGCGCGAGCCAATTGCGCCGGCCCGGGAAGCCGGCATGGCCCCCGCTACGCGGAAATTCTAGCAGCACGGCCGGCGCTGCCCTGCGCGTGGCGCGCTCCAGCGCCGCTTCGGGCAGGAACGGGTCATTACGCGCGTTGAGCACCAGGGTCGGCACGCGGATGTGCTCGAGCCATGGTGCGCTGGAAGCGCGCGCCCAGTAGTCGTCGGCGTCGCGGAAGCCGTGCAGGGGGGCCGTGACAATGTCGTCGAACTCGTGCAGCGTGCGCGCGCGTGCCAGCCGCCGCTCGTCGATCGGCGAGCGGTGCAGCGTGATGCGCGCGTAGGCCTTGGCCTTCATCGTGGTGAGGAACAGGCGCGTGTAGAGCCGGCGGTTGATGCCGCGATCCAGCGCGCGTCCCGAGGCCGCGAGGTCGAGCGGCGCCGACACGGCGGCGGCACGCCGCACGATGTCCGCCGCCTGCGTGCCGCGCTCGCCCAGCCATTTCAGCAGCACATTGCCGCCCAGGGAAACGCCGGCAGCATAGTCCGGCCGCAGCCGGCGCAGGATCCAGTCGAGTTCCTCGCTGTCGCCGGAGTGGTAAGCGCGCGGCAGCCGGTTGAGCACGCCCGAGCAGCCGCGGAAATGCGGCACCACGCAGCGCCAGCCGATGCGCAGCGCCTCGGCGGCGATCGAGCGCGCGTAGTGGCTCGCAGTACTGCCCTCCAGCCCATGGAACAGTACGAGCAGCGGGCCGGCATCGCCCGCCCAGTCGAGGTCGATGAAATCGCTGTCGGGCGTGTCCCAACGCTCGCGCCGCCATGTGACGCGCGGCGCAGGCGCGAGGGCAGCGTAGAGAGTCTGCAGATGGCCGCCGGGCAACCACCAGGGTGCCTGGTACGCGGTCAATGCAGGATCTTGGGCGATTCGCGCGGCGCCTCGGCCTGCCCCGGCGCAGGCGAGCCGTGGTGCACGATCATGCGCCAGCCGGCGGCGGTGCGCAGGTACACGTTGGTCGCGACTATCGACTGCAAGGAGCGTTGCTCGCCCGGCACGGAAAAATTCTCGTGCACGCTGTGCACCGCCACCATCGGGCCGTCGATCGCCACTTGTTGGCTGAGGTGCACGCGCGCATGCGCGCCGCCGGCGAAGATCTGCCGCCAGCTTTCGCGTACCTGGTCCTGTCCGCTGAGGCGCACGCCAACCGGATGCACGCAGAGGATCTCCTCGTCTTCCGACCAAACCGCCATCATCAGCTCCAGGTCGGCGCGCTCCAGCGCCTCATAGAACGCTGCTTCGGCATCCTGCGCGGTGGGGAAGATTCGGCTAGGCATGAAAAAGGGGTCTGACCCTATTTTTGGAAAATAGGGTCAGACCCCATTTTTGCCAACACTTGGTCGACGCCCAGTTCCCGCATGCAGCGGAAATGCCCGAGCGGGCATTCGCGGGCGTAGCAGGGGCTGCATTCGATGCCGAGCCAGAGCACGCGCGCCTTTGCCGAGAGCGGCGGCGTGTGCTTCGGGCTGGAGGAGCCGAACAGGGCTACCTGCGGCCGGCCGAGCGCCGCCGCCACGTGCATCAGGCCCGAGTCGTTCGCCACCACCAGCTGCGCGCCGGCGATCAGTTCGATGGCCTCGTCGAGGGTGGTTTCGCCAGCGAGGTTGCGACCCTTGACGGCAGCGCAATGCTCGCGATCCTTCGCGGAGCCGACCAGGACCACCGGAAGTGCGCAGCGCTCGGCCAGTTCCTTGAAATAGGGCCAGCGCTTGGCTGGCCCGTACTCGGCGCCCGGGCAGAACACGGCGTAGCGGCCGCCGAGGCCGAAGCGTTCCTGCGTGCGCTGCGCCGCAGCCGCATCGAGCGATAGTTTCGGCTCCGCCAGCGGCTGCCTGATTACGGTGCGTGGCGCTTCGCCCAGGCGCGCGTAGTGCAATGCCATCGGCTCGCGCTCCGGCTGCTTCCTGTAGAGGAGATTCAGCAGCCCGTACCTGGACTCGCCTACGTAACCGCTGCGGATCGGGATGTCGGCGAAAAAGGGCACCAACGCCGACTTCCAGGTGTTGGGCAGCACGATCGCCTGGTCGTAGCCGAGCCCCTTCAGCGTGCGAGCGAGCTTCCAGCGCTCGCGCAGCTTGAACTTGCCATGCTCGAAGGAGGTTTCGATCACGCCGGATACCTCGGGCATGCGGCGCACCACCGGCGCTACCCAGGTGGGCGCGAGGACGTCGATGCGCGACTGTGGCAGCTTCTCGCGCAGCCGCGCGAGAAGGGGCTGCGCCATCAGCGCGTCGCCGATCCAGTTCGGGGCGACGACGAGGAAGCGGGGCACGCTAGTGCCCTCTTGGGGCTGCTCCCTTGTAGACGAACCTCGTGCCGCAGTAGGGGCACAGCGCCTCGCCGTACTTCACGACGTCGAGGAACACGCGCGGGTGGCGCGACCAGAGCGGCTCCCCCGGCGTCGGGCAATGCAGCGGCAGTTCCTTCTCGCCAACCTCCACCTGCCGCGCGGTATCGGTGCTCAAGCCTTGCCCCTATGCATCGGCACCGGCGTCAGCCAGTGCTTGTGCTTGCGGTCCTTGCCGGTGACCACGTCGAAGAATGCCTTCTGCAGTTTCTTCGTCACCGGTCCGGCTTTGCCGGCGCCGATGACGCGGCTGTCGAGCTCGCGGATCGGCGTCACTTCCGCCGCGGTGCCGGTGAAAAAGCACTCGTCGGCGATGTAGATGTCGTCGCGCGTCAGGCGCCGCGCCTCGACTTTGTAGCCGAGGCCCGCGGCGAGCTCGATGACCGAGGCGCGTGTGATGCCGGTGAGCGCGGAGGTCAGCTCCGGCTCGACGATCACGCCGTCCTTGACGATGAAGATATTCTCGCCGGCGCCTTCGGCGACAAATCCATCCACGTCGAGCAGCAGCCCCTCGTCGTAGCCGTGCATGGTCGCTTCCAGCGTCGCCAGCACTGAATTGGCATAGGTGCCCGACATCTTGGAGCGCGCCATGGTGACGTTGACGTGGTGCCGCGCGTAGGACGAGGTCTTCACGCGGATGCCCTTCGCGAGCGCCTCCGGCCCGAGGTACGCGCCCCAGGGCCAGGCGGCGATGGCCACGTGCACTTTGGCGCCGACCGGCGACACGCCCATCTTCTCGGAGCCGTAGAAGGCGATCGGCCGGATGTAGCAGGCTGCGTGGCCGTTGGCGCGCACCACGTCGATCTGCGCCTTCATCAATTGCGCATGGGTGTAGGGGATCTTCATCAAGTAGATGTGCGCGGAGTTGATCAGGCGCTGCGTGTGTTCCGGCAGGCGGTAGATCGCCGTGCCGTGGATCGTCTTGTAGGCGCGCACGCCTTCGAAGACCGCCAGCCCATAGTGCAGGGAATGGGTCAGCACGTGCGTGGTGGCCGAGCGCCACGGCACCAGCTTGCCGTCGTGCCAGATCCAGCCGTCGCGGTCCGCCATCGAAAGGGGGGGCGTTGCTTTCGTCTTTGTCTTAGCCATGAATCATTCTAACCATAACGGCGCGCTATACTATTAACATGCTTGTTAATCCTCCGAACCGGGTATTCGCCTCGCTGGCTTCGGTGCCGCGGCGGCAGATCCTTGCGTTCCTCGCGCAGACCGCGCTGTCCACCTCCGATCTCGCCGCGCGCTTCGGCATGAGCGCGCCCGCGGTCTCTCGCCACCTCTCGGTGCTGCAGCAGGCCGGCCTGGTGTCGGCGCGTCGCCAGGGCCAGCGCGTTCTGTACCGCCTGCACCGCGACGTGCTGCTGGACGCGC
>CAZVZV010000235.1:0-5207 GCA_964631735.1 uncultured Enterobacteriaceae bacterium
CGGAAATGATCCGCTCGGTGAAGGGCGAGGTCGTCTCCTCCACGTTCGACGAACCGGCTTCGCGCCACGTGCAGGTCGCCGAAATGGTGATCGAGAAGGCGAAACGCCTGATCGAGCACAAGAAGGACGTGGTGATCCTGCTCGATTCGATCACGCGGCTCGCCCGCGCCTACAACACCGTGGTGCCCGCCTCCGGCAAGGTGCTGACGGGCGGCGTGGACGCCAACGCCCTGCAGCGCCCGAAACGCTTCTTCGGTGCCGCGCGCAACATCGAAGAAGGCGGCAGCCTGACCATCATCGCCACCGCGCTGATCGACACCGGGTCGCGCATGGACGACGTGATCTACGAAGAATTCAAGGGCACGGGGAACATGGAAATCCACCTCGACCGGCGCATGCACGAAAAGCGCATCTTCCCGTCGATCAACGTCAACCGCTCCGGCACGCGCCGCGAGGAGCTGCTGATCCCGAAGGAACTGCTGCAGAAAATCTGGGTGCTGCGAAAACTCCTCTTCCCGATGGACGAGCTGGAGGCCGCCGAATTCCTCATCGACAAGCTCAAAGCCACCAAGAACAACGCCGAATTCTTCGACTCGATGCGCCGCGGCTAGGGGTCGGACCCCGCCTTCGGGGGTCTGACCCCCGTTTTTCTTTTCTTAACTTGTTGTTTTCTGTATACTTCGCGCCTTTTCCGCAGCCACCTTCGCCATGAAAACCACAGGCCATCCCGAATACCAGCCGGTGATCTTCCTCGACACCAGCTCGAACCACAGTTTTCTGTCCCGCTCGGCCATCGACACCAAGGGCCGCGAGACCATGAAGTGGACCGACGGCCTCAGCTACCCGGTGGTCAAGGTGGAGGTGTCCTCGGAGTCGCACTCCTTCTACACCGGCAAGCAGAAGATCGTGGACACGGCTGGCCGCGTGGAAAAGTTCAAGCGCCGCTACACCAAGGTGAAGAAACCCGCCTGAGCGGGGCTGCGCAGGTCCGCGCCAAAGGCAGCCTCGGCTGCCTTTTGTTTTGGGGCAGCGTCGGCTGTCTTTTGCTTTCCGGCCCTAGAATGCGCGCATGATCCCCCGCCTCGCGCTGCCGCCCGCGCCCGCGGTGCTGGCACTCATCGCGCTGGCCTTCATCGTGCCGGGCCTCGCCGGGCACGACCCCTGGAAGTCCTTCGACGCGATCAGCATCGAGATCGCGCACCAGATGCACCTGAACGGCGACTGGATCGTGCCGCGCGTTGCCGGCCTGCCTTGGTTGGAGGACGCGCCGCTCTACCACTGGATCGCCCTGGGCTTCGGCAAGCTGCTCGGCTGGGCGATCCCGTTCCACAACGCGGCGCGGCTGGCGAGCGGCCTGTGCATGCTGCTCGCAGTGTGGTTCCTCTTTCGCGTGTCTGGGGCCGCGGCGCCGCTGCTGCTGATCGGGTCGATCGGCCTGTTCGTGCACGCGCACGAAGCGATCCCCGACCTCGCCGGGCTGGCCGCGATCTGCGCCGCCTACGCCGTGCTGCCGCGCGCGCATGAGCGGCCGCTGCTCAAGGGCGCGTGCTTCGGCGCCGCGCTCGGCCTCGCTGCGCTGGGCGCGGGTTGGACCGTGCCGGCCATGCTCGCCATCGCGGTGCTGCTCGGTCATGCGTTGTGCGCCCCCTGGCGCAGCGCCCGCGCATTGCCGTTCCTCGCCGCCGCGGTGGTGGGGGCGATCCTGGTCGCCGGCAGCTGGCCACTGGCGCTTTCGCAGCGCGCGCCAGAACTGGTCGGCCCCTGGTGGACCCTGGCGACGCACACGCACGGCGACGTCTTCGGCAATCTGCGCTACTTCACGGTGGTTGCCAGCTGGTTCACCTGGCCGGCGTGGCCGCTCGCCGCCTGGGCGCTGTGGGCGCTGCGCCAGCACTGGCGCGAGCCACGCCTGTTCGTGCCGGCGGCGGCGTTCGCGCTGACCTTCGCCGCCATCGTCTTCGCCGGGCCGCCGCAGGATGTCACTGCCATCGCACTGCTCGCGCCGCTGGCCCTGCTCGGCGCAGAGGGCGTGGCTCTGCTGCGCCGCGGCGCTGCCGCCGCGCTCGACTGGTTCGGCGTGATGACCTTCACCTTCTCCGCCGCGCTGATCTGGCTCGGCTACATCGCCCTGCTGAGCGGCGTGCCGCCGAAGATCCATCAAAACTTCATCAGGATCGCACCGGGCTTCGACGCGCAGTTCGCCGTGGCGGGATTGGCCCTTGGCCTGGCGCTGACGCTGGGCTGGCTGTACATCGCGTTCTTCACCGCGCCATCGCCGATGCGCGGCGTGACGCGCTGGACCGCGGGAGTGGCGCTGCTATGGGGCACGTTCGCCGCGCTGCTGATGCCGTGGGCCGACTACCAGAAGAGCTACCACAGCGTGGCGCTGCAGCTGCGCTCCAAGGTGCCGGTCAACGCGGGCTGCATCACCGGGCAGAACCTCGGCGTGACGCAGCGCGCGGTGCTCAGCTACCACGCCGGCCTGCTCACGGTGCCGCCGGACCGGGCGCGGCCCGAGGGCTGCCGCCTGCTGCTGGTGCAGGGCAACCCGCGCGATGAGCGCGACGGGCCGAGCCCTGCGTGGGCCAAGATCGCCGACGTCGGCCGCCCGGGCGACAAATCCGAGCGTTACCGCTTGTACCGGCTGGAGGCCAAGTGAGCGGCCTGTCCACCGTGCCGCCCACCCAATGCCCCGCCTGGGCCAAGCTCGCCGCGCACGCCAGCAGCTGGCGCGAGGCGCACCTGGCGGAACTGTTCGCCGGCGACGCGCGCCGCGGCGGGCAGTTCGTGGCGCGCGCGCCCGGGCTCGAGCTGGACTTTTCGCGCCAGCGGATCGGTGCACTCACCCTGCGCCTGCTGGTGCAGCTCGCTGCCGAGCGCGGTTTCGCCGACTGGCGGCGCGCGCTCTACGCCGGGGAATCGGTCAACAGCAGCGAAGGCCGTGCCGCCTGGCATACGGCGCTGCGCGCGCGGGATTCAGCGCCGCCCGAAGTCAAGCAGGCACTGGGCCGCATGCGCGCGCTGGCGGCGGATCTCGCGGGCATTCGCCGCATCGTGCATCTGGGCACCGGCGGCTCCTACCTCGGCCCGCGGCTGGTGCTGGATGCCTTGCAGGACCGCCCGGGTGCGCCGGGCAATGCCGCGCGCGTCGAGGTGCGCTTCGCAGCAAACATCGATCCGCTCGATCTGCAGCGCGCGCTGCAAGGCGCCGAGCCCGAGTCCACACTGGTGGTCGCTGTGTCCAAGAGCTTCGGTACCCAGGAGACGCTCGCCAACGCGCGCGACGCCCGGCAGTGGCTGGGCGGCCGCGGACGGCTCTACGCGGTCACCGCGAACGAAAGCGCGGCACGCGCGTTCGGCGCCGCCGAGGTGCTGCCGATGTGGGACTGGGTCGGCGGGCGCTTTTCACTATGGTCGGCCACGGGCTTCAGCGTGCTCGCCGCGCTCGGGCCGCAGGCCTTCGATGATCTGCTCGCCGGCGCCAACGACATGGACCGCCATTTCGTTGATGCGCCGCTGGAGCAGAACCTGCCGGTGCTGCTCGCGCTGCTCGGCGTCTGGAACGTGAACTTTCTCGGCGCGCACAGCCACGTCGTGCTGCCCTACGCGCACGCGCTGCGCCTGCTGCCGGCCTATCTGCAGCAGCTGGAGATGGAATCCAACGGCAAGCGCGTGGACCGCGAGGGTCGCGCCGTGGACTACGCCACCGCGCCCGTGGTTTGGGGCGCCGAGGGCACGCCGGGCCAGCACTCGTTCACCCAGTTGCTGCACCAGGGCACGCAGGTGGTGCCGGCGGACTTCATCGTCACGGGCGCGAGCGCACAGCTCGACGCCAACGCCGAGGCGCAGGCACGCGCGCTTGCTTTCGGCACCGCGGATGCGGGGCTGCCCGCGCACCGGCAGGTTCCCGGCAATCGGCCCTCGAGCACGCTACGACTCGATACACTCGACGCGCGCAACCTCGGGCGGCTGCTGGCCGCCTACGAGCACAAGGTGTTCGCGCAAGGAGTAATCTGGAATGTGAACAGCTTCGACCAGTGGGGCGTCGAGCTGGGCAAGAGCCTCGCCGACGAAATTCTGCACCGGAGGACTTAGGGCATGGACCAGGAAACCTTCAATCTGAGCATCCGCAAGTTCCTGAAAATGGTGGGCGTCAACTCGCAGCGCGAGATCGAGCAGGCGGTGCAGCAGGCGCTCGCCGCGGCGCGGCTGCAGGGCGACGAAACCCTCGCCGCGCGCGTGATGCTGGAAATTCCCGCGCTGGGAGTGAAGGTGCCGTTCGAAGGCGAAATAAAGTTAAAATGAGTTCATGAACAAGGCACGAGATTTCGACCCCAGCGTGGTGGGCGAACTGCGCGCGCTGCTCGGGGACCGGGTGACCACGTCCGCCGGCATCCGCGAGCACCACGGCAAGGACGAATCCCATTTCCCCTACGCGCCGCCCGACGCGGTGGTGTTCCCGCATTCCACCGAAGAAATACGCGACCTCGTCAACATCTGCCGCCGCCACCGCGTGCCGATGATCCCGTACGGCGTGGGGACCTCGCTCGAGGGACACATCCTCGCCATCCATGGCGGCGTGTGCATCGACATGAGCCGGATGAACCAGGTGCTTGCGGTGCACGAGGAGGACCTCGACGCCGTTGTGCAGGCCGGGGTGACCAGAAAGCAGCTGAACGAGTACATCAAGCACACGGGCCTGTTCTTCGCCATCGATCCGGGCGCCGACGCGACGCTGGGCGGCATGGCCGCGACACGGGCGTCGGGCACCAACGCCGTGCGCTACGGCACCATGCGCGAGAACGTGCTGTCGCTCAAGGTGGTGCTCGCCGACGGACGCATCATCCAGACCTCGCGCCGCGCGAAGAAGTCCTCGGCGGGCTACGACCTGACGCGGCTGTTCGTCGGCTCGGAAGGCACGCTGGGCATCATCACCGAGGTGACGGTGAAGCTGCACCCGGTGCAGGCAGCGATGTCCGCGGCGGTGTGCGCCTTTGCGAGCGTGAAGGGCGCCGCCGATACCGTGATCCAGACCTTGCAATCGGGCATTCCGATCGCGCGCAGCGAATTGCTGTGCGCCACCACCATGGCCGCGCTGAACCGCCACAACAAGACCAGTCACCGTGAAATGCCGACGCTGTTGCTGGAATTTCACGGTACCGAGGCCGGCGTGGTCGAGCAGGCGGAGATGGTGCAGGAGATCGCCA
>CAZVZV010000236.1:0-58226 GCA_964631735.1 uncultured Enterobacteriaceae bacterium
GCGACCAAGCCCAGAGGGCGGCGGCGAGCACGATGGCGATTGCGGTCAGGCGGGGCCCCCACTGCGCGGCATCCAGCAGCACCGCGCAATGCAGCGACAGCGGCCAGGCGCAAGCGAGCAGCACGGCGGCGCGCGCCGCCATCGGCTTACTTGCCGCGGTGCTGTGCGATGTGGGCGGCGAGATTGCGCAGCGAAGCGAAGATGCGCCGGTTATCCGGGTCGTCGGAGCGCAAGGAGAAGCCGTAGCGCTGCGAGATCACCAGTGCCAATTCCAGCAGGTCGATCGAATCCAGTCCCAGCCCTTCGTCGCCGAACAGCGCCGCCGCCGGATCGATGCGCTCAGGCGGCAACTCCAGGTTGGTGACTTCGGCGATGGCGCGTGCGAGCTCAACCTCGAACTCTGATTGTGTCGGGGTCGGATTGGCTGCAATGCGTGCATTCACCGATTCTGGCTCGACTGACATTCGCGGATTGCGGGCGACGGCTGCCCCGGCTAGTAAGTGCCCAATTGTGCGCGGATACTTCTTTCGAGACTCTGCACCCAGGCATTGTAGTGGACGGAGATCTGGTCACTCCCGGTGGCGGGAGCATTACGAACGCCCCGCGCGGCGGCGGTGGCGGCGCCGCCGGCGTCGTATCTCAAATTCACGCTGTCTTTGTATTTGATGCTGAAGCTTGTTGTGTCGTAAGTGACAGCGACCACTGCGGTGCTCTGGGCTTGCATGTAGCTGCCTTCGATGTCACCAGGTCCACGCGTGGTCATTACCCAGCCTGAGCTTGCTCCGCCTGCCCTTATCCCCTTCTCCACCTCTGCCATGGACAATGCGCGCGACGCCACGATTGGCGCCCGCTCCACTACGTACATTGTTCTGGGGACCGTCCGGCATCCCACGACCAATAGGGCAATCGCCGGAATGAGGATCTTCAGGGTGCCAAGTTTCATCTCGTCTCTCCCCTAGTTAACTGGCCCGCACCGGCATCAGCGCCGCTTTTCCAAAATTAATGCTACCAGAGCCATCAGGGGCTTTCCAGTGCGACGGCCGGCGCCGCACCAAGCGCGCGTTCAATCCTCCGCGTAGGGCCGGAACGCGGCGGCGCAGGCTTCCTCTGCGCCGGGTTGCGCGTGGCAGCGCAGCAAGCGGAACGCGGGCTGGCCCGCGCCGCGCGTGAGATCGCCGGAGTGGCGCTCCCAGAGCGCCAGCGCCTGCTCCCTGCGCCCGGCGGCAATCGCGCCGCTCATGCCCGCCAGCAGCAGATATTCGCGGCCGTCCGCATGCAGTTCCGGCGTGGTGTCGAGCAGCGACGCGGCGAGCTCCGCCATGGCGCGGCCATCGCGTGCGCCGACCGCCTGGAACAGCGCGAGCCACTCGCGCTGGAACTGGTGCAGCGCTGGCACGCATTTGGCCAGCGCGATGCGCGACCATAGCGCGCCAGCCTCGCCCGGCGGCAAGGCTGGGTTGATCAGTTTCGCCACGCGCAGCAAGCTGTGCAGCCATATATCGAATTCGCGCGCGTCGCGGCATTCGAGCAGGCGCAGCTTGACCAGCTCGAGGTCTTTCTGCAGCTGCGTCGGGATGCCTTGCGGCGGCGGCGGCCGCCGCAGCAGAAAGTCGCGCGCATAGCCTGCCTGGCGCGCGTTCTCGATGCGCTCGAACGAGTAGGCGCCCTTGTGCAGCGGGTTCATCGGCCGGCGCGCGAAGGCCGGTTCGAGCAGTTCCAGCACCGGCACGCCGGCGTTGAGCAGCGCCACAACGTCGGTGGCGCTCTTTTCCGTGAATCGGTGCCGGGCCGCATTGAGGTCGAGCACGGGGTAGTAGTCGGAATTAGCGCGCATGCCGTAACTGGCGAACAGCGGTTCGAGCGTGGCCCGGCTGCCCAGGTAGCGGGCGTCGAGGTCGCCCGCGCTCAGCACGTGCACGGTCCACAACGCCTTCGCCAGGCCCGGCTGCTCGAACACCCTGGCGTCCGGCGCGGAGGGCAGCGGCGCTTCGCTTGCCATGATCAGCACGTCGTGGTCGCTCGGCGCGTAGATCGCGTAATGCGGGAACTCTTCGCCCAGCGCGCGCATCACCGAGGCGAGCAGCGAGGCGTCGATCTCGTAGAGCTGGAACCACTGCACCAGCACGCCGCGCGCATCGAGGTGCGTGCGGATGCGCCGGTAGAACTCGCGCGTGAACAGGCTCGACACGCCGCTGACCCAGGGATTCGAGGGCTCCGAGATGACGATGTCGTAGCGCCGGTTGCGCGAGGAGAAAAAGGTCTTCGCGTCGTCGATCAGGATCGTGCTGCGCGGATCGGCGAAGGCGGCGCCGTTGCGCGGCGCGAAGCCGCGCGACGCCTCCGCCATCGCCGACTCGATCTCCACGGTTTCGACGCGCTCGAGCTGCAGGCTCTGCAGCAGCGTGTGGGTGGTGAGCCCGGTGCCGATGCCGATCACGGCGGCGGTCTTCGCGTCGGGCTTGAGGGACAGCGGCACGGCCGCGGTGAGCACCATGGTGATCTCGTCGGTGCCGCGGTCGCTTTCGGCCTCCCCGGTGAGGTTGATGGAACCGTCGGACTTGCCGTTGGTGCGGATGCTGGTGGCGGACCCGTACTGCATCAGGTGCACCGTGGCGGTCTTGCCGTCTTTTTCGTACAGCACCTTGGCGTCGCGCGAACTCGACAGGTCGCCGTGCCGGTACACCCCGGCGGTCATCTTGTTGACGTCGAGCTTGAACGCCGCCGTGATCGGCACGAACAAGACGATACTGGCCGCCGCCGCGAGCGCGAAGGCCCTGCGGCCTGCGGCAAAGACAAGCAGCAACAGCAGGCCGAGCCCCGCGTCGACCAGGCTGCCCGCCACCATCGAGCCTTTCAGGCCGAGCAGGGGCAGACCTGCGTGCACCGCGAGCAGCACGCCGGCGATCGCGCCGAGCGTATTGGCTGCGTAGACCTGGCCGATCGCGCCTTCGCCGACGTGGCGACGCAACAGCGCACCGGTGAGCAGCGGCAACGTCATTCCCGCACAGAAGGTTGCCGGCAGCATCACCAGCGCGGCGATCGCCTGCCCGGACAGGTTGAACAACAGGTAGCCCGCTTCGTTGCGCGCGAGCCCGTTCATCAGGTATTCCATCAGAGCGAAGCTGCGGTCGTAGACCAGCAGCGTGAGAAGGGCGAGCAGGCCCTTGGCCAGTTGCACCCAGCCGATCAGGCGTTCCGGGCTCGCCACGCTGTCCACGCGCCGGCGCACCGCGTAACCGCCCAGCGCGAGTCCGAGGATGAAGGTCGACAGCATCAGCTCAAAGGAATGCGTCGATGCGCCGAGCACAAGCGAGAGCATGCGAATCCAGCTGATCTCGTAGATGAACGACGCCATGCCGGTGAGGAACGCCACCGCCAGCAGCAGCAGCGCGATGCGTGGCTCGCCGGCGCCGCGCGCGGCAAGTGCCGGAGCGTGCATCGGGCGCGCCAACAGCCACACGGCCGCGGCCAACAGCAGGTTGGTGGCCCCGGCGGTGCGCAGCGTTCCTGGCAGGCCGACCCATCCGATGAGCAGGAAGCCGCTGGCGAGCACCCCGATCGCAGCCCCCAGGCTGTTGGTGAAATAGAGCATCGACACCGATTCGCCGCCAGCGGCCGGGTGCGCGCGCAGCAGTCCGGCGCTCATTAGCGGGAAGGTCGCGCCGAGGAGCACCGATTGCGGCAGGATCAACAGGCAGGAGAGGGCGAGCTTGGCGCCGAGCACCAGCCATTCGTTGCCCAGGCCGGGCAGCAGCGCGGCATAGGACCAATCGGTGAGCGCGACGAAGACTTCGTGCAGGCCGAGTGCGCACAGGCCAACGACGGCTTCGACCAGCGCGTAGGCGCGCAGCGGATTGCGCAGGCGCATTGAAATGCGGCTGCAGTAGGCGCTGCCCGCCGCCATGCCGCCCATGAACACCACCAGCACCAGGGACTGCGCGTAGGCTGCGTGGCCGAGGAACAGCTTGAGGTAATGCGTCCAGATCGACTCGTAGATCAGCCCGGCGAAGCCGGAGACGGTGAACAGCAGGTAGAACGCGGCGCGCGAAGGCTGGAAGCCGGGCATGGCGCGCGTTTATAGCACGATAAGATGCGCCGCGATGACGCCTTCGCTGCGACTGTCCGCTTACTTCTGCGCCTACTTTCTCTACGCGGGGGCGCTGGTACCGTACTTCGCTCTGTATCTCGCGGCGCGCGGCTACGGCGCGGGCGAGATCGCGGTGGTGCTGGCGATGCCGCAGCTCGCGCGCATCGTGGCGCCCGCGTGCTGGGGCTGGCTCGCGGACCGCAGCGGCGCGGCGCGCGGCATCGTGGTGTTTTCGGCGGCCGTGGTGCTGGCTGGATTTGGTTTGCTGCAAGTGTTGGACGGCTATGCCGCCGCAGTGGCGATCATGTTGGTGATGAGCCTGCTCTCGGCAGGAGCGCTGCCCCTGGTCGAGGCGCTGACGCTGGGCTCGCTCGGCGCGCGCACGGAGCGCTACGGCCCGATCCGCCTGTGGGGCTCGGTGGGATTTGTCGCCGGTGTGCTGGGGACCGGCGCATGGCTCGACGCGCATCCGCCGCAGTCGCTGCTCGGCGTCATCGTGTTGCTGGCCGCGCTCACGCTCGCCGTATCGTTTCTCGTGCCCGCGGGCCGCGTCGCGGCCGCTGGCGGGCAGGGCGATGCGCGCCTTGGCGCGGTATTGCGGCGACCCGAGGTGCTCGCGTTCTTCGCCGCCTGCCTGTGCATGAACGTGGCGCACGGCGCGCTGTACGCGTTCTATTCGATCTACCTGGATGCCGAGGGCTACAGCAAGACCGCGATCGGGGTGCTGTGGACGCTCGGGGTGCTGGCGGAAATCGCGCTGTTCCTGGTCCTGCCGCGCCTGCTGCGGCGCTACAGCCTGCGCGCGGTGCTGGGAGCGAGTTGCGCCTGCGCGGCGCTGCGCTTCGCCGTGATCGGCTGGGGCGTGCATTCGCCGCTGCTGCTCGCGTTCGCGCAGTTGCTGCACGCGGCGACCTTTGGCGCCTATCACGCCTCCTCCGTCGCCATCGTGCACCGGCTGTTCACGGGCGCACTGCAGGCGCGGGGGCAGACGCTGTACTCCAGCCTTTCCTATGGGCTGGGCGGGACGGCGGGCACGCTGCTCGCGGGGTGGTCGTGGACCGCGCTCGGCCCCGAGCTCAGCTTCACGCTGAGCGCCGCCGCCGGGCTGGCGGGCGCCGCCCTCGTCATCTGGCGCGTGCGCGTGTAGGCTTTCGGCATGATGAAGAGAATTCTGCTCGTTGCGTCGCTGTTCGCCGCTGCCGGCTGCGAGACAGTCCAGACCACGCAGTCAGGCGTCGTCGGCGTGGATCGGCCGCAGTCGATGATGCTGTCCGCAGCCCAGGTCGACCAGGGAGCCGCAAAGGCTTACGTGCAAGTCACCGGCGAGGCGAAGAAGAAGGGGTTGTTGAACATGGATGCGGCACAGACCGAGCGTGTGCGCCGTATCGCGCAGCGCTTGATTCCCCAGACCGGGGCCTTTCGCAGCGACGCGCCGAGCTGGAAATGGGAGGTCAACGTCATTGGCTCGAAGGAGGTCAACGCCTGGTGCATGCCTGGTGGCAAGATCGCGGTTTACACCGGCCTGATCGAGCGCCTGCAGGCCACGGACGACGAAATTGCCGCGGTGATGGGCCACGAAATCGCGCACGCCTTGCGCGAGCACGGGCGCGAGCGCGCGTCGCAGGCGATGGCGCAAGGCATTGCCATCACCGTCATCGGCATTGCGGCCGGGGTCTCGAGCAGCGGCATGGACCTTACGCAGATGGTGATCAACTACACGTTCAATCTGCCCAACTCGCGCGAGCACGAGACCGAAGCCGATCGCGTCGGCGTCGAGCTCGCAGCGCGCGCCGGCTACGACCCGCGCGGCGCGATCGGCTTGTGGGAAAAGATGGGTAAACTCGGCGGCGGACAGCCACCGGAATTCATGTCCACGCACCCGGCGAACACGACCCGCATCGCCGACCTCAAGGTATATTCGGCGAAGGTGCTGCCGCTCTACGAGGCGGCCCGACTGAAACACTGAATGACGCAGACACTCTACGACAAGCTTTGGGACAGCCACCTGGTGCACGCCGAGGAAGACGGCACCGCGCTGATCTACATCGATCGCCACCTGGTGCACGAAGTCACCAGCCCGCAGGCCTTCGAGGGGCTCAAGGTCGCGGGGCGCAAGCCGTGGCGCATCGAATCGGTGGTGGCCACCGCCGACCACAACACGCCGACCGACCATTGGGAGGAAGGCATGGCAGGCGTGCGCGACCCGTTCGCCAAGCTGCAGATCGAAACGCTGGACGCAAACATCCGCCAGTTCGGCGCCAAAGCCTATTTCCCGTTCCTCGACAAGCGCCAGGGCATCGTGCACGTGATCGGGCCGGAGCAGGGGGCCACGCTGCCCGGCATGACCGTGGTTTGCGGCGATTCCCACACCAGCACGCACGGCGCCTTCGCCTGCCTGGCGCACGGCATCGGCACCTCGGAGGTCGAGCACGTGCTGGCTACGCAATGCCTGTTGACGAAAAAGATGAAGAACATGCGCGTCAGCGTCGAGGGGCCGCTCGCGCGCGGCGTCACCGCGAAGGACGTGGTGCTCGCGATCATCCGCCACATCGGCATCGGCGGCGGCACCGGCCACGCCGTCGAGTTCGCCGGCAGCACTGTGCGCGCGCTGTCGATGGAAGGGCGCATGACGGTCTGCAACATGGCGATCGAGGCCGGGGCGCGCGCTGGCATGATTGCGGCGGACGACACCACGATCGAATATCTCAAGGGACGGCCGTTCGCGCCCACGGGGCCCGACTGGGATGCCGCCGTCGCCTATTGGAAGACGCTGAAGTCCGATGCGCACGCGAAGTACGACCGGGAGGTCTCGCTGCGCGCCGAGGAGATCAAGCCGCAGGTGTCCTGGGGCACCTCGCCGGAGATGGTTGTGCCGGTGGACGACGAGGTACCCGACCCGGACCGCGAGAAAGACGCGACCAAGCGCGAGGGCATGGAGCGCGCGCTGCACTACATGGGGCTCAAGCCGCGCACCCGGATCACCGACATCCGCCTGGACAAGATATTCATCGGTTCCTGCACCAACTCGCGCATCGAGGACCTGCGCATCGCCGCGGCGGTGGTGAAGGGCCGGCGCCTGGCGCCGAACATCAAGCTCGCCATGGTGGTGCCGGGCTCCGGACTGGTGAAGGCGCAGGCGGAACGCGAAGGGCTGGACCGTATCTTCAAGGACGCCGGCTTCGACTGGCGGCAGCCGGGCTGCTCGATGTGCCTCGGCATGAACCCCGACCGGCTGGAGCCGGGGGAGCGCTGTGCCTCGACCTCCAACCGCAATTTCGAGGGCCGGCAGGGCGCGGGCGGACGCACCCACCTCGTCAGCCCGGCGATGGCCGCTGCCGCCGCCATCGCCGGCCATTTCGTCGATGTGCGGGCGTGGCGCTAAGCATGGAAAAGTTCACCGTCCTCAACGGTCTCGTCGCGCCGCTCGATCGCGCCAACGTCGACACCGATCAGATCATTCCCAAGGAATACCTCAAGTCGATCAAGCGCACCGGCTTTGCCGAGGCGTTGTTCGCCGCCTGGCGCCATGATCCTGGTTTCGTCCTCAATCAGCCGCGCTACAAGGTCGCGAGCATCCTTCTTGCGCGCAAGAATTTCGGCTGCGGCTCCTCGCGGGAGCACGCGCCCTGGGCGCTGATGGATTACGGCTTTCGTTGCGTGATCGCACCTTCGTTTGCCGACATCTTCTTCAACAACTGCTTCAAGAACAGTTTGCTGCCGGTCGCGCTTACGGAAACCGAGGTCGACCGGCTGTTTCATGATTGCGCGGCATTCCCGGGATTCAGACTGGTGGTCGATCTCGGGCAGCAGACCGTTGCGAGCGCCGACGGTTCGCAGGCGATGCGTTTCGACGTCGACCCTTTCCGCAAGTACTGCCTGTTGAACGGCCTGGACGAGATCGGGCTGACGCTGCGCCACGCCGACAAGATCCGCGCCTTCGAGGCGAAACGGCTGGCCCAGCACCCCTGGCTGTCCCGCTAACGCGATGAAAGTCGCGGTTTTACCCGGCGACGGGATTGGCAAGGAGATTGTCGCCCAGGCGACGAAGGTGTTGCGCCGCCTCGGGCTGCCGCTGGAGATGCAGGAAGCGCCCGTAGGCGGCGCCGGCTACGAGGCGGCGGGCGATCCGCTGCCCGAGCCGACGCTCAAGCTGGCGCGCGCAGCGGATGCCATCCTGTTCGGCGCCATCGGCGGCCCGCAGTACGACGCGCTGCCTCGGGACAAGCGGCCCGAGCGCGGCCTGCTGCGACTGCGCAAGGAACTCGGCTTGTTCGCCAACCTGCGTCCGGCGCTGGTCTACGAGGAGCTGGCCCAGGCCTCGACGCTCAAGCCCGAGGTGGTGGCCGGACTCGACATCCTGATCGTGCGCGAACTCACTGGCGACATTTACTTCGGTGAGCCGCGCGGCATTGCCAAGCTGCCCAATGGCGAACGCGAAGGCGTGAACACCATGCGTTACCGGGAGAGCGAAATCCGGCGCATCGCGCGCGTGGCACTCGAGGCAGCGCGCACGCGCGCGAAGAAGCTGTGCTCGGTGGACAAATCAAACGTGCTCGAGACCACCGAACTGTGGAAGCAGGTAGTGATCGAGGAGGCCAAGGCCTACCCCGACGTCGAGCTGTCGCATATGTACGTGGACAACTGCGCCATGCAGCTGGTGCGCAACCCGAAGCAATTCGACGTGATCGTCACCGGGAACATGTTCGGCGACATCCTGTCGGATGAAGCATCAATGCTGACGGGCTCGATCGGCATGCTGCCCTCGGCTTCCATGGATGAAAAGGGCAAGGGGCTGTTCGAGCCGATCCACGGTTCGGCCCCCGACATCGCCGGCAAGGGCGTGGCCAATCCCCTGGCGACCATCCTGTCGGCAGCAATGATGCTGCGCTACTCCCTGGGCAGGCCCACCGAGGCCGCCAGAGTGGAATCTGCAGTGCGCAAGGTGCTCAAGAGCGGATTGCGTACCGCCGACATCTATACTGCGGGATTGCGCAAGGCGGGGACGGAAGAAATGGGCGACGCAGTGGTCGCTGCGCTCTGAGGGAATGGCAATGCTGAGAGTCGGAATCGTCGGTTGGCGCGGGATGGTCGGTTCGGTCCTGGTGCAGCGCATGCGCGAGGAGCGCGACTTCGACCATATCGAGCCGGAGTTTTTCTCCACCTCCCGGGCCGGCGGCAAGGGGCCGGCGATCGGCAGGGACACGGGTCCGGTGAAAAGCGCGACCGACATCGAGGCGCTGAAGTCCCTGCCGGTGATCGTCGCCTGCCAGGGCGGCGACTATACCAACCAGGTCTATCCGCAGCTGCGCGCCGCCGGCTGGAAGGGCTACTGGATCGACGCCGCAAGCGCGCTGCGCATGAAGGACGACGCCGTGATCATCCTCGACCCGGTCAACATGCCCGTGATCGAGGGGGCGCTCGCCTCGGGCGTGCGCAATTACATCGGCGGCAACTGCACGGTGAGCCTGATGGTGATGGGCCTGGCCGGGCTGCTGCGCAACGACCTGGTGGAGTGGATGACCAGCATGACCTACCAGGCGGCGTCGGGCGCCGGCGCGGCCAACATGCGCGAGCTCGCCGAGCAATTGGCGCACATCGGTGACGCAGCGAAGCCGGCGCTCGCCGATCCGGCGGCAAGCGCGCTGGACATCGATCGCCGCGTGACCGGTGCGCTGCGCAACGGCGGCCTGCCGAAGGAGCACTTCGGCCACCCGCTTGCAGCGAGCCTGCTGCCGTGGGTGGACAAGGACTTGGGAGACGGCCAGAGCCGCGAAGAATGGAAAGGGCAGGCCGAGACGAACAAGATCCTCGGTCGCAGCGATCGGCCGATCCTGGTAGACGGTATCTGCGTGCGGGTGGGCGCGATGCGCTGCCACAGCCAGGCGCTGACCATCAAGCTGAAGAAGAACCTGCCGCTCGGCGAGATCGAGGGCATCATCGCGGAGGGCAATGAGTGGGTACGCGTGGTGCCGAACCGCAAGGAAGAGACGCTGGCCGAGCTTACGCCCGCGGCGGTCACTGGCAAATTGTCGGTGCCAGTAGGGCGCCTGCGCAAGCTGCCAATGGGCGGGGACTATCTGGCCGCTTTTACGGTTGGCGACCAGTTGCTCTGGGGGGCGGCGGAGCCGCTGCGCCGCATGCTGCGGATCCTGTTGGACGCCGGTGTCCGGAAGTAAAAACCCCTTGCAGCCTGCGGTCGAAGACGGAAAAACCGAGAAAAGGTCTCAGCTTGCAGGCCTAATGCCATGATGTTACTGTACTCAGTCCCAAAAGAACGACTCAGGGTGGTGCGGGTGATTAAACCGGTCGGGTTCCTTCGACTCGTCTTCGCGGCGGCGCTCTCGCTGCCGCTGCTCGTGCAAGCAGCGGGTCTCGGGCGGCTAAGCGTGCAGTCCAATCTCGGCCAGCCCCTGCGCGCCGAGATCGAGATCGTTGCGCTGCTGCCGGGAGAGGAATCTTCGCTCGAGGCGCGCCTGGCTTCGGGCAACGCGTTCGCGCAAGCGGGAATCGACTTCAACCCCGCGCTGGTCGGTGCGCGCTTCGCCATCGAGAAGCGCGATGGCCGCGCCGTACTTCGCGTCACCACGCGCCAGCCGGTGAACGATCCATTCCTCGACATACTGGTGGAATTGCGCTGGGCCACCGGCCTTCTGGTACGCGAATACACCATACTGCTCGACCCGCCCGACTACAAGTCTGCAAAGCCTATGGCCGCTGTACCAGCTGTGCCCGCGTCCACCGCGGCGGCGCCGGCTGCACCCGCGGTACCGGCTACAACGGCGGTACCGGCTACAACGGCGGTTCCGGCTACAACGGCGGTTCCGGCTGCTCCGGCCGCGCCTGCAGCCCCAGTGGCCGAGGCGGCCAAGCCAGAGCCGCGCATCGAGGAGCGGCCGATTGCCGCCGCCCCCCCGACTGCCGAGAGCAAGGGTGCGCAAACGTACGAAGTGAAGAAGGGCAATACCCTCGGCGCGATCGCTCTCCAGTACAGGCCCGAGGGGGTCACCTTCAACCAGATGCTGATCGCACTGCAGCGCGCGAACGAGGACGCCTTCATCCGCAACAACGTCAACCTGGTGCGCGCTGGACGAATCCTCAACATTCCCGATCGCGAAGCCGTGGTGGCCGTGGAAGCGGCGGATGCCAACCGGCTGATCGGCGCGCAGATGGCCGACTTTGCCGAGTACCGCAGCAGGCTCGGTGCGACTGTGGCGGCCACGCCTGCACTGGCGGCTCCCGCGGAGCGTGCGACGGCAGGTCAGATCACGCCGAAGCCCGTCGAGCCGAAACCCGCCGACCCCAAGGACCAGCTCAAGCTTTCCAAGGCCGATCCCAAGAAGCCGGGCGCGCCTGCGGCGAAAGCTGCGCGCGAAGACGATCAGGCTGCGCGCGAGCGCGCGCTGCGGGAAGCGCAATCCCGCGTCACCGATCTGGAGAAGAATGTCGCGGACCTGCAAAAGTTGATGGAGTTGAAGCAGCAGCAGCTCGCGGAACTGGAAAGAAAGGCGGCGAAACCCGCGCCTGTGGCGCCATCACCTGCAACCAAGGCGCCCGAACCCCCAAAGGTCGCGCCGGCGCCGCAAGCGGCAAAGGCGCCGGAGGCTAAACCCGCCGCGCAAGTCCCGGCCAAGCCGGCAGCAGAGCCTGCCCCGGCCGCGGCTCAGCCCGTGGCCGATGCCCCGAAGCCAGTGGCCAAGCCGGCACCTGCGAAGCCCAAGCCTGCCGCCGCGCCGCCGCCGCCGGAACCCAGTCTGGTCGACGAGTTCCTCGACAACCCGATGGCGATGGGCGGTTTGGGCGGAGTGGTCCTGCTGCTGGCTGGATACGGCATCTGGTCCCGGCAGCGTAAAAAAAAATCCGTAAACAGATTCCAGGATAGCGTCCTCGGCGCGGCGTCGAGCGCGCCCGTCGCCGCGGCGGCAAGCGGACCTGTCGCGGCCGTTGGCGCCGCGCCAAGCGTGTCGCAGACCTCGGTGAGCCAGTCGGCAGTCGGCGGCCTGGACACGGATGATGTGGATCCGATCGCCGAGGCTGACGTGTACATGGCCTATGGCCGGGATGCGCAGGCCGAGGAAATTCTCAAGGAAGCACTGCAAAAGGACGCCAAGCGCGTACTGGTGCACGTCAAGCTTCTCGAGATCTATGCCAACCGGCGCGACGTCAGGTCCTTCGAACAGGTCGCACTCAAGCTGAAGGGCCTCACCAACAGCGCCGGCGCGGATTGGGACAAGGCAACGGGGTTGGGCCGCTCCATCGACCCGGGCAACGGGCTGTACGGCGGATCCGGCGGCGCAACTGCCGCTGCGCCGGTAGCGGCAGCGGCGCCCACGGTGGATTTCGACATTGGCGGAGGCCAGGGCAGCGGCGGCGACACGGCTGCTGCGCCCGCACTCGACCTGGACCTGGGCGGGGCTTCCGTACCGGCGCAGGAAAAGAGCGACTTCTCGCCTGGCGGCACGCTGATCATCGACTCGAACGAGACCAGAGCGGCATCCAGTGGGCTTGATTTCGACCTTGGTGGCGGCGACAAGCCGGCCGACACGGGTGGCGGTTTGAATTTCGAATTGCCGGGGTCGTCGTCGGCAGGGGCGCCGGCTCGCGCGGCGGGTGCGCCGTCCTCCGCGGGCGGTCTCGATTTCGACTTGAACCTGGGCAGCAGCGAGTCCAAGGCGGACAGTACATCGCCGTCGGTCTCGGTGGATTTGTCCGCGATCAGCCTTGATCTCGGCATTCCGGGCGATGCGCCGAGCGCAGCGGGCGGCGCGGATCCGAAGTGGCAGGAGGTCGCGACCAAGCTCGACCTGGCGAAGGCCTACGAGGAAATGGGCGACAAGGATGGCGCGCGCGAATTGCTGAATGAAGTGCTGAGGGAAGGCGACGCGGCGCAGCAGGGCCAGGCGAAGCAGATGCTCGCCAAGCTGGGCTAAAGGGCGCAGCGCACTCCCGGAGCCACGGCCGCGGCGCGCAATGCGTCGTGCTCCGTGGCTTTATCATTGCAACAGCATGAGAATCGCGCTGGCACTGGAATACGACGGCAGCTGCTTCCTCGGCTGGCAGACGCAGCCGGGCGGAGGCACGGTGCAGGACGCCCTGGAGACGGCGCTCGCCGCGATCGCCGGTGAACGCGTGGAGGTCACCTGCGCAGGCCGCACCGACCGGGGCGTGCACGCGCTCGAACAGGTGGTGCACTTCGACGTTGCCGCGCAGCGCCCGGAAAGCGCCTGGGTGCGCGGCGTCAACGCGCTGCTGCCCGATTCGATGGCGGTGCAATGGTCGCGGGTGGTGGAGCCCGGGTTCCATGCGCGCTACGGCGCGCGCGAGCGCACCTACCGCTATGTGCTGATCAACCGTGCCGTGCGGCCGGCCCTCGCTGCGCGCTACGCGGGCTGGTTCCACATGCCGCTCGACGTGGTGCAAATGCGCGCGGCGGCGCGCCATCTCGTGGGCGAGCATGATTTCTCGGCGTTCCGCTCCGCCGATTGCCAGGCGAAATCTCCGCTGCGCACGATGCACGGGCTGGAAATCGAATTGCGCGCCGGGCGCATTGACTTCGTACTGCGGGCCAATGCGTTCCTGCATCACATGGTGCGCAACATCGTCGGCACCCTGGTCTACGTCGGCAAGGGCAAATACCCGCCGGCCTGGGCGGGGGAAGTGCTCGAGTCCCGCGAACGCGCGCGCGCCGCGCCGACTTTCGCCGCGACGGGCCTCTACCTGGAGCGAGTGGAGTACGAGGCGCAGTGGGGCCTGCCGCGCCAGGAACGCAGCGAACTGCGCATCCCGGTGCTGCCTTGAGGACGCGCATCAAGATCTGCGGCATCACGCGGCCGGGCGATGCCGTCGCGGCCGCCCAGGCGGGGGCCGACGCCATCGGCCTGGTGTTCTACCCGCCCAGCCCGCGGTTCCTGAACGTGGAGCGCGCGCGGGAGATCCGCGACGCCCTGCCGCCGTTTGTGCAGGCGGTGGCGCTGTTCGTGAATTCCGACGCGGCGCAAGTGGCGCAGGTGATCGGGCGCGTGCACCCGGCGCTGCTGCAGTTCCACGGCGAGGAGACGCCCGAGTTCTGCGGGCAATTCGGCTTGCCTTACGTGAAAGCCTGCCGCGTGGCGCAGGGGATCGATTTGCTAAAATACCTGCGGCCATACTCGGCGGCGAGCGGCTGGCTGCTCGATGCCCACGTCGAGGAGTATGGCGGCGTCGGCGCCAGCTTCGACTGGTCGCTGGTGCCCGCCAGGCTGGAGCGCCCGCTGGTCCTGTCCGGCGGCCTGACGCCGCAGAACGTCGGCGCAGCGCTGCGCCGCGTGCGGCCGTGGGCGGTGGATGTGTCGAGCGGCGTGGAGTCGTCGAAGGGGATCAAGGACGCCGCGAGAATCGCGGCGTTCATCGCGGAGGTCAGGAATGCGAATGCATGACTTGCCCGACGCGCGCGGGCACTTCGGCCCCTACGGCGGCGTGTTCGTCGCCGAGACGCTCAGCCATGCGCTCGAGGAGCTGCGCGACGCCTACGAGCGCTATCGCCGCGATCCCGAGTTCATCGCGGAATTCCGCTACGAGCTGAAGCATTACGTCGGGCGGCCGAGCCCGGTGTACCACGCAAAACGCTGGTCGCAGATCCTCGGCGGCGCGCAGATCTACCTCAAGCGCGAGGACCTGAACCACACCGGCGCGCACAAGATCAACAACACCATCGGCCAGTCGCTGCTCGCGCGGCACATGGGGAAGAAGCGCATCATCGCGGAGACCGGTGCGGGCATGCACGGGGTCGCCGCGGCCACGGTGGCGGCACGCCTCGGCATGCCCTGCGTGGTCTACATGGGTTCGCAGGACATCAAGCGCCAGGTGCAGAACGTCTACCGCATGCAGCTCCTCGGGGCGACCGTGGTACCGGTGGAGTCCGGCTCGAAGACGCTCAAGGATGCGCTCAACGAAGCGATGCGCGACTGGGTCACGAACGTCGAGGACACCTTCTACATCATCGGCACGGTGGCCGGCCCGCACCCGTACCCGATGATGGTGCGCGATTTCCAGTCGGTGATCGGCGAGGAGTGCAAACTGCAGATGCCTGAACTCGCCGGGCGCCAGCCCGACGCGGTCATTGCCTGCGTCGGCGGCGGTTCGAACGCCATGGGCATTTTTTATTCCTACATCGAAGACGAGAAGGTGCGGCTGATCGGCGTCGAGGCGGCGGGAGAGGGACTGCACACCGGCAAGCACGCCGCGTCGCTGTGCGCGGGCACGCCCGGCGTGCTGCACGGCAACCGCACCTACCTGCTGCAGGACGCGAACGGCCAGATCGCCGAGACGCACTCGGTGTCGGCCGGCCTCGACTATCCCGGCGTCGGCCCCGAGCATGCCTGGCTCAAGGACCAGCACCGCGCCGAATATGTCGCCGTTACGGACAGCGAGGCGCTGCAGGCCTTCGACAACCTGTGCCGGTACGAGGGCATTATCCCGGCGCTCGAATCGGCGCACGCGGTCGCGTACGCCGCGAAGATCGCGCCGACCCTGCCGAAGGACACCCTCCTGCTAGTCAACCTTTCAGGGCGCGGCGACAAGGACATGCAAACCGTCGCCGAGCGCCGCGGGCTGAAACTCTGATGTCGCGCATCGCCGGGCGCTTCGCCAGGCTGAAGGCCGCCGGGCGCAAGGCGTTGATTCCCTACGTCACCGCCGGCGATCCGCTGGCCTCCAGCACCGTGCCCATCCTGCACGGCCTGGTGGAGGCGGGCAGCGACATTCTGGAAATAGGCGTGCCGTTCTCCGATCCGATGGCCGACGGCCCGGCGATCCAGCGCTCGTCGGAGCGCGCGCTGAAGAACGGCATCGGTCTGGTCGACGTACTCGGCCTGGTGACGCAGTTCCGCGGGAAGGACGCCGACACCCCGATCGTGCTGATGGGCTACGCCAACCCCATCGAGGCGATGGGCATCGAGAAATTCGTCGCAAGCGCCAAGACGGCTGGCGTCGACGGCGTGATCGTGGTGGACTATCCGCCGGAGGAATGCGCGCCGTTTGCCGAGCTCTGCGGCAAGTCCGGCATCGACTGCATCTTCCTGCTGGCCCCGACTTCGACCGATGCGCGGATCCGCGAAGTGGCGCGCGCCGGCACTGGCTATCTCTACTACGTTTCCCTCAAGGGCGTGACAGGCGTGAAAAGCGCCGATGTCGCCGACATCGCGGCGCACCTCCCACGCCTGCGCGCGGCGTCGAAACTGCCGATCGGCGTGGGTTTCGGCATCAAGGACGCCGAGTCGGCGCGCGCGATCGCGCAGATCGCCGATGCCGTGATCATCGGCAGCCGCATCGTGCAGGAGATCGAGACGGCCGGGCCGGAGCACGCAGTGGCGCGCGTCAAGGCGCTGTTGCAGCCGATCAGGCGGGCGCTGGACTCATGAGCTGGCTGCAAAAACTCCTGCCGCCCAAGATCCAGCGCAGTTCCGGCCCGAAGCGCGCGGTGCCGGAAGGCTTGTGGACCAAGTGCCCGGCCTGCGACGCGGTGCTCTACAGCACCGACCTGGAGAAGAACCTCAACGTCTGCCCGAAGTGCGGCTTCCACCAGCGCATCGGCGCGCGCGCCCGGCTCGACTCGCTGCTCGATGCCGAAGGGCGCTTCGAGATCGGCGCCGACGTGCTGCCGGTGGACAGTCTGAAGTTCAAGGATTCCAAGAAATACACCGAGCGCCTGGTCGAGGCTGAGGCGCAGTCGGCAGAATCGGAATCGCTGATCGTGATGCAGGGCGCCATCAAGTCGATCGGCGTGGTGGCGGCGGCGCACGAATTCGAGTTCATGGCGGGCACCATGGGCTCGGTGCTGGGCGAGCGCTTCGTGCGCGGGGTGCGCGTGGCAATCGAGCAGAAGCTGCCGTTCATCGTCATCACGGCAAGCGGCGGCGCACGCATGCAGGAAGGACTGCTGTCGCTGATGCAGATGGCCAAGACCACTGCCGCGCTGACCGATCTCGCGCAGCGCGGCCTGCCTTTCATCAGCGTGCTCACCGATCCCACCACCGGTGGCGTGTCGGCGAGCTATGCCATGATCGGCGACTTGGTGATCGCCGAGCCCAAGGCGCTGGTGGGCTTCGCCGGGCCGCGCGTCATCGAGCAGACGATGCGGCAGAAGCTGCCCGAAGGTTTCCAGCGCGCTGAGTTCCTGCTGGACAAGGGCGCCGTGGACATGATCGTCGACCGGCGCCAGATGCGTGACAAGCTCGCCGCGTTGCTCGCGCTGCTACAGGGAACCGCGATCGACCAGCCGTCGTGAGCGCTGCAGGCGCGCGCACGCTCGCGGATTGGCTGGAGTTCATCGGGCGCCAGCACGCCGACACAATCGCGCTGGGCCTGGATCGCGTGCGTGCCGTCCTGGCGCGCCTGGGCATCGCCGCCGGCTGCCCGGTGTTTACAGTGGCAGGAACCAACGGCAAGGGTTCGGTCTGCGCCACCCTGGAGAGCATTCTGCGCGCCTCGGGGCGCCGGGTGGGCTTGTACACCTCGCCCCACTTGATGCGCTACAACGAGCGTGTGCGCATCGACGGTGCCGATGCGGAGGACTCGCGGCTGTGTGCGTCCTTTGCCGCGGTCGAGCAAGCGCGCGACGGCACGCCGCTCACTTACTTCGAGTTCGGCACTCTGGGCGCCTTCTGGCTGTTTGCGCGGGAGCGCCTGGATGCCCTGGTACTCGAGGTCGGCCTCGGCGGCCGCCTCGATGCGGTGAATGTGCTCGACGCCGACTGCGCGGTGATTACCAGTGTCGCGCTGGACCACATGGAGTGGCTCGGGAATTCGCGCGAAGCCATCGGGCGGGAGAAAGCTGGCATCTTCAGAGCCGGGCGTCCCGCGGTGATCGCCGATGCGCAGCCGCCGTCCTCGGTGCTGCGCGAAGCTGAACGCATCGGCGCGCAGGCGCTGTTGCTGGGCCGCGATTTCGGCTACCGGGCTCAGGCGGGGCAGTGGGACTACTGGGGACCGGCGGGCAAGCGGGCGGCGCTGGCGCATCCGGCGCTGCGCGGTGCGGCGCAGCTGCGCAATGCCGCGGCCGCCCTGGCCGCCCTCGACGCCTTGCGCGAGCAGTTGCCGGTCGCGATGCAGGATGTGCGCCGCGGGCTGGCCGAAGTTGCGTTGCCCGGGCGCTTTCAAGTGCTGCCCGGCAGGCCGCAGGTGATCCTCGACGTGGCCCACAACCCGGAAGCGGCGCGCACGCTGGCGGCAAACCTCTCCTCAGTTGGCTATGCGCAGGAGACGATCGCAGTGTTCGGCATGCTGCGCGACAAGGACATCGCCGCAGTGGTGCGGGAGGTAGCGACGCAGTTCACGCGCTGGCACCTGGCGAGCCTGGCCGGGCCGCGAGGCGCGAGCGCGGCCGAGCTGGCGCGCATCCTCGAGGCCGCAGAGGTGCCTGCGCCGCGCAGCGAGCATGCTACCCCGGGGGACGCGTTTGCGGCGGCACTGAGCGAGGCAGGCGAGAATGATAAAATCGTCGCATTCGGATCCTTTCTCACCGTCGCAGAAGTGATGCAAGCGCTGGTGGCCGGTCGCAGCGGCCCAGTCACCCATGGCTGAATCCCAAGACGTCAACGCTCTGAAGCGCCGCGGCCGGCGTCGGCTGGTGGGTGCGATCGCGCTGGTGCTGCTCGCGGTCATCGTGCTGCCGTGGATCTTCGATCCGCAGCCGCGGCAGACGCCACCCGTGAGCGTGCGCATCCCGAGCCGGGACGAGACCCCGTTCACGCCGAAGCCGGTGCCGAAGCCACCGCCAGTGGAAGCCGCGCAGCCGGCACCAGTAGCGGAACCCGCACCAGCCGCAAAGCCAGCGCCAACCCCTGTTGCCAAGCTGGCTCCGGCACCCGTCCCCACCGAACGCGCCCGCGCCGAGGCGGCGCTCGCCAACGCCCAGTTCATGGTGCCGGTAGGCGCCTATGCCGATCCCGCGGGCGTCGTGGGCAAGCTCAAGGCCGCCAAGTTGCCTTACTTCACCGAGCCGGTGGCGACCGCGAAGGGAACCGTAGTGCGCGTGCGCGCGGGGCCCTTCGCCAGCCGCGATGCGGCTGACAAGGCGCTCAAGCAGCTCAAGGGGTTGGGATTCACCCCGGGAAACGTTACCGAGAGGCCCTAGGATGACTTGGCTCGACTATGCCGCGCTCACGCTTCTCGCTGCCTCCATCCTGTGGGGGGTCTGGCGCGGCTTCGTGCGCGAAGTCATCTCGCTCGGCGCCTGGGCGCTCGCGTTCATCGCGGCAAATTTTTTCGCCGGACCGCTGGGCGAGGAACTGCCCAAGGCGCTGCCGACGCCCGAAGTTCGCGTCCTCGTCGCCTTCGTCATGGTGTTCGTCGTTACCCTGATCGCCTGCTCGGTCGCCGGCGCGTTCCTCTCCAAGCTGACCAAAGCGGCCGGGTTGGGCGCCGCCGATCGCGTCCTTGGCGGCGTGTTCGGCCTGGCGCGGGCGCTGCTGATCCTGCTCGCATTTACCCTGGTGGCGGGCCTCACTGCGCTGCCGCGGCAGCCAGTGTGGCGCAATTCGATGCTCGGCGATCCGCTCGCACAGACCGCCCTGGCGCTCAAGCCCTGGCTGCCATCAACGTTCGCCGGGCGCTTGCGCTATCATTGACCCTTAACGACTTCGCGAGGCGGTTCCCATGTGCGGGATCCTCGGTATCGTAGCCCGCTCGGCCGTCAACCAGCTGCTGTACGACGGCTTGCTGCTCCTGCAGCACCGCGGCCAGGACGCGGCGGGAATCGTCACCGCCGAGCGCAAGTCGTTCCACATGCACAAGGGCACCGGGCAGGTGCGCGACGTGTTCCGCACCCGCAACATGCGTTCGCTGCCCGGCGACATCGGCATCGCCCACTGCCGCTATCCGACGGCAGGCTCGGCGCACAACTCGGCCGAATCGCAGCCGTTCTACGTCAATTCTCCGTTCGGCATCGTGCTCGGGCACAACGGCAACCTGACCAATTCCGACCAGTTGAAGGAGGAGATGTTCCGCCAGGACCTGCGGCACATCAACACCAACTCCGACTCCGAAGTGCTGCTCAACGTGCTGGCGCACGAGCTGGAGAAGGCCTCGGTCAAGCTGCGCCTGGACGCGCAGACCATCTTCCGCGCGGTGTCCAACGTACACCGCCGCGTGCGCGGCGCCTATGCGGTGATCGCCATGATCTCCGGCTACGGCGTGCTCGCCTTCCGCGATCCCTACGGCATCCGCCCCGCTGTGATCGGCTACCGCGAGACCGAGCAGGGGACCGATTACATGGTGTCCTCCGAGTCGGTCGCCGTGGACTCGCTTGGCTTCAAGCTGCTGCGCGACGTGGCGCCGGGCGAGGCGGTGTTCATCGACGAGGAGGGCAACTTCCACAGTCAGCAGTGCGCCGAGCGCACCTCGCTCAACCCCTGCATCTTCGAATACGTCTACCTGGCGCGCCCCGATTCGGTCATCGACGGCGCCTCGGTGTACGAGGCGCGCCTGGTGATGGGCGAGAAGCTGGCCGAAAAGATCCGGAAGAGCTACCGCTACCTCGACATCGACGTGGTGATCCCGATCCCGGATTCGAGCCGGCCTTCGGCGCTGCAGCTCGCGCAGGGGCTCGGCCTGCCGTACCGCGAGGGCTTCGTCAAGAACCGCTACATCGGCCGCACCTTCATCATGCCCGGGCATGCGGTGCGCCGGCGCTCGGTGCGGCAGAAGCTGAATACCATCGGCATGGAATTCAAGGGCAAGAACGTGCTGCTGGTGGACGACTCGATCGTCAGGGGCACCACCAGCCGCGAGATCGTGCAGATGGCACGCGAAGCCGGCGCGCGCAAGGTGTACTTCGCCTCCGCGGCCCCGCCCGTGCGCTTTCCCAACGTCTACGGCATCGACATGCCCACGCGTGCCGAGCTGATCGCCGCGCACCGCAGCGAGGAGGAGGTTGGCCGCGAAATCGGCGCCGACGCGCTGATCTACCAGGAACTCGAGGCGCTCAAGGACGCGGTGCGGCAAGTCAACCCCAAGCTGAAGAACTTCGAGACCTCGTGCTTCGACGGCCACTACATCACCGGCGACATCACCAGCGACTACCTGCAGGCCATCGAGGTGCGCCGCGACGCCGCGCGCGACTCGGGCGAGGACGGTGACGCAGCCCAGCTGGACCTCAATCTGGCCACCGCCCAATGAATTTGGTATAGTGCAGTTCGCGCCGATTTGAGCCACAGCTTGCGGGCGCGTTAAAAATACAGCTAAAGCGTGCCGATGCAGCCCGGTCCGCTTAGAGAGTGAAAGGACCGGGTTTTTTTATGGCAAAACAGTTCGAGCAATCCACCCTGGGCGTGCGCGCCGGCACGGCCCGTACCGAATTCAACGAACACTCCGAGGCGCTGTTCCTCACCTCGAGCTTCGTGTTCGACAACGCGCAGCAGGCCGCCGGCCGGTTCACCGGCGGCGACGAGGGCTACATCTACTCGCGCTTCACCAATCCCACAGTGACGATGTTCCAGGACCGCCTGGCGGCGCTGGAGGGGGCCGAAGCCTGCGTGGCGACCGCCTCGGGCATGTCGGCGATCCTCGCCACCTCGATGGCGCTGCTCAAGGCGGGCGACCATGTCGTGTGCTCCAACGCGGTGTTCGGCACCACGGTGACGCTGTACGGCAGCCTGCTGGCGAAGTTCGGCGTGCAGACCACGTTCGTTTCGCCGACCGACGTGCGCGAGTGGCAGAAGGCGCTGCGCCCGAACACGAAGCTGCTGTTCGTCGAGACCCCGTCCAATCCGCTGACCGAAGTCTCGGACATCGGCGCGCTCGCCGCGGTGGCGCACAAGGCCGGCGCGCTGCTTGCCGTGGACAACGCCTTCTGCAGCCCGGCGCTGCAGCGACCCCTCGCGCTCGGCGCGGATCTGGTCATCCACTCGGCGACAAAGTACCTCGATGGGCAGGGCCGCGTGGTGGGCGGTGCAGTCCTCGGTTCGAAGGCATTGGTGATGGACGGAGTCTTCGGCTTTCTGCGCACCGCGGGGCCGACGCTGTCGGCGTTCAACGCCTGGGTGATCCTCAAGGGCATGGAGACGCTCGAATTGCGCATGTTCGCGCAGTCGGAGCGCGCGCTGGAGCTTGCCCGCTGGCTGGAGCGGCAACCGCGCGTGGCACGGGTAAATTACCCCGGACTCGAATCCCATCCGCAGCACGCTCTGGCCAAGCGTCAGCAGCGGGCAGCGGGGGCCGTGCTGTCGTTCGAGCTGGATGGCGGGCGCGAAGCGGCCTGGAAGGTGATCGACTCGACCAGGATGATTTCGATCACCGGCAATCTGGGGGACGTGAAGACCACGATCACTCATCCGGCGACGACGACTCACGGCCGCATCACGCCCGAGGCGCGGGCTGCGGCGGGGATCACCGAGGGGTTGGTGCGCGTGGCGGTCGGCCTGGAAGCCGTCGCCGATCTGAAGGCGGATCTCGAGAGAGGTCTGGCCTAGAAGCTGACCAGCCGCGGCCCGGCATCGTCGATGGCGAGGTAGCCGCCGCGCTCGTACCAGTCCGGCAGCACCCAGCGCTCGCAGAGTCTGCCGTCCACCTCCAACGTATGGCGCGCGGGACGGTGGGTATGGCCGTGCACCAGGCGGGTCAGCCGGTGCTCGCGCAAGGCCTCGCGCACCGCGCCGTCGTTCACGTCCATGATCTCGGCCGGCTTCGCGCCGACCACTTCCTTGCTCTTCGCGCGCAGCGCCTGCAGCGTCTTGCGCCGCTCGGGCAGCGATTGCGCCAGGAATTCGCGCTGCCAGTCGCGCGAGCGCGCCACCTTGCGCCAGGCCTGGTAGTCGACGTCGTCGGTGCACAGCGTATCGCCGTGCATCAGCAGCGTCCTCGCGCCGCCGATCTTTTCCACCGACGGGTCATCCAGCAGGCGCGCGCCGCTCACTTCACAGAAACGATTGCCGAGGAGAAAATCGCGGTTGCCGTGCATCAGGCACACGCCGACACCCTTGCGCGACAGCGCGCCGAACGCCTCCGCCACCTTGCGCGCGAGCGGGTCGCCGTCGGCCGCGTCCAGCTCCTCGTCGCCGATCCAGTACTCGAACAAGTCGCCGAGCACGTAGAGCGCGGCGGCGCGCGGCGCCTGCTCGCGCAGGAAGGCGAACAAGCGCTGGTTGATCGCCGGGCGCTCGCCCGAGAGGTGCAGGTCCGAGATGAATAGCGTGGCCGGCATGCGGCCGCGCTCTACTTGCCGACGAGGGTCGCCGACTCGATGACGACCGGTTGGCGCGGCACGTCGGTCGGGAACGGGCCGCCCGGGCCGGTCGGGGTCTTGGCGATATTCATCACCACGTCGAGCCCGGACACCACCTTGCCGAACACGGCGTATCCCCAGCCGTCCTGCGCCGATGCGGCGTTCAGGAAGTCGTTGCTCTTCACGTTGATGAAGAACTGCGCGGACGCCGAGTGCGGCGCGTTGGTGCGCGCCATTGCGAGTGTGCCCAGATCGTTCGTCAACCCGTTCTTCGCCTCGTTCGGGATCGACTCGCGCGTCGGCTTCTGCTTGTAGCTGCGATCGAAGCCGCCGCCCTGGATCATGAAGCCCGGGATCACGCGGTGGAGCACCGTGTCGTTGTAGTGGCCGTCCTTCACGTAGCGCAGGAAGTTATCGACCGTCTTCGGCGCCTTGGCTGGATAGAGTTCGAGGCGGATGGTGCCGAGATTGGTCTTCAGGTCCACCTGCGGCTCGGCGGCCAGAGCGCCGGGCGAGGCAGCGGCGGCGGAGAGCATGACCAGGGGCTTCCACAGGGACGATAGTCTGAAGTTCACGCTGTTCCTTCGTAGAGGATGCGCCAGCGCCCGTCCTGCTTCTGCCAGTACTGGCGCTTGCGCATGGAGTTGGCAAGATTGCTGGACCGGTAATCCTGCACGAACGTGACCACCACGAAATCCGCTTCGCTGGGGTAGCGGAACATCGCCACCTGCGACAGACCCACCCGGATCCAGGCCTTCGCCGCGTTCACGCCGCGCTTGTGCGCCGCCCATGCCGCCAGGTCCAGCGCTTCGGAGCGGAAAGTCGCGGAGTAGTGCCCAAGATAGCGTTCCGTGTCGCGGCTTTCCCAGTCGATGCGCCAGCTTTCCAGCGCGCCAGCGAGGGTGGCTCGCTCGGCCTGCAGCGCATCGGCATCCGCCCACTCGACCTCCTCGGCGATGATCACCGGGGTCATGCCGACCTGCATGAAGCGCCCTACCGAGAGCAGATCGGGGTTGGCGAGCACGATGCAGCCATCGCTGGCGCGCGGCGGGCGACTGTAGGTGTCGGGCGGCGTGCCGTGCACCCAGATGCCGTAGCCGTTGCGACCGAGGCGCTTGTCCCACTCGTTGGGGTAATTGATCGGGTAGGCGCCGGCGCCGTAGAAGTCGGCCAGTTTCTGCCGCGGCAGGTTGGCCGTGACGTGGTACACGCCGATCGGCGTCTTCTGGTCGCCTTGACGCGTCTTGTCCACGCCGCGCTTTCCCAGCGTTACGTAGTAGTCGGCGACATAGTGAGGGCGGCCATCCACGTTCTCGAACACGTACAGCCGCGAGCGGCGCGAGTCGACCACCAGTGCATGCTTCTGGCCCGCGTGCAGCTGCAGGACGGTGCGCGGCAGGCGACCCGATCCCGGGCGGTCGCGCAGGGCGCGCAGGCGCACCAACGCCTCCGCGCGCAGGTCGTCCACCATTTCCTGCGGCACGGTCTTCACCACGTTGCCGAAGGTCTCCAGCGGCCGCCCGCGCGCCAGCAGCAGATCGCCGCGGATCAGATGGGCGAGACGGAAGTTTGGATGCTCGGCGATCAACTGCTCGACGCGCTGCAGCGCCAGGCCAAGCCGGTTGGACTCGATCGCCTCGACCACCGCCGATAGCGCTGACTCCGGCGAGGCGGCAAGAGCGCTTGCGGGCAGGAGCAGCGCCACTGCCGCCGCGCGCAGCAGTGCGACGGCGCGCCTCAATTCGCCACCTGCTCCTGCTGAATCAGCCAGCGGCCGTCGTCCGCCTTGACCAGCAGCAGCGTCTTGGTGCCGCGCGAGCTGAGGGTGTCCGACTTGTAGGCCTGGTAAAACGTGACTTTGGCGCGCGACTCGCCTTCGCGGTTGACGCGCGGAGCGTCGACCGACACCGAGATGCTCTTTGGCGCGAGAATGCGCTGGCGCCGGCCTTTCTCCCACTCGGCGCGCGGCTCACCCTTCGGCGTGCTGAAATCCTTGGCGTAGAACCCGAGATAGGCGTCCACGTCCCTGCGTGACCATGCCTGCGCCCAGGCGCCAACCACCTCAAGCACGTCGTCCTTGCCCGCGGCGGCCACTTTCGGCGCGGGTTTCCTTCCGGCAGCGGCCGGCTTCATCGCCGGAGCTGCGGGCTGCACGGCTGCGACCGCTACCGGTGTCGCGGGGCGCGGCGTTCCGCCGACCAGGTCGCGCACCAGCGCCAGCTTGTTTTGCGCGCCGGCGTTGGAGGAATCGAGCTTCAGCGCCTTGTCGTAAGCCTGGCTGGCGAGCTTGGCGTAGACGTCGCCCAGGTTCTCGTAGGCAGTCGCGTAGCTGGGGTGCGTGCGGATCGAACGCTCGAGGGCGGATCGCGCCTTGTCGTATTGTCCCTGCGAGGCGTAGATCACCGCGAGATTGTTGTAGGGCTCGGGCAGTTCCGGATAATCCTCGCTCAGCTTCTGGAACATGTCGATCGCGTCGCGCGTCTTGCCCTGCTCGGTGTAGATCAACCCCTTCAGGAAGCGCGCCTTCGGATCCCGCGGCTTGTCCGACAGCAGTTTGTTGACCTGGTCGAGGGCCTGCTGGTGCTGCCCCGCCTTCAGCAGTTTGCTCGCTTCGGCGAGCTCGTCCGCGCGTGCATTCGGCGTCGCCACGATGAGCGCGATGGCGATCGCGGCGAGGTTCAGGCGCATCATGGTCGAAACATGCATTGTGTTATAGTTTTCAACGATCTACGGGAACTTGCTAATTCTAGACTAAGCCCCGCGCCTGCACAACATCGCCGGCGGCCGAGGCGCAGGCCTCGATGCTCAGGATCTACAACTCGCTCGCACGCGAAAAGCAGCCCTTCGTGCCGATCCGGCCGGGCGAGGTGCGCATGTACGTCTGCGGCATGACGGTGTACGACTACTGCCACCTCGGCCATGCGCGTGTGCTGGTGGTCTTCGACATGGTGCAGCGCTGGCTGCGCGCGAGCGGCTACCGCTTGACCTACGTGCGCAACATCACCGACATCGACGACAAGATCATCAGGCGCGCGGCGGAGAACGGCGAGACGCCGGAGGTGCTGACCGAGCGCTTCATCCGCGCGATGGACGAGGATGCCGCAGCCCTCGGCGTGCAGAAGCCCGACCACGAGCCCCGCGCGACGCAGCATGTGCCTCAGATGCTCGACATGATCGACCGGCTGCAGCAGAAGGGCCTCGCCTACCAGTCCTCCTCGGGCGACGTGAATTTCGCGGTGCGCCGGTTTCCCGGCTACGGCAGGCTTTCCGGCAAGAGCCTCGACGAGTTGCGCGCTGGGGAGCGGGTCGAGGTCGACAAGAGCAAGGAGGATCCACTCGACTTCGTGCTGTGGAAGCGCTCCAAGCCCGAGGAGCCGAAATGGGCCTCGAGATGGGGCGACGGGCGCCCCGGCTGGCACATCGAGTGCTCGGCGATGAGCTGCCAGCTGCTCGGCGAGCACTTCGACATCCACGGCGGTGGCCAGGACCTGCAGTTCCCGCACCACGAGAACGAAATCGCGCAAACGGTTGGTGCCACCGCCCGGCCGTTCGTCAATTTCTGGATGCACAACGGCTTCGTGCGGGTGGACGAGGAGAAGATGTCCAAGTCGCTGGGCAACTTCTTCCTGATCCGCGACATCCTCAGGCGCTACGACGCGGAGGTCGTGCGGTTTTTCGTCCTGCGGGCGCACTACCGCAGCCCGCTGAACCACACGGAGCAGAATTTGGACGACGCCAAGCAGGCTCTGACCCGGCTTTACACCGCGCTCAAGGGATTCGACGTTGTGCCGGAACCAATCGACTGGGACGACGCCCCCGCAAAGCAGTTCCGGGACGCAATGGATGACGACTTCAATACTCCTGAGGCAGTCGCAGTACTGTTCGATCTGGCGAACGAGGTCAACAGGAGCCGCTCGGAGAAGAGTGCGCGCCTGCTGAAGTCCCTTGCAGCGATGCTTGGGCTGCTGGGACGCAGGGCTGACGAGTTCCTGCAGGTGGGACCCTTGAGCCACACACCGGAATCTATCCAGCAGCTGATTGAAGCTCGACTTGCCGCCCGCAAAGCGAAAAACTTTGCGCAGGCAGACCGCATCCGCAAGGAACTGGAAGACGCCGGCGTGATCCTCGAAGACGGGCCGCTGGGCACGACCTGGCGCCGCGCCTAGTGCAACAGCTTGCCGTCGCGCCCGATGGCGATCAGCTCGACCTGCGAGCTGCCGTGCCGGCCGCCGCGCTGGTAGCTCAACAGGTAGCCGCCGGCATCGTAAGCCGACATTGAGCCGAGCGCCTGCATCAGCGCTTCGCGCGTCAACGACGGGCCGGCGCGGCGCACTGCTTCCGCAAACACCTTGGCGCCGATAAACGACTCGAGCGAAGCCGCCGAGTAGTCCTTGCGGCCGGTCTCGGCCTCCAGCGCCGCGCGGTACTCGGCCACCACCGGCAGCGAAATGCGCTCCAGCGGCGGCACCACAAGCGACAGCGTGACGCCGGCCCCATCCCTCCCGAGCGCCCGGGCGAGCGGGGTGGCCTCGGCCAGCGACAGAACCACGATCTGCGCCGGGAACCGCGCCCGCTTGAGTTGGGAGACCAGGTCGGCGGCCTGCCGCTGTGCCGCGACCACCAGGATCGCGTCGGCCGCGCCGCGATTCGCCGCGGGCTCCAGGTTTCGTTTGACCAGCGCGCGCGCGAAGGCCTGGCGGAACTCCGCATCCGCGCCGTCGTCGCTGGTGGCCAGCGCGAAGCTCTTCATGCCCAGCCGCGCGTAGTGTTCCACCGCCTGGTCCAGTTCCTCGGCGTGGCTGGCGCGCACCGTGACCACGTAGCGCTGCGGCAGGCGCACCATCTCTGCGCCGGTCACCGGCGCGAAGAAGGGAACGCGCGCCTGCTGCACGTAGCTCAGCAGCTCGCGCGACACGCTTGCGTCGGGGTAGGCAAGCAGAGCGAACACGCGCAACTGTTCGGCCATGCGCCGCGTGTTGTCCAGCGCCCGCTTGGCGTCGCCCGCATCGTCCAGCGTGGCGAGTTCGATGCGCCGGCCATGCACGCCGCCGGCTTCATTCAGCGCGCGGAAGTAGGCGAGGGCGCCGTTGCGGATGTCTTCGCCCAGGGCCTGCGATGGCCCGGAGAGCGGCGCCGATTGGCCCAGGGCCACGGTCAGCGAGGCGACGCCCTGCGCCCCTGCGGTGCAGGCCGCCAGTAGCAGCAACGCGGCCGCGGCGCGCCTCAATTCACCCCTCGAAGAACTCTTTGACCTTGTCGTACCAGGACTTACTGCGCGGATTGTGGCGCCCCATGTCCTTCTGGCTGATCGCCTCGAATTCGTGCAGCAGTTCCTTCTGCCGTGCGGTCAGGTTCACCGGCGTCTCGACCACCACGTGGCAGAACAGGTCCCCGGCCGTATGGCTGCGCACGCCCTTGATGCCCTTGCCGCGCAGGCGGAAAGTCTTGCCGCTCTGTGCTTCGGTGGGAACCTTGATGCGCGCGCTGCCATCGAGCGTGGGGATCTCGATGTCGCCGCCGAGCGCCGCGGTGGTGATGGAGATCGGCATCTCGCAATGCAGGTCGTCGTGGTCGCGCTGGAACACCGCATGCGGCTTGATGTGCACCTGCACGTAAAGGTCGCCCGCCGGACCGCCGTTGACACCCGGCTCGCCCTCGCCGCTGAGGCGCACGCGGTCGCCCTCGTCCACGCCGGACGGGATCTTCACCGACAGCGTCTTTTGCAGCTTGATACGCCCGCTGCCGGTGCAGCTGGCACAAGGGCTGGGAATGACCTTGCCCGAGCCGTGGCAGCGCGGGCAGGCCTGCGCAATCGAGAACGGTCCCTGCGACACACGCACCTGGCCCGCGCCGCGGCAAGTCGGGCAAGTCTGCGGCTGGGTGCCGGGCTTGGCGCCGCTGCCGCGGCAGGTCTCGCATTGCGCCATGGTCGGGATGCGGATGCGCGTCTCGAAGCCGTGCGCCGCCTGCTCCAGCGTGATTTCCAGGTTGTAACGCAGGTCGGCGCCGCGGAACACGTTCGAGCGGCCGCCGCGGGTGCCGCCGAAGATGTCGCCGAAGATGTCGTTGAAGATGTCGCCAAAGCCGCCCGCTGCGCCGGCCGCGCCCATGCCGGCCTGGGGATCCACGCCGGCGTGGCCGTACTGGTCGTAAGCGCCGCGCTTCGGCGCGTCCGACAGCATCTCGTAGGCTTCCTTCGCCTCCTTGAAGTGTTCCTCAGCCCTGGGATTGTCCGGGTTGCGGTCCGGATGCCATTTCATGGCGAGTTTGCGGTACGCCTTCTTGATATCCTCTTCGGAGGCGTCCCGGTTGATGCCCAGCACTTCGTAGTAGTCGCGTTTCGCCATCTTCTTTCCCAGACAGCAAAACGGGCAGTGCGCTTACGCGCACCGCCCGGCCGCCGTCAATTGTGACCGGTCAATGCATTCAACCGGCTTTCTTGTCCTTGACCTCAGTGAACTCGGCGTCGACCACGTTGCCGTCGTCCTTCTTCGGCTCGCCGCTGCCGGCGGGCTGTTCGCCCGCGGCCGCACCGCCACCTTGCGCCGTTTTCTGGCTCTCGGCGTAGACCTTCTCGCCCAGCTTCTGCGCGGCCTGCGCCAGCGCCTCGGCCTTCGCTTCGATGTCGGCCTTGCTTTCGGACTTGAGGATCGCCTCGGCCTCCTTCAGTGCGGCCTCGATCTTTTCCTTCTCGCCGGCGTCCAGCTTGTCGCCGTGCTCCTTGAGCGACTTCTTCACCGTGTGCACCAGCGCCTCGCAGGCGTTGCGCGCGTTCACCAGTTCGAGCGCCTTGCGGTCCTCCTCGGCGTGCAACTCGGCGTCCTTCACCATGCGCTGGATCTCGGCCTCGTTCAGGCCGGAGCTGGCCTGGATCTTGATCTTGTTCTCCTTGCCGGTGGCCTTGTCCTTGGCCGCCACGTGCAGGATGCCGTTGGCGTCGATGTCGAAGGTGACTTCGATCTGCGGCATGCCGCGCGGCGCCGGCGGGATGTCGGTGAGGTTGAACTGGCCCAGCGATTTGTTGCCGCTGGCCATCTCGCGCTCGCCTTGGAGCACGTGGATGGTCACCGCATTCTGGTTGTCATCGGCGGTGGAGAACACCTGTTGCGCCTTGGTCGGGATGGTGGTGTTCTTGTTGATCAGCTTGGTCATCACCCCGCCCAGCGTTTCGATGCCGAGCGACAGCGGCGTAACGTCGAGCAGCAGCACGTCCTTCACGTCGCCTTTGAGCACGCCGGCCTGGATCGCCGCGCCGACCGCCACCGCCTCGTCGGGGTTGACGTCCTTCCTCGGCTCCTGGCCGAAGAATTCGCGCACCTTGTCGATCACCTTGGGCATGCGTGTCTGGCCGCCGACCAGGATCACGTCGACGATGTCCGAGGTCTTCACGCCCGCGTCCTTGATCGCGATGCGGCAGGGCTCGATGGTTTTCTCGATCAACTCGTCCACCAGCGACTCGAACTTGGCGCGCGTGATCTTCATCGTCAGGTGCTTGGGCCCCGACGCATCAGCGGTGATATACGGCAAATTTATCTCCGTCTGCTGCGACGAGGACAGTTCGATCTTCGCCTTCTCGGCGGAGTCCTTCAGCCGCTGCAGCGCGAGCACGTCCTTGGACAGGTCGACGCCGGCTTCCTTGCGGAACTCGCTGACCACGTGGTCGATCAGCCGCTGGTCGAAGTCCTCGCCGCCGAGGAAAGTGTCACCGTTGGTCGACAGCACTTCGAACTGCTTCTCGCCGTCCACGTCCGCGATCTCGATGATCGAAATGTCGAAGGTGCCGCCGCCCAGGTCATACACCGCGATCTTGCGGTCGCCCTTTTCCTGCTTGTCCATACCGAAGGCGAGCGCCGCCGCGGTGGGCTCGTTGATGATGCGCTTGACGTCCAGTCCGGCGATGCGCCCCGCGTCCTTGGTGGCCTGGCGCTGCGAGTCGTTGAAGTAGGCCGGCACCGTGATCACCGCCTCGGTCACTTCCTCGCCGAGGTAGTCCTCGGCGGTCTTCTTCATCTTGCGCAGGATCTCGGCCGACACCTGCTGCGGCGCCATCTTCTTGCCGCGCTCCTCCACCCAGGCGTCGCCGTTGTCGGCCTTGACGATCCGGTAGGGCATCAGGCCGATGTCCTTCTGCACCTCTTTTTCCTCGAAGCGCCGGCCGATCAGGCGCTTTACCGCGTCGATCGTGTTCTTCGCGTTGGTGACCGCCTGCCGCTTGGCCGACGCGCCAACCAGGATTTCGCCGTCCTGCGCATAGGCCACCACCGAGGGTGTGGTGCGCGCGCCTTCGGAGTTCTCGATCACCTTGGGCTTGCCGCCCTCCATGATCGCGACGCACGAGTTGGTCGTGCCCAGGTCGATGCCGATAATCTTGGACATGGTGGTTCCTTCAGTTCGAATCCAGACTACTGTCCGAGATGGGGATTGCGGCGCCGTTTTCAACTGCCCTGGCCTTGGCCACGGTCACCAGCGCCGGCCGCACGACCCGGTCCTGCAGGCTGTAGCCCTTCTGCATCACTGCCAGCACGGAATTGGGCTCCTGGTCCGACTCGACCGCCGCCATCGCCTGGTGCCGGTGGGGATCGAAGCGCTGGCCGGGGTCCGGACTGACCTCGGCGACGCCGGCCCGCTCGAAAGCGTTGCGCAGCTGCTTTTGGGTCAGTTCCACGCCTGCGCGCAGCGCGTCCGGGCTTGCGCTGCCTGCGCCCAGCGTCGCCTCCAGAGCGTCCATCACCGGCAGCAGGTCCTCCACGATCCGTTCGGCGGCGTACTTGCGCGCCATGGCGATGTCCGACTGGGCGCGCTTGCGGGCGTTCTCCGCATCGGCCAGCGCCCGCAGCCAGGCATCGCGCTGCGCATCGAGCTTGGCGTGGGCCTCCGCGAGCAGCTCTTCCGGCGAGCGGACGGGCTCCGGGCCCGGAGGAATTTCCTCCGACATCACTTTGTCAGGCTGGCTTTTCGGATCGGACATTGCGCGCAAAGTGTCTCTGTGAACGCAGCTATATTGGGAGAAACCAGCCCACTTCAAGCGCGCAATGGCTGCTCACGCGCCAGACGGTATCTCGAATTTGGATGGAACAGGCGAGGAAGGTATTATTCTACTTTAATTGGATTCGGTAACCGCCTGACTGGGAAAGGAGTAGAGTGCTTCCACCCGGTTGCGATTTTGGGGACAAAGTAGTGAGCGACATAGCGCCGGGCCCGATCAAGGTCCTGGTCATCGACGACAGCAACACCATCCGGCGCAGCGCCGAGATGTTCCTGCGCCAGGCCGGGTTCGACGTCATCCTGGCCGAAGATGGATTCGACGCGCTGGCGAAGATCAGCGATCACCAGCCCAAGGTCATCTTCGTCGACATCATGATGCCGCGGCTCGACGGTTACCAGACCTGCATGCTGATCAAGCAGCATCCGCATCTGAAATTCACGCCGGTGATCATGTTGTCGAGCAAAGACGGCGTGTTCGACCGCGCCCGCGGCCGGCTGGCGGGCTCGGACCGCTACCTCACCAAGCCGTTTACCAAGGAAACGCTGGTCGAGGTCGTCAACGAGTACGTCAGGCCGTCGTCCAACGCACCCTAACCCTGCTGCGAAAGGTTCAGCTTCATGCCGATCAAGAACATCCTCGTCGTCGACGATTCGCCCACCGACCGACAGTACCTCAAAGACCTGCTGGTGAAGGGCGGCTACGCGGTGAGCACCGCCGAGAGCGCAGAACAGGCCCTGCTCCAGGTGAAGGAGCAGCGGCCCGACCTGGTGCTGATGGACGTGGTGATGCCCGGGATGAACGGCTTCCAGGCCACCCGTGCGCTCAGCAAGGACAGCAGCACCAAGGATATCCCGGTGATCATCGTTTCCACCAAGGGCCAGGAAACCGACCGCGTTTGGGGCATGCGGCAGGGCGCGCGCGACTACCTCGTCAAGCCTGTCAGCGCGGCCGACCTGCTGGCCAAGATCTCGGCGCTCGGCTAGTGGCAGTCCGCATCTCGCTGCGCGACTACCAGACCGAGTTGGTGGCGCGGTTGCAGAACGCGGCGAGCGGCAGCAGCGTGTCCAAGCTCGGCCTGCAGGTGGGCGCCGAAGCCTGGCTGGTGGACCTTGCCGACGCCCGCGAAATGATTCCGGTGCCGCGCATCGCGCCGGTGCCGCTGACCCGGCCGTGGTTCCGCGGCGCGGCGAATATCCGCGGCAATCTGTACAGCGTGGTGGATTTTCCGGCGTTTCTCGGTGGCAAGGCGGTCGCGCCGGGCGAGCAGGCGCGGCTGCTGCTCCTCGGCGAGCGCTTCCGCATGAGCTGCGCGCTGCTGGTGGACCGCTCGCTCGGCCTGCACGGCGCCGAGCAGCTGCAGCCGCGCGCGCTGCGCTCGGGCGCCGCGCCCTGGCTGAAGGCAGAGTACAGCGACAAGGACGGCAGGCTTTGGCAGCAGCTTGACGTGGCACAACTGGTGCAGGACCCCGCGTTCCTGGGGGTGGCGGACGGCAATTCTTTGCGATGAGGGGAATCCCATGGCATTCAATCTAGGCGCGCTCAAGCTTGCGTTCCTCCGGCGTGGCGCGGTGAGCAGCGGGACGGCCACGGCCGCGGCAGCGGGCGGCCTGCCGCTCATCGGACGGCTGCCGATCGGCCAGCAGTTGCAGGTGCTGATCGGGGCCCTGGTGCTGCTGCTGGCAGCGATCGCCGCCATCGTCGTGGTCGACACCCGCCAGGGCACCTTCGGCACGATCTACATCGCCAGCGCCGGCAAGCTGCAGATGCTGTCGCAGCGCCTGGCGAAAGCCGCGCAGCAGGCGTCGCAGGGCAACACTGAGGCCTTCAAGCAGCTGCGCAGCAGCCGCGACGAGTTCGCGGCGCTGGTCAAACTGCTCGCCTTTGGCGGCGAGAGCGGCGGCGCCAGCCTGCCGCCGACTGCGCAGAAAGTGCAGCCGCCACTCAATGCGCTGGACCGCGAATGGGCCAAGACCGAGCGCAACGCCACGCTGGTGATCGACGACGAACGCAACCTGGTGGCACTGGGCAGCGCGGTGCGCGCGATCAACGCCAACAACCCGCTGCTGCAGGAGCTGACCGACGAGATCGCGGCGCTCAGCGTGCAGGCGGGCGGTTCTGCGCGGCAAAACGCGATCACCGCCCAGCTGATGATGCTCACGCAGCGCATGGCGAAGAACGCCAACACCATGCTCGCGGAAAACGTCGTCGACCCGGAAGTCGCGTTCCTGCTGGGCAAGGATACCAACACGTTCCGCGACACGGTGCAGGGCCTGCTGCAGGGCAGCGAGGCGATGCGCATTGCCCGCGTGGCGGACGCCGAAACGCGCGGCAAGCTGGGCGAGCTGCAGACCGCGTTCGCCGACTACCAGCGCGCGGTGAGCGCGATCCTCGGCAGCCAGGCCAGGCTGGTGGGCGCCAAGCGCGCGACCTTCGACATCTTCAACGACAGCGAGGCGCTGCTGCAGGCGGGCGCGAGCTTGAGCCTGGGTTACGAGGAAGAACTCGGCGGCCGCCGGCTCAATTACCTCGCGCTTGCGGTGCTGACCGGCCTGGCGCTCCTGGTGCTGTTGCTCATCGGCAAGGTCTACATCGACGACGGCCGGCGGCGTGCGGAGGAAAGCGAAGGGCAGAACACGGCGAATCAGCAGGCCATCCTGCGCCTGCTGGACGAGCTCGGCAACCTGGCGGAAGGCGACCTGACTGCGCGGGCGCAGGTGACCGAGGAGATCACCGGCGCCATCGCCGACTCGATCAACTTCACCATCGACGAACTGCGCCGCCTGGTGGAGGGCATCACCACCGCCGCGCAGCAGGTGACCGCGGCGACGCAGGAAGCGCAGACGGTTTCCGGCCAGCTGCTGCAGGCGGCGCAGAAGCAGGCGGCGGAGATCCAGGGCACCGGCCAGTCGGTGGCGCAGATGGCGCAAGCGATGAGCAACGTGTCCAGGAGCGCGAACGAGTCGGCCAAGGTGGCGCAGACCTCGCTCAGCGCCGCGGAGAAGGGCGCGCACGCAGTGCAGAACTCGATCCGCGGCATGCACGACATTCGCGATCAGATCCAGGAAACCTCCAAGCGCATCAAGCGCCTTGGCGAGAGCTCGCAGGAGATCGGCGAAATCGTGCAGCTGATCTCGGACATCACGGAACAGACCAACGTGCTGGCGCTGAACGCCGCCATCCAGGCGGCTTCGGCGGGGGAAGCGGGGCGAGGCTTCACCGTGGTGGCAGAGGAGGTGCAGCGGCTGGCCGAGCGCTCCGGCGAGGCGACCAAGCACATCGGCGCGATCGTCAAGTCGATTCAGCGCGACACGCAGGACGCGGTCGAGGCCATGGAGCGCAGCACACGCGGCGTGGTGGAAGGCACCAGAACGGCGGACGAGGCCGACGGCGCACTGCGCGAGATCGAACAGGTGTCCAAACAGCTGGCCGAGCTGATCGCGTCGATCTCCAACGCGACCCAGCAGCAAGCGGATTCGGCCACCCGGGTGGCCGCGGCGATGAACGACATCCTGGCCATCACGCGGATGACGACGGATGGCACGCGCCGCACGGCCGCTTCCGCCGAGCGGCTGACCGCGCTGGCGAACGGGCTGAAAGCCTCGGTCGCCGGATTCAAGCTCGCCTGACGAGGGTCATGGGCAACGCTTCCGCGACCATCCTTTCCTGGATTACCGCTGAGGTCGACCAGGCGCTGAAACAGGCCAGGGACCACATCGCCAGGTTTCAGTCCGAGCCCGGCGAGGCGGCGGTGCTCAAGCCATGCCGCGAGCACCTGCACCAGGTCAGCGGGGCGCTACGCATGGTGGGGCTGCTGGGCGCGACGCGCTTCTGCGAGGAAATCGAGGGCAGCTTTGCCGGCCTGGACGGCGCGCGCCCGAGCTCGCAGGCGATGGCGGTGATCGACAGGGCGGTGCTCGCGCTGAAGGATTTCGTCGACGGGCTGGGGCGCGGCCACGCCAACGTGCCGCTGCGCCTCTACCCGGCGTATCACGAGCTCAAAACCCTGCAGGGCAAGGCGGATGCCGCGGAAAAGGACCTCTTCTTCCCCGACCTCACGCTGCCGGCGCTGCCCCATCCGCAGCCGAAGGCGCTCGCCAGGGATGCGCTCGGCCCCTATCTGCAGGCGCAGCGCTCGCAGTTCCAGCGCGGCCTGCTTGGAGCGCTGCGCAATCTGCCGCACGGCCCGCACGACATGCAGCGGGCGCTCGGCGCTCTGCACCAGGTCGCGACACTCCTGCCCGAGCCTCAGGCGCTCTGGTGGGCCGCAGAGGGACTGATCGACGGCATGCTTGACCCGCCCGACGCCGCCTGGCTGGTCAGGGCAAAGCCGTTGTGCAACCGGATCGATTTCCAGTTGCGCGACCTGGCTGCCGGCGCGCCCTCGGTCAGCGAAGGCCTGCTGCGCGAAGTGCTGTACGCCATTGCCACGTGCAAGCCCTCGACGCCGCGGCTGAAGGAGCTCAGGCAGGCGTTCCAGCTCGACAGCCTGTTGCCCGGCGCCGACGCGGGCAGCGTCATGGAATTCGACATGGACTGGCTGGCGCCGGCGCTGGCGGACATGCGTTCGCGCCTGGAGGCCGTGCAGGGCATGTGGGTGCATTACGTTTCTGGCGAGCCGAAGAGCGCGGCGCGCTTCCGCGAGCTGGTGGCCTCCTTCAAGGCGAAGGCGGGGGAAGTGGGCATCGCGCCGCTCGCCAAGCTGCTCGACGCCATCGCGCTGGTGGCGACGCGCCTGCCCGACCCCTATGCGCAGCAGAACCAGTTCATGGTGATCGAGATGGCCTCCGCCTTCCTGCTGGCGGAAAGCCTGATCGAGAACTTCACGCACCCTGCCGCGGACACCGACCAGCAGATCGGCATCATGGGCGGCTGGCTGCTCGACGCCGCGCAAGGCAAGTCCTCGGGCGAGCCGCCAGCGGGGCTGCGCGCCGACCTGAGCGAGCGCATCGGCGCCCTGCAGCTGCGCGCCCAGGTGGCCAAGGAGATCTTCGCCAACCTGCAGCACGTGGAGCAGGTGCTGGACGGCTATGCGCGCAATGCCGCCAAGCGCGACACGCTGGCCGGCCTGGCGCCGCACCTGCGCCAGATCCATGGTGCGCTGATGGTGCTGGGCTTCGAGGGCGCGGCGCGTGCGCTCGCCACTTGTGAGCGGCTGATCGGGGAATGCGCGCTGCCGGACTATGCCGGGACGGCGGTCGACATGGACTGGATCGCGGAAGGACTGAGCAGCATCGGTTTCTTTCTCGACCCATGCTTGCATGGGCGCGAGCCAGCGGCGCAGGCCATCGAGTTGTTCTTCCGGCGCTTTGACAAGGCGCACGCGCCGGCGATGCAGCGCTCGAGGGACACCACGGTGGTGCTGACCCCCAGTGCGATCAAAGCTGCAGCGACTGCGGCCGAAGTGGTCGCCGCCGCTACATCGCCGCCGATGCTGCGGGCAGAGGTGAATCAGGAATTGCTCGACATCTATCTCGAGGAAGCCGGCGAAGTGCTCGGCAACATCGACGCTGCGCTGGCACAGTGCCGGGCGCAGCCGCGCGACCGCGACGCGCTCACCACCATCCGGCGCAGCTTTCATACCCTGAAAGGCAGCGGCCGCATGGTGGGCCTGATGGATCTCGGCGAGGTGGCTTGGGAAATCGAGCAGGTGATGAACCGCTGGCTGGAACACAAATGGCCGGCCAGCGCAGAACTGCTCGAGCTCATCGCGTTGGCAAGCAAATCCTTCGCCGGTTGGGTCGGGCAGTTGCGCGACGGCAGCCTCAAGGCAGAAATCGACACGCGCCAGATCGTGCAACTCGCCGGACGGCTGAAGAAAGCGCAGGAACCGATGGTGCCCGCCGCGCTGGAATCAGAGCCCGAGCCGGCATCTGCGCCGGCTGCGGAACCCGAGGAGATGGTGATCGGCCAGACGCGCCTGGGGCGCCACCTGTACGACATCTACATGAAGGAAGCGCACCAGCACATCGCGACCCTCGAAGCGCAATGCGACGCCTGGCGCATGGGAACCGGCATCGATACCACGCAGGAGTTCGTGCGCGCGGCGCACACGCTTGCCAGCAGCTCGCGCACCGCGGGCTTTGCCCCGATCGCCGACCTGGCCGCGGCGCTCGAGCATTGGACGCCGCTGGCGCGGCGCAGCGGTGCGGCCGCCGACGTCAAGACGGTTCGGGCCGTGATCGAAGCCTTGCGCGAGCGGGTGGATGCGGTGGCGCGGCGCGAGGCGCCGGCGAATGTCGGGCAAGCGGAGAACCACCTGCTCGAGCTGATGGCGCGGCTGCTGGCGCCGCCGGCCAAGCCCAAGCCCAGGCCGCAAGCCAGGCCGGCGCCAGCGCCGGCCAAGGGCGGCAGGGAATTGCGCGTGATGCTCGACGACATCGATGCGCAGTTGCTGCCGATCTTCCTCGAGGAAGCGCAACAGTTGCTGCCCCTGATCGGCAGCGATCTGCGCGACTGGAAAGCGCATCCGCAGGATCAGAACGTGTCGCAGTCGCTGCAGCGCGCCCTGCACTCGCTGAAGGGCAGCGCGCGCATGGCGGGCGCCATCCGCCTGGGCGAGCTGACGCACACGATGGAGGGCCGCATCGAGGCGGCGCTCGAGGCGGGCGAGCTCACGCACACGCTGTTCGTGGAACTGGAAGAAAAGATGGACCGGCTGAGCCTCGATCTGGAGCGCATGGCCTCCGGGGCGGAGCCGGAGGCCGCGCCGGTCAGCGCCGCGCCGGAACCCGCCGCCGCAGCGCCGCGCGCCGAGCGCCCGCTGCCCAGCCCGTCGACGATGCTGCGCATCAACGCCGACACGCTGGACCACCTGATCAACGAGTCGGGCGAGGTCAGCATCGCGCGCACGCGCGTCGAGGCCGAGTTGCGCGCCGTCAAGCAGTCGATCGCCGACCTGAGCGAAAGCATCGCGCGCATGCGGGGGCAGTTGCGCGAGGTGGAGATCCAGGCCGACAGCCAGATGCGCTCGCGCAAGTCGGAGCTGGAAGAGCGCAACCGGGAGTTCGACCCGCTCGAATTCGACCGCTTCACGCGGCTGCAGGAACTGACGCGGCTGATGGCGGAGAGCCTGCACGACGCGGCCACCATCCAGCAGTCGCTGGGCAAGAACCTGGGCGAGACCGACGCCGCGCTGGCGCACCAGGCGCGCACCAGCCGCGACGTGCAGCAGGCACTGATGCGCATGCGTGCGGTGCCGTTCTCGATCCTCGACGAGCGGCTGTACCGCATCGTGCGCCAGGCCACGCGCGAATTGGACAAGAAGGCCGAGCTGCAGATCGACGGCAGCCAGGTCGAGCTGGATCGCAGCGTGCTGGAGCGCATCGGTGCGCCGCTCGAGCACATGCTGCGCAACGCACTGGCGCACGGCGTGGAGGCGCCTGCGGCGCGCGCCGCGGCGGGCAAGCCGGAAAGCGGCCGCATCTCGGTCAGCCTGCGCCAGGAGAGCAACGAGCTCGCGCTCATCGTCAGCGACGACGGTGCCGGGCTCGATCTGGAGCAGCTGCGCCGCAAGGCCGAGGACATGGGCTTGCTGCAGCCCGGCCAACAGCCCGCCGAGGCGGAGCTGATGCAGCTGATCTTCGTTTCGGGCCTGTCCACTGCTGAAACGGTGACCGAGCTTTCCGGCCGCGGCATCGGCATGGACGTGGTGCGCAACGAGATCGCCGCCGTCAGCGGGCGCATCGAGATCGCCAGCGAGCGCGGCCGCGGCACCACCTTCACCCTCTATCTGCCGCTGACCCTGGCGGTGACGCAAGCGGTGCTGGTGCGCGCCGCCGGCAACGTGTTCGCCGTGCCTTCGGCAATGGTCGAGCAGGTACAGCGCCTGAAGGCGGACGCCATGGCCACGCGCTACGCGGCGCAGACGATCGAGTTCCAGCAGCGCCAGTACCCGCTCTACGGTCTGGCGCAGTTGCTGGGCGTGGGCAGGGACGGGATACGGCCCTACAACTCGGTGCTGCTGCTGCGCAGCGGCATCCAGCGTATCGCGCTGCACGTCGACGAACTGATCGGCAACCAGGAAATCGTGGTGAAAAGCATCGGCCCGCAGCTCGCGCGCGTGCCCGGCGTGGGCGGCGCGACGGTGCTGGCCGACGGCAGCATCGTGCTGATCGTCAACCCGGTGCAGCTGGTGCAGCATGCGCGCCAGGCGCGCGCGCGCGCAGCGGCGCCTGCCGCGCCGCCCGCCCCGGCCGCGCCCGCCGCGCCGGTGGTGATGGTGGTGGACGACTCGCTCACGGTGCGCAAGATCACCAGCCGGCTGCTGGAGCGCGAGGGCTACCAGGTGCTGACCGCCAAGGATGGCCTGGATGCGCTCGAGCAAATGAAGGACGCCCTGCCCGCCGTGATGCTGGTGGACATCGAGATGCCACGCATGGACGGTTTTGAACTGACGCGCAATCTGCGCGGCGACCCGCGCACGCGCGGCGTGCCGATCATCATGATCACCTCGCGCACCGCGGACAAGCACCGCAGCCAGGCGGCGGAACTGGGAGTGAACGTGTTCCTCGGCAAGCCCTATCCGGAGGCCGAGTTGCTGCAGCGCATCGCCTCCTACCTTGCGGGTGGCGAGCAGTGACTGCGGCCGGACCTCGCGGGGCGGCGGGCGCCCGCTTCGAGCCGCAGACTCAGCTCGGCAAGTATCCCATCCAGCGTGAGATCGGCCGCGGCGCCACCAGCCATGTGTTCCTGGCGCGCGACCCCTTTGCCGATCGCGACGTGGCGATCAAGGTATTCCTGTTCGACGAGCACGCCGACCCGCAGACCGAGCGCATGACGCACAAGGCGTTCCTGGCGGAAGCCTCGCTCGCCGGCAAGCTCAACCACCCGCACATCGTCGACATCCTCGACGCGGTGGCCGAGCCCGACCACAGCTACCTGGTGATGGAATACATCGCCGGCACTACGCTGGACGCGCATTCCGATGTGACCAGCCTGCTGCCCCTGTCCAAGGTGGTGGAGATCATCTTCAAGTGCATCCGCGCGCTGGAATACGCGTTCCAGCACGGGGTGATCCACCGCGACATCAAGCCGGGCAACATCCTGCTGTCGGCCGCCGGCGAGACCAAGGTGAGCGACTTTGGCGCTTCGTTCCAGCAGCGCTACGGACAGGAAACCACGCAGATCACCGGAGTGGGCTCCCCCGCCTACATGTCGCCCGAGCAGATCCGCATGGAGCAGCTCACGCACCAGACCGACATCTATTCGCTGGGCGTCACCATGTACCGCCTGCTCACCGGGCGGCTGCCGTTCCAGGCTTCCACCCAGGCCGGTCTGACCTACGCCATCCTCAACACCGTGCCGCCGCGGCCCGCCATCCTGCGGCCGGACCTGCCGCCGCTACTCGACCAGATCGTGATGACGGCGATCAACAAGGACCCGGCTACGCGCTACCGCTCCTGGCTGGACTTCGGCAAGGACCTGAGCCAGGCCTTCACCGCGCTGCGCCCGGTGGGGGAGTCGCTGTCCGATTCGGAGAAGTTCAACGAACTGCGCCAGACGCCGTTTTTCGAGGGCTTCGGCGACGTCGCGCTGTGGGAGGTGGTGCGCATCGGCAGCTGGAAGAAGATTTCCGCCGGCAGCGTGATCATCTGCGAGGGCGACCACGGCGACAGTTTCTACCTGCTGATCGCGGGCGAGGTCAGCGTGACGCTTTCCGGCACGCAGCTCAATACCATCAAGCCGGGCGGTTGCTTTGGCGAAATCCTGTACTTCACCGACCGCATCGAGCGGCGCACCACCACCATCACTGCCAATACCGAGGTGACGGTGATCGAGATCAAGGCGGCGGCGCTGCGCGCCGCCACCGACGCCTGCCAGGTGGGCCTCAACAAGGCCTTCATGCGCGTGCTGATCGAGCGGCTGATCCAGGCCAACATGCGCCTGGCGGCGAGGGGCTAGCCATGCGGCATTTGATTGCCTTGCTCGCTCTGGCGGCCGCGCCGATGGCCATGGCGGACAAACTGGGCGGTTACGTCGACCAGGCGGGCAAGGGGATCGAGCGCGGCGCGAAGGCCACCGCCAAGGCGGCGGAGCGCCCGCTCGGCGCCACGCAGAAGTTCCTCGAAAAAACGGGCAAGAAAATCGACAAGGCCGCCTCGGGCAAGTAGGCGCCAAATTGAATCAAGCATGGCGCAGCTAGGTTTTGGCTACGTGCGTTCCGGGAAGTGATTCGTGAAAGCTCGTCGGGAGCGTGTCCGGTAACGCGAGAAGTCGCGCCGATCGAGCGCAATCACGTCCAAGACGTCCAGCCGCTCGCCTACGGCCACCAGCGACGCGTCAGCAAGATCCATGTTCTCGTACTTGGCCGTCAATGTCCGCATGTATTGCACATCCTCGGAATCGAGGTCCGCGACCGACAAGTGACCGTCCAGGATCATGCCGAGCAGAGTGCCAATGCCGCGGCGATTGGATTTCACTAGGAGGTAGGCAATCTCGGTAAGGACTGGCCAGGTAGTGATCAATCGGCCAGTAAAACCGCGGGCGAATTCCACCGCCCGCGCATGATCTGCGTCGCCCGCGTGGATCAGGGCGAAAAGCGGGCCGGTGTCAGCGAGAATGTTTCGCGGCGGTAATTCCACGAACCAAGGCCTTGGCGTGCGCCGCCGTGTTCTTCGGCTTGAGCGGCCCCTTTACTGCACCGATATATTTCCGAGCACGCTCATAAAGGCTCTTCGCCCTGCGGGGCTTGCGGCTGACTTCGTATAAATCAAACAGGTTCATGCGGAATCCATGTGAACTGCCCAAATTCTACTCCGCTAGCGGCCGAGCGCGATTTCCTTCAGCGCCGCGATCCAGCGCGGTGATTCGTTCAGGCAGGGCAGCGCGCGGAACTCCCCGCCGCCCGCGTCGAGGAAGATCTTCTTTCCTTCGATCGCGATTTCCTCCAGCGTCTCCAGGCAGTCGGCCACGAATCCAGGGCAAATCACGTCGACGCGGCGCGTGCGCGCGGCGCCCAGCTCGGCGAGCACGTCGGCGGTGTAGGGCTGCAGCCAGCGCGCCGGGCCGAAGCGCGACTGGAAGGTGACGCGGAACTGACCAGGCTGCAGATGCAGTTCCTGCGCCAGCAATTGCGCGGTGCGCTGGCACTGGTCGCGGTAGGGATCGCCGCGCTCCACCGCGCGCTGCGGAAGGCCGTGGAAGCTCATCACCAGCACGTCGGGCCTGTCCTGCACCAGCCCCGCGAGCGCCGCGATATAGCCCGGGTGATCGTGGAACTGCTCGACGAAGTCCATCTTGCTGCCGACCACGTCGCGGATCGATTCGGTGGTGCTGCGTGCGTACTGGGGATACAGCGGAATGACACGGACCTTTGCGGGCAGCTTGCGCAACGCGGCGCCAATGCTTGGCTCGCCATAGCGCATGGCGTATTCGACCGGCAGGCCCGTGGCCTCGCGCAGCAGCTGCGCCTGCTTTGCAGTGTGCACCGCCAGCGGGGAGCCCTCCGGCGTCCAGATCTTGGCGTACTTCTGCGCCGACCGGGCGGGGCGCCTGCGCAGCACCACGCCGTGCAGGACGGGCAGCCAGAGCCAGCGCGGCAGCTCGACCACGCGTGGGTCGGAGAGGAACTCGGCGAGGTAGGTCCGCACCGCCGCCGGCGTGGGCGCCGCCGGCGTACCCAGATTGACGAGGAGGATGCCGTTCAGGGTTTGGACAGCGCGCTGGAGAGGAGCTTGGCGGTGATGTCCACGATCGGCACCACGCGGTCGTAGGCCATGCGCGAGGGCCCGATCACGCCCACCGTGCCGACGACCTCGCCGTCGACCCGGTAGGGTGCGGTCACCACGCTCACTTCTTCTGGCGCGCTGACTCCCGACTCGCCGCCGATGAACACCTGCACGCCCTGGCCGCGCAGGCGCTCGACATTGGCGCTCTCCTTGGCGTCGGAACCAGTAACCTCGTAACCAAGGTTCTTCATCACCGCGGCGATGCCGGACATGCCGATGCCGCCAATGCCGACGAAGTGAATGGGCCCAGTGTCAAACGGGATGGCGCGGCGGATCATGGGTGCTCTGGAATTGCTCAGGGCCGCGTCCGCAATATGAGGCGCGAGCGCGCCAGCAGAGCGTGCGGCCCCTCGATGGTCAAGACCGCCAGCACATACGCGAGGCTCACCACCCCCGCGACCATCAGCCAGGGCTCGGCCTGGGCAAGGGTTACGCCGGCCGCCTGGGCGGCGGGAAACGTCAAACCGATGGCGGCGAATACGGCGACAGTGGCGCCGGCGCGGCGGCGGGCGGCGCGGCGCAGCGAACGTTTCGCCATGCGCGCAAAAACATCGAAGCGGAACGCCGGGTCGGCGCGCGGGGCTTCGCCCAACAAAGCCGCCAGTTCGAGATCGTCCTTCATGTTCCTGCCTCCGCCGCGACGCCAAGCGCGAGTTGCAGTTTTGCCCGCCCGCGCGTCACGTGCGACTTTACCGTCCCAAGCGGCAAGCCAAGAATGTCGGCGGCTTCCGCATGGGTGAAATCCTGCCCCAGACACAAAGCGAGCACGGCGCGCTGGTCGCCGGGAAGATCGTCCATCGCGCGGCGCAGCGCAAGCACTTGCGCCGGTTTGGACGAAGGCGTGGTGTGCGCATCTTCCAGCGCGGCATATTCGCTATCGCGCGCAAGCGAACGCGACTGGGCGCGGCGGGCGCGGCGCCAGTATTGAAACGCCACGCCGCAGACGAAGCTCTTCAGGCTGGAGCGGCCGTCGAAACGGGCGAGTACTTCCCAGGTGCGCGCAAACGCCTCCTGCGCCAAATCGTCGGCGTCGGCGGCCACGCCGACAAGCCGCCGCAAAAACGCGCGCACCGCGCCTTGGTGGGCGTCGACCAAAGCGCCGAAGGCGCGCTTGTCGCCGCCGCGCGCGCGCGTAATCAGCTTCGCCTCCTCCGCGGGTTCCATCGGCTCAACGCTTGGCGCCGAGCACGAGCATGACCAGCGCGCCCGCCGCCATCACCGCCATGGTCACCGCGACCGCGAGAAACACCCAGGCCCAATCCTCGGTCGGGCTGGCAAACGCGTACCCCGTCGCAAAGCCTGCGGCCAAACCGGCAAACAAAAAGAACGTCCAAGCGTTCGATTGCCGCGCCGATTGCGGAGTTGACGGCGAAGAATCCTCGTCGCCCTCGAGGCTCTTGGCCGCAAGCTGCAACAATTCGGGCGGCGGCGCCTTGCCTTGGTCGGTATAGGTCCTGATCAGATCGATGACATTGCGGGAACGCCGCTCGCTGTGCGCCATGCCCCAAACGCTCATGCCCATGCCGAAAATGGGAAAAATCAGCCACCAGAAATCGCGAAACAATTCTTCCATCAGCCTTGCTCCTTGAGCGCTTGGCGCGCCCGGCGCAGCGTCTCGTCCTCAAGCCGCGCCTCGCGGACGCAGCCAAAAGCCCACATCGCCATGCCGAACACCGGGAATATCAGCCACCAATAATCGCGGAATAGTTCTTCGGTCATGTTCAGCCTCCCGAAGCGCCTGACCGGCGCCTTCACCAACCTATCCGCCGCCGGGGTCGGATTTGGATGCGGGGGGGCGGATTAGACGCGCACCACCGCCACGCCCAGTTTCTTGGCGCTGGCGATGAGTTGTTTGTCGAAGCTCAGGATCGACGCTCCGAGGCGGCTGGCGATGGCGATGTGGAGCCCATCCGGCGTGCGCAGAGGCAGGTCTAGGCGGCGTAGATAGGCGGTGCATACGGCGAAATCCTGCGGCATTGTTTCCACCGGCTCGGCAATGGTGGCCGCCCAGACGTCAAACAAACCGATCGCGTCTTGAGCCTCAGCCAACGACAGGGCGCCCATTCGAAGACGCCTCGCGATAGCCGAAACGAACTCCGCGCTTGCCAGATCGCTCAGCAGAAGGATTGCGCCGGCGCGCACAATCGCCACCCGCGCCGGTTCGGCGAGTGCGTCTTTAACGAAGAGGGACACCACTATGCTCGCGTCGAGATAGACGCTCACTTCCAATCCTCGTCCCGCATGCGCGACACAAGCGCGCCCGCATCTTCCCTGGGCGCCTTCCTGCCGACCCGGCGCTTGGCCAACCACTCGAAGTCGGCCTCGGTCATCGGCCGGGGTTTGGGCTTTGCCTTGCCAGCCACCGCCCTCACCTCCACCACGGCGTGCCCATGGCGGGTGATGGTGACGGCTTCGCCCTTGATCGCTTCATCGATCAAGGCGGAGAACTTGGCCTTGGCTTCGGCGACGGAATAAATGCTCATGGAAAATTATAGTCACGATATGGTCATTTTGTCCAGCGCCACGGGCTCGCAACCCCCTCCGCCAAATCGGCTAGCGCTTTTGTCGCTTCCGGTTTGGCCGAGGCGCGCGCCGCGGCGGCGCGGACGGCGAGGCCGTGGGTGTCGCCGAGGCGCGTTTCCAGGCAGGCGGCGAGCGCGTGCGGTTCGAACGCGGCCTCGGTGATCACATCGGCCGCGCCGACATCGGTCAGCCCCGCCGCGTTGGCGGTTTGGTGATCGTCGGCGGCGGCGGCGAACGGGACCAGGATCGCCGGGCGCCCCGCCACCTGCAATTCCGTCACCGTCGAGGCGCCGGCGCGGGCGATGACCAGATGCGCGGCGGCCAAAAGATTGCCCATATTGCCGAAGAACGGCGCAACTTCGGCCTTGACCTCAGCTGCCGCATAGACATCGCGCGCGGCCTCGATCTGCTCCTCGCGCACCTGATGCACGACATCCAGACGCGCGCGCAGCGCCGCCGGCAGCGACGCGATCGCCGCCGGGATCACGTCGCCGAAAATGCGCGCACCCTGGCTGCCGCCGATAATCAAGAGATTGAGCCGGCCTCCCGCTGGCGCTTCGGGATATCCCCGCTCCCGCGCCGCAAGGATCGGCGCGCGCACCGGATTGCCGATCGCGCGCTTGCGCGCGCGCGCGGCGACCGGCAGGCGGTCCAGCCGTTCGAAGCCGCACGCGACAATCGCCGCGCTTGTCGCCATGGCGCGGTTGACGCGGCCCAGCACGGAATTTTGTTCGTGGATGATGATCGGCACTTTACGTGCGCGCGCGGCCATCAAAGCGGGAAACGAGGGATAACCGCCGAAGCCGGCGACCAGAGAAGGCCGCAATTCAGCGAAGCGGCGCTTGGCTTGGTTGATTCCACGCCAGATCTTCAGCGCCGCCGGGATGGCTTTGAGCGGATTGGCGCTGGGGGAGGCCGCGGCCACATCCTCGATGCGCTCGGCGGGAAAATTCTCCGCGTAGCGGCGCCCGCGCGCGTCGGTCATCAGCACCACGCGCCAGTCGCGCCGGCGCATTTCCTCGGCGAACGCAGCCGCCGGGAACAAATGCCCGCCAGTGCCGCCGGCGGCGATGACCACGACACGCTTGCTCATGCTCTGGCCTTGCCGACATAGAGATAGGCGCCCGGCCGGTCACGCAGCAGCGATAAGCAAAAGCCCAGCGCCAGCGCCGAGCCGATCATCGAGGAGCCGCCGAAGGAAATAAACGGCAGGGTCATGCCTTTCGCCGGCAGCAAGCTTAGATTCACGGCGATGTGGATCGCCGCTTGCGTCACCAGCAGCGTGATCAGACCCGCCGCGGCCAATTGCTCGAACGGTTCATTGAGCCGGCTGGCGCGTGAGAGGCCGCGAAACGCCAACGCACCGAACAAGGCGATGAGGCCGAGCGAGGCGAGCAGTCCAAATTCCTCGGCCGCCACCGCGAACACGAAATCGGCGTGCGCGTCCGGCAGCGCGCGTTTGATCACGCCTTCGCCCGGCCCGCGTCCAAACACGCCTCCAGCCGCGATCGCGTCGAGCGCGCGGTTGACCTGGTAGGCCGCGTCACCCTCGGGATTGAGGAACGCATCCACGCGTTCGCGCGCGTGGGGATAGAACGCATAAATCGCCCACGCGCCAAGCGCCGCCGCAACGCCGCCTCCCAAAACCCACCGCAGCGCCAAGCCCGACAGGATCAGCATCGGGCCGAGCACAAGGCCCAGCAAGGCGGTCTGGCCGATGTCGGGCTGCGCCAGCAAGGCCGCGGCGGCCAGCGCGAACAGCCCAATCGAGATGGCGCGGCCGGGAAAGCGATCCTGCTTGACGCTCTCGCCCAACATCCACGCCCACACCACCACGAGTGCGGGCTTCAAAATCTCAGCCGGTTGCAACGAGAAGAGGCCGAAATCGAACCAACGGCGCGCGCCATTGACCTCGGGCCCGATCCAGGCCGCCAGCGCGCAGAGCGGCAGCGCGAGCGCCGCGATAAGGGTGGCGGCCCGCCGCAGCTGGCGCGACTCGAGCGCAGCCGCCGCCAACATGACGATGACGCCAAGCCCGGCATAGGCAGCCTGCCGGCCGGCGAAATAGAACGCCTCCTCGATGCGGATGCGGGCGGTCGCGGCGGGGCTCGCCGCCATCGAGAACAGAACGCCCAGCGCGAACAAAGCGGCCGCGATAACGATGAGTGGGCGATCGTAGGTGCGTGCGCGGTCGATGGCCCCATTCCAACGCTCGGCCAAGGCGGCGCTCACGTTTTGCCTCCGGGGCGCGCGCCGGTGCGCGCGGGTTGCGCCTCCAGCGCGGCGACCAACGCCTTGAATTTATCGCCCCGTTCCTCGTAGCTCCTGAACTGGTCGTAAGACGCGCACGCCGGCGACAACAGCACCAATGCATGTGGCTCTCCCGACGCTCGTGCATCGGCGAAGGCGAGCTTGACCGCGGCTTCGAGGTGACCGGCCATCGTCACCGGCGCCTTGCCCTTGAGCGCATCGGCGAATTCCCCCGCCGCCTGGCCGATCAGATAAGCGCGGGCGATGCGCGGAAAAAACTGCGCGAGCTCATCGATGCCGCCATCCTTCGCAACGCCGCCGGCAATCCAATAGACCCGCGGATACACAGCCAGAGCCTGCGCGGCGGCGTTGGAATTGGTGGCTTTCGAATCGTTGACGAAACGCACGCCCTCGATTGTGCCGACGCGCTCCAGCCGGTGCGGCAGGCCGGAGAAACTCGCCAGCGCCTGTGCGATCAGGCGCGGATCGACGCCGAGCGCGCGCGTTGCGGCATAGGCCGCCGCCGCGTTCTGCGCATTGTGGCGCCCGGCCAAGGCCGGCGCCTGCACCAGATCGGCGACCAATGCGCCCCGTCCGCTCAACGCATCGATGAGATGTGCGCCGAGCGCGGACACGCCGCGCCCCATCGCCTGCCCAGCCGAAATCGGCGCGACATGTTGAGCGCCCGCGCCGGTCAGTTCGGTGCAGATCGCGGCGCAATGGGCGTCATCCACGCCGATCACGGCCCAATCGGCCGCGCCTTGGTTGGCGAAGATGCGCCGCTTGGCGGCCACGTAGCCGGCCATGTCGCCGTGGCGGTCGATATGGTCGGGACTCGTGTTGAGCCACACCGCCACGTCGAGCCGCAGCGAATGCGTGAGGTCGAGCTGGAACGAGGAGAGTTCAAGCACGTAATAAGCGCCGGCGTGAAGCGGCGCCAGTTCAAGCACGGCCTCGCCGATATTGCCGCCGAGGCGCACATCCTTGCCGGCCTCGCGCAAAATGTGCGCGATCAAGGCCGACGTCGTCGATTTGCCATTGGTGCCGGTGACGCCGATCGATTTTGGCCGTTGCGCGGCCGGCAGCGCATTCACCGCGCGCGCGAACAATTCAATGTCGCCCAAGACCGGCACGCCCACCGCGTCAGCCAACGTCACCACGCGGTGGGGCTCTGGAAATGTCAGCGGCACTCCCGGCGACAGAACCAAAGCCGCGAAGCTGCGCCAATCGCGGCTGTTAATGTCCGACACGGGAATTCCGGCGGCGTCGGCGTTGGCGCGGGCGACATCGCTGTCGTCCCACGCATGCACGCGCGCCCCGCCCGCTGTCAGCGCGCGCGCGGCGGCAAGCCCAGTGCGCGCAAGCCCGAACACGGCAATGTCGCGGCCCTTGAATTCCGTGATCGGAATCATGTCGCGTATGGACCGCCGGCGCCTCGCCGGCATGGTTGCATCAAACCGAACCGAATGCCGGCGAGGACGCCGGCGGTCCATAACAGCGTTTCACAATGCACAGGCCGCACCTCTGACAAACGAAACCTGAGTTTTGCGCTGCTTCGCCCCGTTAACGCAACTTCAATGTCGCTAGGCCCGCCATCGCGAAAATAACCGAGATGATCCAGAAACGAATGACGATGGTGGGCTCCTGCCAGCCCAGTTTTTCGAAGTGGTGGTGGATCGGCGCCATCAAGAACACGCGCTTGCCGGTGCGCTTGAACACCGCGACTTGGATCATAACCGACAAAGTTTCGAGCACGAACAGACCGCCGACGATGGCGAGCACGATCTCGTGCTTGGTCGCCACCGCCACCGCGCCGAGCAAGCCGCCGAGCGCCAGCGAACCGGTATCGCCCATGAACACGCGCGCGGGCGGGGCGTTGTACCAAAGAAAGCCCAGCGAAGCGCCAAGCAGCGCCCCGAGGATTGTCGATAGCTCGCCAACTCCGGCGACGTGGGGAATGCCGAGATATTCCGAATAATCGACCCGCCCGACCAGATAAGCGATCATGCCGAAGGTTGCGCCAGCGATCATCACCGGCACGATGGCGAGGCCGTCTAGCCCGTCCGTGAGATTCACGGCATTGCCGAAGCCGACAATGACAATCATCGAGAACAAAATGTAAAATGCAAACAGCTGCACGCCCCACCCGCTCAGGAATGGCAGCGCCACTGCTGTCAGCGGATCGCCCGCCATCAGCGCGCCCAAAAAACCCATGACATCGTGCGACGCATCCGGCGTGTGCGATATCCATTCGGCCGCCAGCATGACCAGCGAGGCGCCGAGCGCGACCAGCAACTCAAACCCGAGCCTCGTGCGCGCGGAAAGCCCGCCATGGTGCTGCTGGGTCACTTTGGCGAAATCGTCGACGAAGCCGACCGCGCCGAAGCCAACCGTCACCGCCAGCACCGCCCACACATAGGCGTTCCCGAGATCGGCCCATAGCAGCGAGGCGATGCCCAGGCTGATCAGGATAATCAGCCCGCCCATGGTGGGCGTGCCTTTTTTTGTGAGCAAATGGCCTTCGGGGCCGTCGCTGCGGATGGGCTGGCCCTTGCCCTGTTTCTTGCGCAACCAGCGGATGAACGGCCCGCCAATGGCGAAAGCGATGATCATCCCAGTGAACATCGCGCCGCCAGTGCGGAAGGTGATGTAGTTGAAGAGATTGAAGAATTGTGAGCGCTCTACGTATTCACCCAAGAGCTCAAGCATCAATCTTCCCCTTTGAGCGCGGTGAGTGAACTCACCACCCGGCTCATGCGCGAACCGTTCGAGCCTTTGACAAGCACAATATCGCCCGCGCGCAAAGCGCCCGCGATCAGCGGAGTGAGCGCATCGGCGTTTTCCGCATAGCCGCCGCGGCGCTCGGGCGGAAGCGCCTCGATGAGCGCCGCCATGCGCGGGCCGGCGGCGAACACAAGGTCGATCCCGGCTTGTTCTATCGGCTGGGCAAGGCCGGCATGGTAGGCGCGCTCGTAGGGGCCGAGTTCGAGCATGTCTCCCAGGACGGCGATCCGCCGCCCGCCCGGCGCCGGACGGCGCGCGCCGAGGGTGGCGAAGGCGGCGGCCATCGAGGCGGGGTTGGCGTTGTAGGCGTCGTCCACGAGCAAAAACGGCCCGAACGGCGCCTCGATGCGGGTGGCGGTTCCGCGTCCATCGAAGGCGCGCAAATGTTCCAGAGCGTGCGCCGCGGCGTCAAGATCGGCGCCAACGACGTCGGCGGCGGCGAGCGCGGCGACGGAGTTGAGCGCCCAGTGCGCGCCCTCCACGCCGATACGGTAGCGAATGATGCGGCCGAGGATGTCGGCCTCGGCGGTCGAGCCGCCTTCGCCCATCTGGAAGGACAAGAGCCGCGCTTCGCACTCGGGTTCAGCGCCAAAACGGATGAGCGTCGCGCCGTTTCGCTCGGCGGCGGCGATCAGCCGGGCCGCGTGCGGCGCTTCATTGGGCACGAGCGCGGCGCCGCCCGGTTCGAGGCCCGAGAAAATGTCGCCCTTCTCGTCGGCGACAGCTTCGAGCGAGCCGAGGTTTTCCACATGCGCTGGCGCGATAGTAGTGACCAATGCCGCATGCGGCCGCACAAGTTTCGTCAGCGGCAGGATTTCGCCACGGCGGTTCATGCCGAGTTCAAAGACGCCGAACGCATTCTCGTGCGGCATCCGCGCCAGCGTCAGCGGCACGCCCCAATGATTGTTGTAGCTTTTCACCGAGCGGTGCGTGGCCCCGCTTGCGGCTAGGCAAAGCGCGAGCGCTTCCTTGGTGGAAGTTTTTCCCACCGAGCCGGTCACGGCGATGCGCTTGGCGTTGCTGCGATCGCGCGCCGCTTCACCAAGCTTGCGCAAGCCGTCCAGCACATCGGCCACCACCAGAACCGGGCCCAAGCCGTCGGCCTTTTCCGCATCGGAAATCAACGCCGCGCAGGCGCCGCTGACGAATGCCTGGGCGAGAAAATCGTGCCCGTCGCGCACATCCTTCAGCGCCACGAATAAATCGCCGGGCGCGAGCGTGCGCGTGTCGATGGAAACGCCGGTGGCGCTCCATTGCTCGCCGCCCACGAGATTGCCGCCCGTGGCGCGCGCGGCATCGGCTGCGGACCAGAGTGTGTTTGTCACAGCGCCACTCCACCGACCGCGCGCCCCTCCCCCCTTGCGGGGGAGGGTAGGGAGGGGGGGCGTGCAGGGTTGAGCGCGTCGTCGCCGCTCGCGCCATCTCCTGCACGCCCCCCGCCCCCTGCCCCCTCCCCGCCACGGGATCGCTTGCGATCCCGCGATGTTGGTCCGCCGGCTGCGGAGCAGCCGGTGGGGGGAGGGGGACACGCGTCCTGCAAATGAATGATCAACTCTGTCCCTCCAACGCGCTCCGCGCTGCGTCCTGGTCCGAAAATGGATGCGTGACGCCTTTTATGATTTGTCCAGTCTCGTGGCCTTTGCCGGCGATCATCAGCGCGTCGCCGGCCTTGAGCATGGCGACGGCTTCGCGGATGGCTTGCGCGCGGTCGCCGATCTCCAAAGCTCCCGCAGCGCCTTGCATCACGTGCGCGCGGATGGCGGCGGGGTCTTCACCGCGCGGATTGTCGTCGGTGACAATCACGATGTCGGCCTGGCGCGCGGCGATCGCGCCCATTTTCGCGCGTTTGTCCCGGTCGCGGTCGCCGCCGCAGCCGAACACGGCGATGATGCGCCCGGGCGCATGCGGGCGCGCGGCGCGGAGCAGCACGTCGAGCCCATCGGGGGTATGGGCGTAATCGACGAACACGTGCCCGCCGGACTTGCTCTGGCCTACATGCTCCATGCGGCCCCTCACCGGCTGCAGCGTCTCCATCCCCGCCCACACCGCCTCGGGGGCTTCCCCCAACGCCAACGCCAGCGCCGCGGCGCAGACAGCGTTCAGCGCCTGGAACTCGCCGATCAGCGGCAGCTCCACATCGCTTTCCTCGCCGTTCCAAAGCAAACTCATCGTCTGCGCGTTCGGGCGCGGCTGAATCTCCACGATCTTCAACGCCTGCTCGCGCGGCGCGCGCCAACCGCAGAGCACAATGGCGAGTTCGCGCTTGTTCGCGCTTTGCTCGAACGCCGCGCCCTCGGCTGCATCGGCGTTGATGACGGCGATTCCGCCCTCTTTCACCAGCGTCCACAATCTCAATTTGGCGTCGCGATAGCTTGCCATGTCGTGGTGATAATCGAAATGATCCTGGGTGAGGTTGGTGAACGCCGCGGCGGCGAAGCGCAAGCCGTCGATGCGGTGCTGTTCCAAGCCGTGGCTCGATGCTTCCATCGCAGCATGGGTGACGCCGTCTTCGGCGAGCTTCGTGAGCATTGCATGCAGCGCCGCGGGATCGGGCGTGGTGTGGCCTAGATCCATGATTCCCGACGGCGCGATGGCGCCAAGCGTGCCGAGGCTTGCCGCGCGCCTTCCCGCGTGCGTCCAAATCTGGCGCAGGAAATCGACGGTGGAGCTTTTGCCGTTGGTGCCGGTGACGGCGACCAAGGTTTCCGGCCGGCGCGGATAGAAGGCCGAAGCGGCGAGCGCGAAAGCACGGCGCGGTTCGCCGGCGATGACATGCGGCAAACCCGGATCGGCGGCGAGATCGCCCGCCGACACAATGGCGGCGGCGCCGTTGGCTTTGGCATGCGCGACAAAATCGCGCCCGTGCGCGGCGAAACCCTTGAGCGCGGCGAACACATAGCCGGGCCGCACCTGGCGCGAGTCCGCCGTGAGCCCGGCGATCTCAATGGCGCGCGCGTCCTCTGAAACGCCGCTTTCGAACAACGCGCCGAGCTTCATTCCCTCTCCCTACTCCCGCGCGCGCGGCTCTATGCGCAAGCCCAGCATCGGCGCGATACGCAAGAGCGTCCGCGCCACCGCCGGCGCCGCCGCCGCGCCGCCAGATTCGCCCGCGCCCGCATCGTCGAGCGCGAGCACGATCACATAGCGCGGATCGCCGGCGGGAAAAACGCCCGCAAACGAGGAGAAATTGCGGCGTTCGTCGTAGGTTTCCGCCTCGCCCAGCTTTTCGGCTGTCCCGGTTTTTCCGGCTACCGCCAGCCCCGGCACGTCGGCGGCGCGTCCGGTGCCTTCGGTGACGGCGGCGCGGAGATAGATTAGGACTTGCCGCGTCGTCGCCGCGGAGAACACCGGGGTGCGCTCGATCTCCTCGCCTGGGACAAGCAAAAGCAAGGTCGGCTCGACACGGGCGCCACCATTGGCGAAAACGGTGTAGGCGCCCGCGAGCGCGGACGGGGTCGTCGCGAGCCCGTAGCCGAATCCCAGGCCCGCAACGTCGCGCCGTCCGCGCGCGGGCGGTGCAAGCGGCGCCTGGTTGCGGCCAATCTCCAAGCGCGCCGCCGCGGTCAAGCCAAGGCGATCGAAATAGGCGCGCTGGCGCACGCCGCCCAAACGGAGCGCAAGCCGCGCCGCGCCGATATTGGACGAACGCGCGAGAATGTCGCGCAGCGTGGCGAGACCAGTAATCGGTTCGTGGTCCTCGATCAGGCTGTCGTCGAGAGCGAACGGGCGCAAGTCGAATAATTCTCCGGCGGCGGTCACCTCCTCCTCAAGCGCCATCGCGACCGTGAACGGCTTGATGATGGAGCCAAGCTCGTGCACGTCGCCGGCGACCCGGTCGCGCCGCGCGGCATCCGGGGCTTGGCCGGCGGAATTGGCATCGAAACTTGGCCACGACGCCAGCGCCAGGGTCTCGCCGCTGCGTCCGTCGAGCAAAATTGCGGCGCCGCCGCTGGCGCCGGCAGCGCGCGCGGCGGCGTCGAGTTCGGTTTCGAGCGCATATTGTACGCGCACGTCGAGCGAGAGCCGCACCGCCCGTCCCGCTTGCCCGGCGGCGCGGATTCGCGCATCGAGCCCGCGCTCGACGCCGGCCAGCGGATTGAGATCGACATCGGTGAAGCCCAGCGCGTGCGCGGCGAGGTGCGCGTGCGGATAGATGCGGCGATCTTCCGCTTCAAAGCCGATGCCGGCCAGGCCAAGCGCCAGCACGGCTTCGCGTTGTTCGGGCGTGAGGCGCCGTTGCAAATAGACAAGCCGGCGCGAAGTATCGGTGAGGCGGCGCAAGGCGACGGCGCGATCTAGATCGGGAAACAGGTTCGCCAGCGCGGCGGCTGTCTCTTGCGCATTCCAGACCAGCGAGGGCGTCGCCGTCAGCGCATAGGCGCGCACCGTGGTGGCGAGCAGAACGCCGTTGCGGTCGGTAATGTCGGCGCGCTGGATTGCAGCGATCACGGCGGCGCGCGGCGGCGCCAAAGGGTCGCCGGAGAACGCCAATTGCACCGCGCGGCCGGCGAGCAAAAGCAGCACCGCGAACACGCCGAGCGCCAGAAGGCGCACGCGGTTGCGCGCGGGCGCGGCTTCCAGCGCCGGCGCCGCGAACGCGTTTTCCTGCGCGAACCCAGGCCCGAACGGCCTCATTGCGCGCCCGTTTTTTCTTCGGCGCGCGGCGCGGGCAGGCGCCGCTCGATATCGGCTTCAGGCAAAGCGCTGCTTTCGCCGCCGACAACCAGGCCCAAATGCCGCTCCGCCATGATCTCGACGCGGCCCGGGCTTTCGAGCGTCGCGATCTCGGCCCGCAGCGCCCGCATGTCCGCTTGCGAATCCGCGATCTGGGTTTGCAGCTCGCGGACATGGGTTTCGGTTTTTGCCGCGTCGGTCTTGGCTTTGTAGAGGCCGATCACCAGCACGACGACGAGGAGAGCGGCGGCGATGTGCAGCGCGCGCCTCAAATGAGCTTTGTCCATTCGGCCTCCGCGCGCGGCGCCAGCGCTGGCGGTTCGAGTTCGTCCCAGGCGGGCGCCTCGGTGCGCACCGCCCATCGCAAGCTCGCCGAGCGCGCGCGCGGATTGGCGGCGACTTCCTCGTCACTTGGCGCGGTGGCGCGTTTGCGTTCCAGGGCAAAGCTCGGCGCTCGTTCCGGCGCCAATTCGGGTGCATGTCGCGAGCCGCGTCCCTGCGCGTCGGCGCGCGCGGTGATGAATTGCTTGACCATGCGGTCTTCCAGCGAATGGAACGACACTACGACCAACCGCCCGCCCGGCTTCAACGCTTGTTCGGCGGCGGAAAGCCCGCGCGCAAGTTCGCCGAGTTCATTGTTCACCAGCAGCCGCAAGGCCTGGAACGTCTTGGTGGCGGGGTGGGTGCGCGCGCCTTTGCGCCCGCCGACGGACTCCTCCACTATTTTCGCCAGCTCCAGCGTGCGCGCGATGGGTTTGGCCGCGCGCTCCTGCACGATGGCGCGGGCGATGCGGCGGCTGTCGTCGTCCTCGCCATAATGATAGATGAGATCGGCGAGTGCGGTTTCGCTGAGCCGGTTCACGGCGTCGGCGGCGCTTCCGCCATCCTTCTCCATACGCATATCCAGATCCGCATCCGCCTGAAACGAGAAGCCGCGCGCGGCTTCGTCGAACTGAAACGAGGAAACCCCGAGATCGAACACGGCGCCATTTAAGGGTTCGTTGACGAAGCCCGCTATTTCGCTGAAGCGGGCCTGGTGGAGCGTGAAGCGATCCGGGAATTGCAGCTGCAGCACACCGCCGCGGGCGATGGCGTCGGGGTCGCGGTCAAAGGCGACGACGCGCGCGCCCGCTTCCAGCATGGCGCGCGCATAGCCCCCGCCGCCGAACGTGGCGTCCAGGTACAAGCCGCCCGTCTCCAGCGCGAGCGCTTCCATCGCTTCGGCAAGCAGCACCGGGGCATGGCTCATCGGGAAAGCTTACATCGAGTCCCAATGCACGCGCGGTAAGCCTACATTGCTAGCATAATGTGCTTGCAAATGGGTGTCCCCAGGGTTATGTTCTGCAATGAACAGCAAACAGCGCAAAACGCTTGAAGCTGTCTTCGCCGACCCGGTCTCACCGGCGATTCCCTGGGCCGACGTCGAGAGCCTGCTGAAAGCGGCGGGCTGCGCGCTGACCGAGGGCGCCGGTTCGCGGGTGAAGTTCGAGAAGGATGGCGAAGTGGAGTCGTTTCATCGTCCCCACCCGGCGAAAGAGGCCAAGCGTTACCAGGTGCGGATGGCGCGCGCTTTTCTTGTCAGATTGGAAATTCAGCCATGACGTTGATGAACTACAAAGGCTATCAGGCCTTGATCGAATTCGACGGCGAAGACGAATTGTTCTTTGGCAAACTTGCCGGCATCCGCGATGGCGTGAGTTTCCATGGCGACAGCGTCGCCGGACTGAAAGCAGCCTTCCACGAAGCCGTGGACGATTACATCGCCTATTGCGCCAAGCTCGGCAAAAGCCCCGACAAGCCCTATTCAGGCAAAGTCATGTTCCGCATCGCCCCCGATCTGCACGCCAAGGCCGCGCGCGCCGCCGAGATCGCCGGCAAAAGCCTCAACCAATGGGCCGAGGAGAAACTGCGTGCGGCGGTGGAGAAAGAAACCGCGTAAAATAAAAATGCCAGTCGGCCTATAAGCCGGGTTCTGTTCCCGCCGTCGCTTGCGCTAGGGCG
>CAZVZV010000237.1:0-7005 GCA_964631735.1 uncultured Enterobacteriaceae bacterium
GTCCAGTTGCACCCGCAAAACAGCGCTGCCGCACTCGATTCGCTCGCCGAAGGCCTGGCGGGCGAGGAGCGCGCGCTGCTCGCGCGCGCGCTCGAGTTCGCCGAGCCGCTGTATGCCGGGCAGACGCTGTCCACCGGCGAGGCGGTGTGGCCGCACGCGCTGGGCCTCGGTGCCAGCCTTGCCGCAATCGGCATGGACCCGGCGGCGCGCGCCGCTGGCGTGTTGTTCGCGGCGCCGAAGTTCCTGGGGGGCACGCAGCAACTGGCGGAACGATTCGGCGGCGAAGTCGCCGGCCTCGCCGACGGCGTGGAGAAGCTCTACCAGCTGCGCGTGCTGACGCGCGCCAACGCCGCGCAGCAAAGCGAAGTGCTGCGCAAAATGGTGCTCGGCATGGTGCAGGACGTCCGCGTCGTGCTGATTCGTCTGGCGAGCCGCACGCAGACGCTGCGCTGGTTTGCCAAGCACGCGAACGATGATCGGCCCGCCTACGCGCAGGAGACGCTGGACATCTACGCGCCGCTGGCCAACCGCCTCGGCGTATGGCAGCTCAAGTGGGAGCTGGAGGACCTGTCGTTCCGTTTCCTCGAGCCCGAGGTGTACAAGAGGATCGCCAAGATGCTGGACGAGCGGCGCGTCGAGCGCGAGCAGTACATCGCGCAGGCGATGGCGGCGCTCGCAGGCGAGTTGCAGGCCGCCGGCGTGCAGGGGGAGATCAGCGGCCGGCCCAAGCACATCACCTCGATCTGGAACAAGATGCAGGTGAAGGGCCTGGACTACGAGCAGGTGCACGACGTGCGCGCGCTGCGCGTGATCGTGCCCAGCGTGAAGGACTGCTACGCCGCGCTCGGCGTGGTGCACAACCTGTGGCAGCCGATCGAGCGCGAGTTCGACGACTACATTTCGCGCCCGAAGGGCAATCTGTACCAGTCGCTGCATACCGCGGTGCTCGGTCCGGGCGGCAAGACGCTGGAAGTGCAGATCCGCACCGAGGAGATGCATCGCCATGCCGAGCTCGGCATCGCGGCGCACTGGCGCTACAAGGAGGCCGGCAAGGTGACGCGCGCCGACAGTGCCTTCGACGACAAGATCGCCTGGTTGCGGCAGTTGCTCGCCTGGCGCGACGACATCACCGAGCGCGCCTCGTGGGCCGAGCGGACGCAGCGCGCGGCGCTCGACGACACCATTTACGCCGTCACGCCGCAAGGCAAGGTAGTGGATCTGCCCCTGGGCTCCACGCCGATCGACTTCGCCTACGCGCTGCACACCGACCTCGGCCACCGCTGCCGCGGCGCCAAGGTGGACGGGCACATCGTGCCGCTCGATACGCCGCTCAAGAGCGGGCAGCGCGTGGAAATCACCGTCGCCAAGAGCGGCGGCCCATCGCGCGACTGGTTGAACCCCGAGCGCGGATTCCTGAAAACCAGCCGCGCGCGCGCCAAGGCGCGCCACTGGTTCAACCTGCAGGAAGGCGGCCGGGAAGCGGAGGCGGCGCCTAAACCAAGACCGGTGCCGGTGCCGGCGCCGGCCGCGCCCGCCACGCGCAAGCGCAAGGCCGCGGCGCCGGGCAGCGGCATCCTGGTGGTGGGCATGGACCGGCTGCTGACGCAACTCGCCAAGTGCTGCAAGCCGGTGCCGCCCGACCCGATCAGCGGCTTCGTCACGCGCGGGCGCGGCGTGTCCATCCACCGGGGGGACTGCGCGAGCCTCAAGCGCCTGGCGCAGACGGATCCCGAGCGGCTGATCGACGCGCAGTGGGGCGGCGCTGCCGGTGCCTACAGCGTGGACATGGTGGTGACCGCGAATGACCGGCCGGGCCTGCTGCGCGACATCGGCGATGCGCTCGCGCGCGAGCGCATCAATGTCACGGCGGTGCGCACGCAGAGCCGGGACGAGGTCGCCCTCATGCGTTTTTCCTATGAGGTGGGGGACGTGGCGCAGTTGAGGCGCGCGTTTGCGGTGGTGCGCGATGTGGCTGGCGTGATGCGCGTGGCGCGCGGCTGATGGAATATGATCGCCCGCCCGGCTGTTAAGCTGGGCACGCATGCAGAGGAGCCCTTGAATAATCCCGCCGTCCAGACGCGCTACGGGACGGGCGCGCAAGCGCTGCATTGGCTCATGTTCCTGTTGATTGGCGCCATGTACTTCATCGGCCTGTCGATGGCCGCGATGGAAGTCAGCCCCGAGCGCCTGCGCTACTTTTCATTGCACAAGTCCATCGGCGTGACGCTATTGGTCCTGGTCGGCGTGCGGCTGCTATGGCGGCAATGGCATCCTGCGCCGGCCCTGCCGGTGAGCATGCCGGGCTGGGAGCAATCGGCGGCGCGGGTAGCGCATGCCTTGCTGTACGCGCTCATGGCAATCGTGCCGATTACCGGATGGGCTGCCAGCTCCGCGCTCGGCGCCTCGACCGCCTGGTTCGGCCAGTTCAGCCTGCCGGACCCTGTTTCGAAGAATCGGGAGTTGGGCGAGGCGCTGCAGGCGGTACACTATTTGTGCAACAAGACCTTGCTGGTGTTGATCGTGCTGCATGTGGCTGCCGCCCTCAAGCACGCGCTGGTGGACCGCGACGGGGTATTGCAGCGCATGCTGCCCTGGCCGCGGCGCTCGGGAGATGGCTGAGATGAATCTGGCGATGCGCGCTGCGACGACCGTGTTGCTGTGCGCGCTGGTTGCAGCGGCGGCCGCCGCCGCCGCGGCCCAGCAGCGCGCCGTGAATTATGCGAACAGCAAGTTCGCGTTCAAGTATACGGTGGAGAGGAAGATCTCCATCGAGGGAGAATTCCGCAGTTTCCGGGCGCAGGTGGTGCTGGACGAGAAGCAGCCCGAGTCCGGCAGCGTGCGCATCGATATCGATCTGACCAGCGTGGACACGGGCAGCGCCGAGAACGACACGGAAGTGAAGCGCCCGCGCTGGTTCGACATTGCCAGTCACCCCAAAGCGAGTTTCGTGTCGAGCAGCATCCGCAGGATCGCGGAGTCCCGTTTCGAGGCGGTCGGCAAGTTGACGATGAAGGGAAAGTCGCGCGATCTCATGGTGCCCTTTACCGTGGCCCCGATTGCCGGAGGCGGCCTGTCCACGCAGGGGAGATTTGTCATCAAGCGGCTCGAGTTTGGCGTCGGCGATGGCCCCTGGTCGGACATCACGCAGGTGTCCGACGAGGTCGAGGTGCGTTTCACCATCCTGCTTGGACCAGCGTCTCCGCCGGAGCCGGCGGCGAAGAAGGGCCGAAGCTAGTGGCGGCTGGACATCACCTGTTGCAGATAGAGGAGGCTCGAGAATGACCTACAGGCTGATCGCAGCGATCGCGGCAGCGTTCTGCTGCACTTCGGCGCTGGCACAGAACTACACGTTTGATTCGCGCCACACGATGGTCACCTGGGCCACCAGCCATTGGGGACTGTCGACGTACCGCGGAAAGTTTTTCAGGAATTCGGGCAAAGTGACGCTCGACAGGAACGCCAGCGCGGGTTCGCTCGAAGTCACGATTGACGCAGCGGCGCAGCTATCCGGCGAGCCGGGGCTCGACAAGCACCTTGCGTCGGAGGATTTCCTGCATGTGGCGAAGTTTCCGACCATCACGTTTCGATCGAATCGCATGCGCTTCGAGGGCAACGTGCCGGTGGCGGTCGAGGGCGAGCTCACCCTGCTCGGCGTTGCGCGGCCAGTGACGCTCACCATCACGAATTTCAGGTGCATCGAGCATCCGCGCATCAAGGGAAGGGAAGTTTGCGGCAGCGACGCGACGACCACCATCCGGCGCTCGGATTTCGGCATGAAGTACGCCGTCCCGGCGGTGGGCGACGAGGTCACCTTGCAGATCCAGGTCGAGGCGTTCAAGGACTAGGCGAAACACGGATTGAACCTACAGGAGACTACGGCAATGATTCGGCTCACGATTTTGCTTGCTCTTGCTTGCGCTGCATTTCCAGCGTTGGCGCAGATCTACCAGATCGATCCCCGTCATTCGCATGTTTCGTGGGCTGCTGCGCACTTCGGTGTGTCGACCTACCGCGGCAAATTCACCCGCTCGTCGGGCTCACTCACGATCGAGCGCGCTGCGAATACCGGCAGCGTGCAGGTCGTGATCGACGCCGCCTCGCAACAATCGGGCGACGACCGGCTCGACAAACACCTGTCGGGCGAGGATTTCTTCAACGTGGCGAAATTCCCGACCGTGACCTTTGGCGCACCGAGCGTGCAATTGGTCGGCGAGGCCCCGGCGCGTGTGCCAGGCACGCTGACCATGCTGGGGGTCACCAGGCCGGTGACCCTCGAGATTAGCCGGTTCCGCTGCATGGACCACCCGTTCCAGAAGACCAGGGAACTCTGCGGCGGCGATGCCACGGTGACCATCAAGCGCTCGGAGTGGGGGATGAAGCACCTGATTCCGGCCGTGAGCGACGACATCCGGCTGGACATCCAGCTCGAGGCGGTGCGGGAAAAATAAAGAGATTGCGCCGCTTAGGTTACAGCCGGGGGAGTAGAACCAGCAGCCAGACCGCCGCAGCCGACACCAGCGAGAGCATGACCGCGGCGCTGCCCAGGTCCTTGGCTCGCTTGGCGAGCGGGTGCACCTCCGGCGAGACGCGGTCCACCGTTGCCTCTACTGCGGAATTAAGCAGTTCGACCGCCAGCACCATCAGCACGCTGCCCACCAGCAGGGCGCGCTCGACGCCGTCGTTGCCCAGCCAAAGCCCGAGCGGCACCAGCACTACGGCAAGCAACAGCTCCTGGCGGAACGCGTCCTCGTGGCGCACCGCGGCGGCGAAGCCCTCGAGCGAATAGCGCGCCGCGTTGATCAGGCGCTGCAGGCCGGTCTTGCCCTTGAAGGGACTTTCGCCATTCATCGCGCGGCGCCTAAAAAAATAGGGTCAGACCCCATTTTCTACGACGGGGTGGCGAGGGTGAAGAGCAGCTCTTCCTGCGCCGAGCGGCGCCGGCCGCGGCGCGGCTTGACGCGGGCGTAGCTGCCGTCGGCGTCCATCGCCCAGGCCTGGCAGTTGTCGTCGAGATAGGGCTGCAGGCCTTCGCGCACCACGCGGCGCTTCAACGCCGGGTCGAGCACCGGAAAGCACAACTCGATGCGGCGGAAGAAGTTGCGTCCCATCCAGTCCGCGCTCGCCAGGTACACATCCTCGGCGCCGGCATTGTGGAAGTAGAACACGCGCGAGTGCTCGAGGAAGCGCCCGATCACCGAGCGCACGCGGATATTCTCCGACAGGCCCTCGATGCCCGGCCGCAGCGCGCACACGCCGCGCACGATGAGGTCGACCTTCACGCCGGCCTGCGATGCCAGGTACAGCTCGTCGATCGCCTGCGAGTCGAGCAGCGAGTTCATCTTGGCGATGATGCGCGCCGGCTGGCCGTCGCGCGCCAGGCGCGCCTCGTTCTGGATCGCGGCGAGCATCCGCTTGTGCAGCGTGAAGGGCGACTGCCAGAGGTGCTTCATCCTGCCGGCACGCCCCAGGCCGGTGAGTTGCTTGAACACCTCGGCCACGTCGGCGCACAGGTCTTCGTTGGAGCTGAGCAGGCCGAAGTCCGTATACAGGCGGGCGGTGCGTGGGTGGTAGTTGCCCGTGGCCAGATGCACGTAGCGCCGCAGCACCTTGCCGGACTCCGTGTCTTCGCGCCGCACGATCAGCGCCATCTTGGCGTGCGTCTTGTGGCCGACCACGCCGTAGACCACGTGCGCGCCCACCTCTTCCAGACGCGCCGCCCAGTTGAGGTTGGCTTCCTCGTCAAAGCGCGCCATCAGCTCCACCACCACGGTCACTTCCTTGCCGCGGCGCGCCGCATCCACCAGGATCTCCATCAGCTCGGAGTCTGTGCCGGTGCGGTACACGGTCTGCTTGATGGCGATCACGTTCGGGTCCGCCGCAGTGGTGCGGATGAAGTCGAGCACCGGCATGAACGACTGGTAAGGGTGATGCAGCAGCAGGTCCTGCTTCCTCAGCAGCTCGAACAGGTCACTGCGCTCCTCCAGCGGCGCCGGCAGTCCGGGCTGGAACGGCGGGAACTTGAGGTCGGGGCGGTCTACCCGGTCGGGCACTTCGCGCAGGCGATGCAGGTTCACCGGCCCCTCGACCCGGTACAGATCCTCGTCGCGCAGGCCGAACTGCTGCAACAGGAAGTCGACCATCGGCTGCGAGCAGTTGTCGGCCACCTCCAGCCGCACCGCGTCGCCGAAATGGCGATGCAGCAATTCGCCTTTGAGCGCGGTATGCAGGTTCTTGATCTCCTCCTCGTCCACGAACAGGTCGGAATTGCGCGTGACGCGGAACTGGTAGCAGCCCAGCACCTTCATGCCGGAGAACAGCTCGTCGACGTGAGCGTGCAGGATCGAGGAGAGAAAGACGAAGGAGTGGTGCGCGCCGCCGATGTCCTGGGGCAGGCGGATGACGCGCGGCAGGGCGCGCGGCGCCTGCACGATCGCCGCGCCCGAGTTGCGTCCGAAGGCGTCGCGGCCGACCAGTTCCACCGCGAGGTTGAGGCTCTTGTTGAGCACCTTGGGAAACGGGTGCGCCGGGTCCAGGCCGATCGGCGTCAGCACTGGCAGCAGCTCGCGGAAGAAGTAGTCGCGGATCCACTGTTTCTGCGCGGCGCTCCATTGCTCGCGCCGCGGAAACACGATGCCCGCACCGGCCAGCGCCGGCAGCACCACGTCGTTAAGCAGCCGGTACTGCTCGGCGACGATGGCGCGCGCTTGCCGGCTCACGGCCTCGAATACCTCCAGCGGCCCCTTGCCGTCGGGGCCGGGTTCCGGCAGGTTGAGCTTGATCTGCTCCTTCAGGCCGGCGACGCGGATCTCGAAGAATTCGTCGAGATTGCCCGAAACGATGGTGAGGAAGCGCAGCCGCTCGAGCAGCGGCACGGAGTCGTCCGCGGCCTGCGCGAGCACGCGCCGGTTGAACTCGAGCAGGCCGAGTTCGCGGTTCAGGTAGTGCGCTGCGGGCAGGTCTCTTTTCATCGCGGGAGGCCGCAGGGATGCGGCTCGCGGAGGAAAG
>CAZVZV010000238.1:0-2079 GCA_964631735.1 uncultured Enterobacteriaceae bacterium
AGCTGGTGCCGCCGATGTGCAGGTAGGTGATTCGCAGCGGCACTTTCGCCGGCACCGGGCCGGCCGGAGGCGTCGGCGCGCTCGCCTGCGCGGTGCTCATCTGCGAATTCTGGCGCGACAGGAACAGCTGCAACTGGCGGCTGGCGTCGAGCTTCAGGTCGAGGCTGACGGAGGCGGCGCCGGATGCTTCGACGCGCAGCGCGTTGCCGCTGGTGACGTCGGTGAAGCTGCCGCCGTCGCGATAGCCGGCGTACACAGTGAATGCGTTGTCCCTGGTCTGCGCGACGCTGCTGCCGGCGGCGAACGCCAGCATGAGGACAAGCACAACCTTCACGAGCGCGCCATTCACTTGCGTCGGGCCTCCTGGGCGATATGGCGCAAGAATAACCATAACGCCGGCCGCGACGGTATCATCGCGTCAGACAATGGCGCATCAAGGAGGCTTCACCATGCTTCACCGCTGGCAGGCTGTCGTTCTGGTCACCGCGTCGCTGCTTCCGCTTCCGGCGCTCGCGGCTGATGCTGTCGAAGACGACACCTTCAACCTCTCGCTCGGGGCCTATTTCGTCACCCGCACCAATGGCAACATCCGCCTCGACCGAGGCGTCGGGCCCGTCAACATCGGCACCAGCATCGACTGGGAGCGGGACCTGGGAGGCGAGACTTCGATGACGGTCCCACGCATCGACGGGTACTACCGCTTTGCTCCCAAGCACCGCGTGGACTTCAGCTGGTACAAGATCGAGCGCGGCGGCAGCATCGTCACGCAGCGCAACATCGATTTCGGGAGTGCCTTTTTCCCGATCGGCACCTCCATCGACAGTCAGCTCAACACCGAGACGACCAAACTTACCTACACCTATTCCTTCTATCGCACCCACGAGATCGAAACCGCGCTCTCGTTGGGCCTGCACGTCACCAAGGTGGAGGCGTCGCTGCAGTCCGCCGGTCTCGGGCTCGCCGAAAGCAGTTCGACTACTGCGCCGCTGCCGGTATTCGGTTTCCGCCTCGACTACGCGTTTACGCCCAAGTGGTGGCTGCGCACCAAGTACGAACTGTTCTTCCTCGACAGTGTCGACAAGTACCAGGGGGCGCTGAGCGACTTCACCGTCGGCGTCGAGCATCGCACCTTCCGCCACCTGGGCTTCGGCTTTGGTCTGAACCGCTCCAGCCTGGACGTTGAGGTGGACGACGGCAAGAAGCGGTCTGCGTTCAGCTCGGTGCTCAACGGCCTCATGCTGTACGCGGTGGTGCGCTGAACGCCAGCGAAAAGAAGCTGGAGACTTAGTGCGCCCGGCCAGCATCCCGATCCGGCTGGAGGACGTCGCCGAAGACCTGGCGCAGGACCGCGCCACGCCGCGCGCGACGCAGAGCCTGCATCGCCGCTCCGCCCCGCTCGCCTCTCCCGCCGAGCAACTGCGGCTGCTGAATTCGCTGCCGCTGCACACCGAGTTCGACGCGCTCGCCGGCAAGGAGCTGCGCCCAGCGCAACTGGAGATCTTCCAGGTGAACCTGGGCAAGCTGTGCAACATGACCTGCAATCACTGCCACGTGGATGCGGGTCCCGACCGCACCGACGCCATGATGGACGACGCCACCCTCGAGCAGGTGCTCGCGGCCATCCGCCGCACCCGAGCGCACACCGTGGATCTCACCGGCGGCGCGCCGGAGTTGCACCCGCGCTTTCGCGACCTGGTGCAGGCGGCGACCGATGCCGGCAAGCACGTCATGGACCGCTGCAACTTGACGGTGCTGCTGCTGCCGCGCAACGCGGGCCTGGTGGACTGGCTCGCCGGGCGCAATGTCGAGATCGTCGCCTCGCTGCCCCACTACAGCCGCCCCAACACCGACGCGCAGCGCGGCGATGGCACGTTCGAACGCTCGATCCGCGCGCTGCGCAACCTCAACGCGGCCGGCTACGGCAAGGGCGACCCGCAAAGGCGCCTGACGCTCGTCTCCAACCCCGCGGGCGCCTTCCTCGGCGCCTCCCAGGCGAGCGCGGAGCGCGAATGGCGCGAGGGGCTGCAGCAGAATTTCGGCATCAGTTTCGACCGGCTGTTCGTGCTGAACAACATGCCG
>CAZVZV010000239.1:0-22399 GCA_964631735.1 uncultured Enterobacteriaceae bacterium
CGCGTATGGCGCGCCCGGACACTCTTGCCGCGGTCGACCTCGGCTCGAACAGCTTCCACCTGCAGATCGGCCGCGTGGTCGACGGCCAGATCTATCCCCTCGACTGGGTACGCGAAGTGGTGCGCATCGGCGCCGGCCTCACCCCCGACAAGCGCATCGATCGCGCCACGCAGGCGCGCGCGCTCGAGGCGCTGCGCAAGTTCGGCGAGCGCCTGCGCGGCTTCCCGCGCCAGGCAGTGCGCGCGGTGGGCACCAACACCCTGCGCGTGGCGAAGAACGCGCCGCAGTTCCTGCGCGAAGCTCGCCAGGAGCTCGGCTTCCCGATCGAGGTGATCGCCGGCCGCGAGGAAGCACGCCTGATCTACCTCGGCGTGGCGCACTCGATGCCGCCGGCGCAGCACCACCGGCTGGTGGTGGACATCGGCGGCGGCTCGACCGAGTTCATCATCGGTGAGGGCCTGGAGCCGCAGCTCACCGAGTCGCTCTACATGGGCTGCGTGAGCTACAGCCTGAAATACTTTCCCGAAGGCAAAGTCGAAAAATCCGCGCTCAAGGCGGCGCAACTCGCCGCACGCCAGGAAGTCGCGGGCATCGCGCGCGCCTACCGCGCGGCAGGCTGGCAGGAGGCCGTGGCTTCCTCGGGCACCGCACGCTCGATCGAGAACATCCTGCGCGACAACGGCTTTGCCGAGCAAGGCATCACGCGCGACGGACTGGAGCAGCTGAGGAGCCTGCTGATCAAGCAGGAGCGCGCCGACCCCGAGCGCATCGCCGGGCTGCGGCCGAACCGCGCGCCGGTATTTCCCGGCGGCCTTGCCATCATGAGCGCGGTGTTCGACGAACTGGGACTGGAAGCGATGGCAGTGTCCGACGGCGCCCTGCGCCATGGCGTCCTCTACGACCTGCTCGGCCGCGTGCAGCACCGCGACATGCGCGCGGCGACGGTGACGCAGTTCGTGCGCCGCTACCACGTGGAAGCGGCCCAGGCCGAGCGCGTGCGGCGCCTCGCACTGACCGTCTACGACGCCCTGGCGCCGGGGCGCGAGCGCGAGGACGACGCCGACCGCCTGCTGCTCGACTGGGCCGCGAGCCTCGCCGAGATCGGCCTGTCGATCGAGCATGCGCATTACCACAAGCATTCCGCCTACGTGCTGCAGAACGCCGACATGCCCGGGTTCTCGCGCATGGAACAGCAGCGCCTGGCGAGGATCGTGCTGGCGCATCGCGGCAAGCTCGGCAAGATGCACGACGCGGGGCTGGAAACCGCCGACTGGCCGCTGGTGTTCGCGCTGCGGCTCGCCTCGCTCATCCTGCGCAGCCGCACCGAGGTCAAGCTGCCGCTGTTGCGCGTGGCGGGCGACACGGGAGGGTTCGAAATCGAGTTGGCGCAGTCCTGGCTCGACGACAATCCGCTGTCGGCGGCGGCCCTGGAGGACGAGGCGGGGCACTGGAAGTCGGTCGGCATGAAGCTGGCGGTGAGCGGGCTCTCGGACAAGAAGGTATCGGTGCTGAGCCGCGCGTAGGGTAGGCCCGGGCCCACCACTTTGTGGGCTGATAGCCCACCCACCCTACAGCAGGTCCGGCGTCACCACGGCGCGTACCACGACCTGGGCTTCGTCTTCCCTCACGCGATTGGTCAGCCACCAGGCGCCGCCCTTCTTGATGCTCCAGCCGGTCGCGGCGCCGGATACCAGTTGCGCCGCCGTCCGGCCGAGGTCCGGCTGATGCCCCACCACCACCACGGCATTCTTGCGATCCGGCCAGCCCGCAGCCTCCAGGATCTGCGCCACCGACGCGCCGGGGGCAAGCCGCTCTGCCGTCTTGAAGGCGACGCCCAGCGCCTGCGCGGTTTCCTGAGCGCGGCGCGCGGGGCTGGCGAGCACGACGAATTTCGCGGGCAGGCGCTGCAACAGCCACTCGGCCACGCGTGCGGCGTGCTTGTGGCCCCGCGGCGTGAGGCGGCGCTCGAGGTCGGGCGCGCCGTCCTCGGCTTCGGCGTGGCGCCAGAGAATCAGGTCCATCTTCAGTTAAAATTCCTCTCCTCGTTCCACCAGGCGCGTAGCTCAGCTGGTTAGAGCACTACCTTGACATGGTAGGGGTCGTTGGTTCGAGTCCAATCGCGCCTACCAACATCTTGCCAAACATCAAGCTCCCCGACGGCTCGGTGAAGAACTTCCCGGGCCCGGTCACGGTCGCCGAGGTGGCGCAGTCCATCGGCGCCGGCCTGGCGCGCGCGGCGCTCGCCGGCAAGCTCAACGGCAAGCTCGTCGATACCAGTCACCGCATCGAGGGCGACGCCGACCTTGCCATCGTGACCGAGCGCGATGCCGAGGGACTCGAGATCCTGCGCCACTCCACAGCGCACCTGCTGGCGCATGCGGTGAAAGAGCTGCACCCCGAAGCGCAAGTGACCATAGGGCCGGTCATCGATAACGGCTTCTACTATGATTTTTCCTACAAGAGACCCTTCACGCCGGCGGATCTCGCGGCCATCGAAAGACGGATGGCCGAGATCGCCAAGAAGGACATGCCCGTCAACCGCCGCGAAATGCCGCGCGACGAGGCGGTGAAATTCTTTCGCGACCAGGGCGAGCTTTACAAGGCCGAGATCATCGCTTCGATTCCCGCGGGCGAGAACATCTCGCTCTACGGCCAGGGAAATTTCGTCGACCTGTGCCGCGGGCCGCACGTGCCATCCACGGGCAAGCTTAAGGTGTTCAAGCTGATGCGCGTGGCCGGCGCCTACTGGCGCGGCGACTCGAAGAACGAGATGCTCCAGCGCATCTACGGCACGGCCTGGGCGAAGAAGGAGGACCAGGATGCGTACCTGAAGATGCTGGAGGAGGCCGAGAAAAGGGATCATCGTCGCCTCGGCACGCAACTCGACCTCTATCACATGCAGGAGGAGGCGCCGGGACTGGTGTTCTGGCACCCCAAGGGCTGGACGCTGTGGCAGTGCGTCGAGCAGTACATGCGGCGCGTGTACCGCGAGCACGGCTACCAGGAAGTGCGCGGTCCGCAGATCCTCGACCAGAGCCTGTGGCAGCGCACCGGGCACTGGGAGAACTTCCGCGACAACATGTTCACCACGTCCTCCGAGAACCGCGACTACGCGCTCAAGCCGATGAACTGCCCGGGCCACATCCTGATCTTCAACAAGGGTGTGCGCAGCTACCGCGAGCTGCCGCTGCGCTACGGCGAGTTCGGCTCCTGCCACCGCAACGAGCCCTCGGGCGCGCTGCACGGCCTGATGCGGGTGCGCGGTTTCGTGCAGGACGACGGCCACATCTTCTGCACCGAGGACCAAGTCCTGGCCGAATGCGTCGCCTACACCGCGCTATTGCAGAAGGTGTACGCCGACTTCGGCTTCACGGGCATCGTCTACAAGATGGCGACGCGACCCGCGGCGCGCATCGGCGCCGACGACGTGTGGGACAAGGCCGAGCAGGCGCTGATGGAGTCGCTGCGGCGCTCGGGGGTCGAGTTCCAGATCTCGCCGGGCGAGGGCGCGTTCTACGGCCCCAAGATCGAGTATTCGCTCAAGGACGCGCTCGGCCGCCTGTGGCAGTGCGGCACCATGCAGGTGGATTTCAGCATGCCAGGGCGCCTGGGCGCGGAGTACGTCGCCGACGACAACAGCCGCAGGACCCCGGTGATGTTGCATCGCGCGATCATCGGCTCGATGGAGCGCTTCATCGGCATCCTGATCGAGCATTACGGCGGCGCTTTCCCCCTGTGGCTGGCGCCGCAGCAGGTAGTGGTGATGAATATCTCCGAGCATCAGGCGGCCTACGCGCAAAGCGTCGCCGAGGTCCTCAAAAAGGCCGGTTACAGGGCCGCGGAAGATTTGCGGAACGAGAAAATTTCTTATAAGATTCGCGAACATAGCTTGCAAAAGCTCCCCTACCAGTTGGTGGTGGGAGACAAGGAAAAGCAGGCTGGAACGGTGGCCGTGCGCACGCGCGGCGGTGAGGATCTCGGCGCCATGGCGCTGGATACCTTCATCGCACGCCTCCGCAACGAGGCGGGCGCGTAAGCAGCACGGCCGGTTTTTTTTGACGAGCAGAGGAGTTGTCACCCATCGCACTCGAAAGATCGCAGCGCATCAACGGGGAGATCACCGCACCACAATTGCGGCTGGTCGGTGAGCAGGGAGAGCAGCTCGGCATCGTGGCCATCGCCGACGCGCTGCGCATGGCGGAAGAGCAGAGCGTGGACCTGGTGGAGATCGCGCCACTCGCTGTGCCGCCGGTCTGCAAGCTGATGGACTACGGCAAGTTCCGCTACCGCGAGCAGAAGAAAGCGCACGAGGCCAAGCTCAAGCAAAAGCAGATCCAGGTCAAGGAAATCAAGTTCCGCCCCGGTACCGACGATGGCGATTACAAGATCAAGCTTGGCAAGCTGATCCAGTTCCTGGAGGAAGGCGACAAGGCGAAGGTGACGCTGCGCTTCCGCGGCCGCGAGATGGCGCACCAGGAGTTCGGTGTACGGCTGCTGGAGCGCGTGAAGGCGGACCTGCAAGCCGTCGGGCTGGTGGAGCAGTTTCCCAAGCTGGAGGGCCGCCAGATGGTGATGGTGCTGGCGCCGAAGAAGAAGGGCCCGCCGCCCAAGGCCAAAGCCAAGGCCGCGAAGGAACCCAAAGAGCCGAAGGAACCGAAGGCGAAGAAGGAAACAGCAGCGAAACCCACCGCGGCGACCTAGCGGTCGCAGCGAGCACAAGTGATGGCCGCGGCTTCAAGCGCCCGCAAGGCGGGCCGCCCGGCGTCAAGCTAAAAAAGAAGGAGCAGTGCCGTGCCCAAAGTGAAGACCAAGAAGTCCGCCGCAAAGCGCTTCAAAATCCGCTCATCCGGCAGCATCAAGCGCTCGCGGGCCTACATGCGCCACATCCTCACCAAGAAGTCCACCAAGAGGAAGCGCCACCTGCGCGGCACCACCGAAGTGCACGCCACCAACAAGCGGGCAGTGCGCGCCATGCTGCCGTACTCTTCGTAAGGGGGCGCCATGCCAAGAGTCAAACGCGGAGTCACGGCGCGTGCGCGCCACAAGAAGGTCCTGAAGCAGGCCAAGGGCTTCCGTGGCCGCCGCGGCAACGTCTATCGTATCGCCAAGGAAGCGGTGATGAAGGCGGGGCAGTATGCCTACCGCGACCGCCGCAACCGCAAGCGCACCTTCCGCGCGCTGTGGATCGCGCGCATCAACGCCGCCGTGCGCGAGTTGGGCATGAGCTATTCCACTTTCATGGCTGGCCTGAAGCGCGCCAACATCGAGATCGACCGCAAGGTGCTCGCCGATCTGGCGGTGCTGGACAAGCCTGCGTTCGCCAAGATCGCCAGCCAGGTCAAGGCCAGCCTCGCCCACTGACCCCGTTGCAGGAAGCACGGGGATGCAAGACATCGGCAGCATCGTCGAGCGCGCACTGGCGGAATTTCGTGCTGCCGCCGACCCGGCTGCGCTCGAGAACTGCAAGGCGCGCTATCTTGGCAAGAACGGCGAGCTGACCGCGCTGCTCAGGACTCTGGGCGCGCTGGCGCCAGAGGAGCGCAAACAGCACGGCGCGCGCATCAATACCGGCAAGGCGCGCATCGAGCAGGCGCTGGAGGCGCGCCGCGCCGATTTGGCCGGCGCCCGGCTGCAGGTGCGCCTGGCCGAGGATGCGCTCGACGTGACGCTGCCCGCGCGCGGCCGCGGCCGCGGCGGCATCCACCCGATCATCCGCACCTGGCAGAGGGTCGAGGCCATCTTCGGCTCGATCGGCTTCGACGTCGCGGATGGCCCGGAAATCGAGACCGACTGGTACAACTTCACGGCGCTGAACAACCCGGAGAACCACCCGGCGCGCTCGATGCAGGACACTTTCTATGTGGATCTGAAGGACGCGCACGGTCTGCCGCTGCTGCTGCGTACGCACACCAGCCCGATGCAGGTGCGTTACGCGCGCATGCACCAACCGCCGATCAAGGTGATCGCACTCGGGCGCACCTACCGCGTGGATTCGGATGCCACGCATTCGCCGATGTTCCACCAGGTCGAAGGCCTGTGGATCGACGAGCACATCAGCTTCGCCGACCTGAAGGGCGTGTACACGGACTTCCTGCGGCGCTTCTTCGAGTCCGATGCACTCGAGGTTCGCTTCCGGCCGTCGTACTTCCCGTTCACCGAGCCCTCGGCGGAGATCGACCTGCAGTTCGACTCCGGACCGCTGAAAGGGCGCTGGCTGGAACTCTCTGGCGCAGGCCAGGTGCACCCGCAGGTGGTGCGCAACTTCGGCCTTGACCCGGAGCGCTACCTCGGATTTGCATTCGGCTCCGGGCTCGAGCGCCTGACCATGCTGCGCTATGGCATTGACGACCTGCGCCTGTTCTTCGACGGCGACCTGCGGTTCCTGCGACAGTTCTCGTGAACATTCCCGAGCTCTGGCTGAGGAGTTTTTGCAATCCGTCGATGCAGACGGAGAAGCTTGCGCAGTTGTTGACCATGTCGGGCCTTGAAGTCGAGGCCATCGCGCCGGTGGCACCGCCGTTCAGCGGAGTGGTGGTGGGCGAGATCCTCAAGGTCGAGCGCCACCCGAACGCCGACAAGCTCACGGTGTGCACCGTGAATTCAGGCAAGGAGAAATTGCAGGTGGTGTGCGGTGCGCCCAACGTGCGCGCTGGCATGAAGGTGCCGCTCGCCCTGGTGGGGACCAAACTTGGCGAGTTCGAGATCAAAGCGGCCTTGCTGCGCGGCGTCGAAAGCCGCGGCATGCTGTGCTCCGCGAAGGAGCTTGGGCTGTCCGATGACCACTCCGGCCTGCTGGAGCTGCCCGCGGTGGCGCAGCCGGGCAGCGACGTACGGCGCGTACTGGATCTCGACGAGAAGGTACTGACTTTCAAGCTGACGCCAAACCGCGCCGACTGCCTGTCGGTGCTCGGCATTGCGCGCGAGGTTTCCGCGCTCACCGGTGCGAAGCTGATGGCGCCGAAGATCAAGGGCGTCGCGGCGATGAACAAGGCGCGGCACCCGTTCGGCATCACGCACGCGGAAGGCTGCGGGCGCTTCGCCGGGCGCGTGATCCGCGACGTGAATGCCGGCGCCCCGACCCCGCCATGGATGCGCCGGCGTCTGGAGCGCGCCGGCCAGCGCTCCATCTCGGCGCTGGTGGACGTCACCAATTACGTCATGCTGGAGCTCGGCCGGCCGCTGCACGTCTATGACCAGGACAAGCTCAAGGGCGCCATCGACGTGCGCTGGGGCCGCAAAGGCGAGAAGGTGCTGCTGCTCAATGGCCAGGAAGTGGAGGTCGACGCGTCCGTCCTGTGCATCACCGACGACTCAGGCCCGATCGGCCTGGGCGGCATCATGGGTGGGGAATCGACCAAGGCCGAGGCGACGACGCGCAACCTGTTCCTCGAGTCGGCGTTCTTCTACCCCGACGCTGTCGCCGGGCGCGCCCGGCGCTACAACTTCGCGAGCGACGCCTCGCACCGCTTCGAGCGCGGCGTCGACTTCGCCAACAACGTCGACGGCATCGAGCGCGCGACGCAGCTGATCCTGGAAATCTGCGGCGGAAAGCCCGGCCCCACGGTGGATCTGGTGGCGCGCCTGCCGAAGAGAAAGGCGGTTCGCCTGCGCGTCTCGCGTGCGCAGAAAGTGCTCGGCATCCCGGTCGCGGACCAGGAGATCGGCCGCGTGTTCAAGCGTCTGGGCCTTGCGTTCAAGCACCAGCCCGGCAGGTTCACGGTCGCACCTCCGTCCCACCGCTTCGACCTCGAGATCGAAGAGGACCTGATCGAGGAGGTGGCGCGAGTGCATGGCTTCGAGCGAATCCCTGCGCTGCCGCCGCGAGCGCCGGCGGCGATGGTCGCGCCGGCGGAGACGCGGCGCTCGCTGCACGCAATGCGCGAGCGACTGGCGGGCTGCGACTACCAGGAAGTGATCACCTTCAGCTTCGTCGAGCCGCAGTGGGAGGCGGACCTGGCGGGCGAGGCGAACCCCATCCGATTGCTCAACCCGATCGCCAGCCCGCTGTCGGTGATGCGCACCACTTTGCTGGGCGGCCTGCTGGCCAACGTGCGCTACAACGCCGCGCGCAAACTTTCCCGCATCCGCGTGTTCGAAGTCGGCCGCGTTTTCCTGCGCGACGTGACTGCCAAAGATGGTCCGCTCGAAGTCGCCGGGCTGCGCCAGCCCATGCGCATCGCGGGCGTGGCCTGTGGGCCGGCCTGGGAAGAACAATGGGGCATCGCCACGCGGCCGGTGGATATGTACGACCTCAAGGCCGACGTCGAATCGCTCGTTTCCCCCCGTGCGGCACGCTTCGAAACTGCCCAGCACCCGGCATTGCATCCGGGGCGGTCGGCACGCATTAGCGTGGAGGGTAGGGAAGTCGGCTGGATCGGCGAATTGCACCCGCGATGGCAGCAGAAATACGAACTTAGTCAAGCGCTTATGTGCTTTGAGGTCGACGCCGCGATGCTGCATGAGATTCCTCTGCCACAGGCGTCCGTCCCTTCCAAGCTGCCGCCCGTGACCCGGGACATCGCGCTGCTGGTCAACACCAACGTCGAAGTACAGGCGTTGCTGGATGCCATCGCCCATGAAAAACCCGCGATCGTTCAGGAGGTGCGTTTGTTTGACATTTACCAAGGCCAGAACCTGCCTGCCGGGAAAAAAAGCGTTGCGTTCCGGGTAGTTATGCAAGATACTGAACGAACCCTCACGGATGTGGAGGCCGACGCGGCGCGCGAGGCGCTGGTCGCGCTGTGGGGTCGTCGTTTCGCTGCGACACTCCGGACATAAATAAAGAAATCAGGGAGTTGTGATGACTTTGACCAAGGCCGAACTGGCCGACCTGCTTTTCGAGAAGGTCGGTCTGAACAAGCGCGAGGCCAAGGACATGGTAGAGGCGTTCTTCGAGGAAATCCGCGGGGCCCTCGAACGCGGCGAGAGCGTCAAGCTCTCCGGCTTTGGCAACTTTCAGTTGCGCGACAAGCCGCAGCGCCCGGGGCGCAATCCGAAGACTGGCGAAGAGATCCCGATCAGCGCCCGCCGCGTGGTGACGTTCCACGCCAGCCAGAAGCTGAAGGCGATGGTGGAAAAGGCGCGCCATGGAAAGCCGCAGCCCCAGCAAGAAAGCTGAACTGCCGCCGATCCCGGCGAAGCGCTATTTCACCATCGGTGAAGTGAGCGAGCTGTGCGGCGTCAAGCCGCACGTGCTGCGCTACTGGGAACAGGAATTCACGCAACTGAAGCCGGTCAAGCGCCGCGGCAACCGGCGCTACTACCAGCACCACGAGGTGCTGCTGATCCGGCGCATCCGAGAACTGCTGTACGAGGATGGCTTCACCATCAGCGGGGCGCGCAACCGGCTCGACAATGCGATGTCCGATGAGCGGGCGGAGGCGCCGGCGCGCGCCGAGCGCGCCATCGCCGGCGCCGAGCTTTCCGCGATCAAGAGGGAGCTACGCGCGCTGCTGGACAGCCTGCGCGCCTGATAAGATTCGGCTGTTCGGGGCGTAGCGCAGCCTGGTAGCGTACCTGCATGGGGTGCAGGTGGTCGCGAGTTCGAATCTCGCCGCCCCGACCATTACTCTCCGCGCGCTGGCGCTCGGCTTACCTGCGCTCGCGGTGCTTCCTCATCCAGAGTTCTGCCAGGGCAATCAGCCCCACCAGCGGCGCCTTTGCCCGCGCAGGCAGAATTCGGTCCGCACCAGGCTGGTGATCGCGGATGGTTTCGTTCATCTCGCTGAGACCACCGGGCATTGCTTCGGCCCCGAAGGCGGCAAATTCGTTGTCGCGATTGACCATGGCTTGCGTCCGGCGTCGGGCCAGATCAGGCAAGGCGGCCGGATCCGCGATGCACGCTCGACATGCGCGGGACCTCGGGGTGTGAAACCGGCCGCGGCACGCTTGCCGGGGCGATTTCGGGTTTGAATTCCGCCAGTTTCGCGCAGGCGAGAAACAGGCACTGATCCAGTTCGAGTAGCTCGGGAGTCAAAGTCATGCCGGCACCACTCAGGGCCATGCACTGGCTGTGCACCGCGTCGCAGATGCTGCTCACGTCCGCGGGCCGGTACAACGGCAGCGGCTTCTGGCGATCGTCGAACGGCGCCCAGCCAGCGTCGACTCGCTGCACGCTGGCCACGCGCTCCGAGGGCCAGGCTGCCAGGTAGTCACGCACCGCTGCTACGACCTCGGGCGCGTCCCCGGCCCCAGCCAGAAGGCCTGCGTAGCGATCCATTCCGGACGCAGAATCGAGAACGTATTCGGCAGTCCCCACGGCATCCTCCCAATGTGCGTTGCATGGCCTGCGAAATCATTCAACTCCAGAATTGGCGCGCGTGTTGTAAACCTGTGCAAGGCAGGTGGGGCGCAAAACTCTGTTACAGTTTTCAGCATCCAGGCGATATGACGATCCGGCACGCATCATGGTGAGGGGCAAGGTGGTGGTGGTGACCGGCGCCGGCGGTGGCATCGGGCGCGATTTCGCGCTTCTGTTCGCGGCGCATGGCGCCCGGGTGGTGGTGAACGACCTTGGCACCTCGGTGGCGGGCGAAGGCGCCAGCGCGGGGCCCGCGCAGAAGGTGGTGGACGAAATCAAGGCCGCGGGCGGGCAGGCGGTGGCCAGCACCGACAGCGTCGCCGAGTGGGAGGCGGCCAACCGCATCGTCAAGGCCGCCGTCGACGCCTTCGGGCGCATCGATTGCGTGGTGAACAACGCTGGCATCCTGCGCGACCGCTTCTTCTTCAACATGTCGATCGAGGAATGGAAGGCGGTGATCGACGTGCACCTGAACGGCTCGTTCTACGTGTCGCGCGCCGCCGCACCCTACTTCAAGAGCCAGAACTCAGGCAGCTACGTCAACATGACCTCGACCTCGGGCCTGATCGGCAACCTCGGCCAGGCCAACTACTCGGCGGCGAAGCTCGGCATCGCCGGCCTGTCCAAGTCCATCGCACTCGACATGGCCAAGTACAAGGTGCGTTCCAATTGCATTGCGCCCTTTGCCTGGAGCCGCATGATCGGTTCGATTCCCACCGAGACGCCCGAGCAGAAGGCGCGCGTGGAGAAGATGAAGGTGATGCAAACGGCGAAGATCGCGCCGCTCGCCGTGTACCTGGCGAGCGACGCCGCACAGGACGTCTCGGGCCAGATCTTCGCGGTGCGCGCCAATGAGATCTTCCTCATGTCGCACAGCCGTCCCGTGCGCTCGGTGCACCGGGCCGGCGGCTGGACGCCGCAGGACATCGCCGACCATGCGATGCCCGCGCTGCGCGGCAGTTTTTTCCCCCTCGACCGCACCCAGGACGTGTTCACATGGGATCCGCTGTAGCCGACACCAGTTACACGGACCTGCGCGAAGGCGTGCGCAGCCTGTGCCTGCAGTTCGACTCCGCCTACTGGCAGAAGGTGGACGAGGCACGCGCCTATCCCGAGGCCTTCGTCGACGCGCTGACCAAGGCGGGATGGATGTCGGCCCTGATCCCGGAGCAGTACGGCGGCTCGGGCCTGTCGCTGACCGAAGCCACCGTGATCATGGAAGAGGTGACGCGCTCCGGCGGCAACGCAGGCTGCTGCCACGGGCAGATGTACAACATGAACACGCTGCTCAGGAACGGGTCGGACGCCCAGAAGAAGAAGTACCTGCCCAGGATCGCCTCGGGCGAACTGCGCATGCAGGCGATGGGCGTGACCGAGCCCACCGCCGGCACTGACACGACGAAAATCAAGACCGTGGCGGTGAAGAAGGGCGACCGCTACGTAGTGAACGGCCAGAAGGTGTGGACTTCGCGCCTGCAACACTCCGACTTGATGATCTTGCTGGCGCGCACGACGCCGCTCGCAGAGGTAAAGAAGAAGTCCGACGGCATGTCGGTGTTCCTGGTCGAGAAGGAGGCAGCGCTGGGCAAGGGCCTCTCCATGCGCCCGATCCGCAACATGGTGAATCACGAGACCAACGAAGTGTTCCTCGACAACCTCGAGATCCCGGCCGACAGCCTGATCGGCGAAGAGGGCAAGGGTTTCAAATACATCCTCGACGGGTTGAACGCCGAGCGGATCCTGATCGCCGCGGAGTGCATCGGCGACGGCGCCTGGTTCGTCGAGCGCGCGGTGAAATACGCCAAGGAGCGCGTGGTGTTCGACCGCCCCATCGGGCAGAACCAGGGCGTGCAATTCCCGCTCGCCGAGTGCTACATGGAGATCGAGGCCGCCAACCTGATGCGCTACAAGGCTGCCGCGCTGTACGACGCCAGGCAGCACTGCGGGGCGGAAGCCAACATGGCCAAGCACCTCGCCGCCAAGGCTTCGTGGGAAGCGGCCAACGCCTGCCTGCAGACCCACGGCGGCTTCGGCTTTGCCGCCGAGTACGACATCGAGCGCAAGTTCCGCGAGACGCGCCTGTACCTGGTGGCGCCGATCTCCACCAACCTGATCCTGTCCTACGTTGCCGAGCACGTGCTGGGGCTGCCGCGATCGTTCTAGGGCCAGTCGTCGCGGTCGGCTAGAATCGCCCTGGGCGATGCGCATCCTGGTCTGCAACGACGACGGCTACTTTTCTCCTGGCATCGCGCTGCTCGCCGAGCGGCTCGGCCCGTTGGGCGAAGTGACGGTGGTCGCGCCAGAGCGCGACCGCTCGGGCGCTTCCAATTCTCTTACGCTGGACCGGCCGCTATCGGTACGGCGGGCGCCGAACGGATTTTTCTTCGTCAACGGCACGCCGACCGACTGCGTTCACCTCGCGGTGACCGGGTTGCTCGAATTCCTGCCCGAGGTGGTGGTCTCGGGGATCAACCTCGGCGCCAACATGGGAGACGACACCATCTACTCCGGCACGGTTGCCGCCGCCACCGAGGGGTTCCTGCTTGGCATCCCCTCGCTCGCCGTGTCTCTCACGAGCAAGGAGGCGCGCTACCTGGAGTCGGCAGCGGGCGTCGCAGTGCGCCTGGTCGAGCGCCTCGGGCGCGCGCCTTACGGCCAGCCCGTACTGCTCAACGTGAACGTGCCCGACGTGCCGCCGGAATCCCTTGGTGCGCTCGAGATTACGCGCCTGGGGCGCCGCCACAAGGCCGAGCCAGTGGAAAAGACGCGCACGCCGCGCGGCGAGGCCGCCTACTGGATCGGCGCCGCCGGTGCCGCGGCGGACGCGGGCCCGGGCACGGATTTTCATGCAGTTGCCGCACGCCGCGTGTCGGTGACGCCGTTGCAGGTGGACCTGACCCACCACGCCCAGCTCGGCATGGTGAAGGCGTGGCTGGCCAGGTGAACGCGCGCGGCTCGCCAAGTCTGAGCGGCGTCGGCATGACTTCGCAGCGCACGCGCGCGCGCATGGTCGAGCGGCTGCGCGGCGAGGGCATTCGCGACGAGAAAGTGCTGGCGGCAATGGGCAGCGTGCCGCGCCACCTGTTCGTCGACGAAGCGCTGGCCAGCCGCGCCTACGAGGATACTGCGCTGCCGATCGGCTTCGGCCAGACCATCTCGCAGCCCTACGTGGTGGCGCGCATGATCGAGGCCATGTGCGCGGGCGGCCGCGCGCTCGGCAAGGCGCTGGAGATCGGTACCGGCTGCGGCTACCAGGCGGCAGTGCTGGCCCAACTCGCGCGCGAGGTGTACTCGGTGGAGCGCATCCATGCGCTGCTCGAGCGCGCGCGCGCGAATCTTCGCGGCCTGCGCCTGTCCAATCTGCGGCTTACGCACGCTGATGGCAACCTCGGCCTGGACAAGGCGGCGCCTTTCGACTCGATCATCGTCGCGGCGGCAGCGCCCGAATTGCCGCAGGCCCTCTTACGGCAACTGGCGCCGGGTGGCAGAATGGTGCTGCCGCTGAAATCACCGGACGCGCAGCGCGGCGCGCAGCGCCTCGCGCTTTACGAGCGCGGCGCGCGTGGCATCGCCGAAACGGTGCTCGAAGCAGTGCGTTTCGTGCCGCTGGAGACAGGAAAACTGTGACGATCGAAATGACGCGCTGGACCCGGCTTGCCCTGGTGGTGCTGCTCGGCGCCGCCGGCTGCGGATCGGTGTCGACCAAGGCGCCGGTGGACGACCGCCGTCCGGCCGCAGCGTCCAAGCCCCCACCGCAAGCTGCGCAGCCGGTGCCGGCGCCCGCGGCGGCACAGCCCGGGCAGCACGTCGTGAAGCGCGGCGAAACGCTCTACAGCATCGCGCTGGAGCATGGCGCCGATTACCGCGACGTCGCGCAATGGAACAGTCTGGAAGACCCGACCAAGATTTCGATCGGCCAGGTCCTGCGCGTGGCGCCGCCGGAGGGGCAATCGCCGATCCAGGTCGGCGCCGCCCGCGGCGCCGTGGCTCTGGAAGCACGCCCGCTGGAGGGCGCCAGCGTCGCGCTGCAAGCCCAGGGCGATGGCGCCAACATGATCGCGCCCAAAGCGCTGCGCCTGCCTTATTCGGAGCAGAACCTCGCGCTGCTGCAGCAGGGCGGTGCGGTGGCGGTTGCAGGCGCGGCGATCGCGGCGCCCAGGCCCGAGCCGCCCAGGCCGGAGTCGTCCAGGCCGGAGCCGCCGAAAGCGGCGGCAGTGGAGCGCGATCCGGATGCGATCGACTTCATCTGGCCGGCCAAGGGCAGCGTGCTGGCCGGATTTTCCGAGCCCAGCAGCAAGGGCGTGGACATCGGCGGCAAGCCCGGCGACCCGGTGGTGGCCGCCGCGGCGGGCCAGGTGCTCTACACCGGTACCGGCATTCGCGGCTTCGGCAAGCTGATCGTCATCCGGCATGAAGGCGGTTTCAGCAGCGTGTACGCGCACAATCGCGAGATCCTTGTGAAGGAAGGCCAGTCGGTGGCGCGCGGCCAGAGAATCGCCGAACTGGGCGACTCCGATGCCGACCGGCCGAAACTGCACTTCGAGATCCGCAAGGCCGGCAAGCCGGTCGATCCGTTGCTTTACCTGCCCGGCGCCAAGCCTTCCTGAGCCGGCGCGGCTGGCGGACTATTTCTGCCTGTCGCGCGCCGCGCGCAGCGCATCCGCGAGATCGGACACCGCCATCGCGTAGAACGTGCTGCGGTTGTAACGCGTGAGCACGTAGAAATTCTGCAGACCCAGCCGGTATTCGGCCGGCCGCTCCGGCGAGCGCAGTGCCAGCAGCACGGCAGGCGTGCCGGATGGCAGCGGCGCGCCGCTCGATTCGATGCCGGCTTGCGTAAGTTCCTCCAGGCTGTGACGCGGCAGCGGATTGCCGTCCGCGTAGGCAGCGTAGCCGTCTCCGTTCACACGCGCGCCGCGTTGCACCGGCTCGCCGCGGCGCCAGCCGTGGTGCTTGAGGAAATTGCCTACGCTGCCGATGGCGTCGGCGGCGTTGCCGCTCAGGTCGGAGACGCCGTCGCCGTCGAAGTCCACCGCGTAGCGCAGGTAACTGGTGGGCATGAACTGCGGGATGCCGATGGCGCCGGCGTAGGAACCTTTCAAGACGAACACGTCGAGCCCGAGCTCGCGCGCGAACACGAGGTAATTTTCCAGTTCGCCGCGGAAGTAAGGCGCGCGCGGCGGGTAGTCAAAGGCCAGCGTGGCCAGCGCGTCGATGACGCGCCAGCGGCCCGTATTGCGGCCGTAGAAGGTCTCCACCCCGAGGATCGCGATGATGATCTCCTCGGGCACGCCGTAGGTGCGCCGTGCGCGCTCCAGCTGGCCGCGGTGTTCCCGCCAGAAAGCGAGGCCGGCGCGCAGCAGGCGCTCGTTGACGAAATTCGCGCGGTAATCCGCCCAGGAACGCGCCAGCGCCGCCGGCTGCGTCTGCATGGCCGTGAGCACCGCCTCCTCGCGACGCGCGCGCGAGAACACGGTGTGCAGTTCGCTTTCGTTGAATGCATGCCGCTCGACCAATTCGCGCATGAACGACTGGACTTCGGGACGGGCGGCAAAGGATTCCGCGTCGGCGCGCGCGCTGCCGGCCGCCAGCGCGAGGACGAGCGACAGGGCGGCGATGGTCCACGTCATGCCAGGCTCAGCGCACGCACTCGCCGCTGCAGTTCAGCCACCTGTTCGCGCGATGCCGCGCGGCCATAGCGCGCGCTGAGGTACAGCGCGGCGATGGCTTCGATCGCGGCGGCGGCGGCAGGCAGCCGGTGCGCGGCGCGCTCGGCGTAGTCGCGTGGGCCTTCGTGCGGCGCGCGCGCGACGCCGCGCGCGCCGAGCTTGCGGCAGAACGAGCGCCAGGCGCGTTGCACGGGATCGGGCCGGACCAGGCGCCGCAACGACCACGCGAGCAGCAGCAGCGTAAACGCGCCCAGCGCCGAAGCCATGGCGGCGGTCATGCTGCGCCAATCGGCGTCGCGCATGCCCAGGCTGGACATCAGGTCGCGCTGGCGCTCCGGGCTGTAGCCCAGCACCATCACGTTCCAGCGGTGCGCCAGGGCTTCCCAGTTGTAGCGCACCGAGCGCAGCCATTCGAGTTGCGGGCGCAGCAGCAGCGGCACCGGCTCGCCCTGGCGTACCGCGCGCGCCAGCCCGGATTCGATCCTGCCTGGAATCGCAGCCGCCGTCGGGTCCAGGCGGATCCAGCCGCGGCCCGGCAGGTAGGCCTCGGCCCAGGCGTGCGCGTCCGCCTGGCGCACCGTGATGATGCGGTCGACGGTATTCACCTCGCCGCCCTGGTAGCCGGTGACCACCCGCGCGGGCACGCCGGCCGCGCGCAACAGGTACACGAACGCTGAAGAAAAGTGCTCGCAGAACCCGGCGCGCGTGTCGAACAGGAACTCGTCGACCGGGTCGTGCCCGAGCAAAGGGGGCTCGAGCGTGTAGGACAGTGCTGCCCGACGGAAGAAATCGATCGCTCGCAGGAGCACCTCGGCATCGTCCTGCGCGCCGAGGCGCCATTGGGCGGCGAGTGCGCGCGCGCGAGGATTGCCGCCCCCGGGCAAGGCGAGCGCCCGCTCCAGCACTCCGCCGCGCTCGCTCTGCCCGGTCTGCGCGTCGGCCAGCGACACGACCGCGTAGCGCAAGCGTGCACGCACCGGCAAGGCGGCTACGATCATGCCGTCACTGGTCAGCCGCGCGCGTTCCGGCAGGCTGGCCGCGGTCTCGAGGGCGAACAGCCAGGTGCGGTTGTGCACTTCGAGCGTAACGACATACTCGAAGCGGCCTTCGCCCCGCGGCGGCTCGAAGCGCTCGAGCCAGTTCTGTCCCATGCTCCAAGTGCGACCGTCGAAGTCCCACAGTACCGGCCCGCGCCAGTAACGCTGCCGGGGTGCCGGCGTTTCGCCCTGGAACTCGGCGCGGAAGGCGACAGCGTCCGACTGCGCGAGCTGCGACAGGTTGCCGGGCGACATGGTGTCGGATAGGCCGGTGATGCCCGAGTAAGCGTCCTGCGGCAGGCCCCACAGCGGTCCCTGGACCCGCGGAAACAGCAGGAACAGCACCAGCGCCGCGGGCGCGGCATGCGCCAGCAGCAAACCGGCAGTGCGCAGGTTGGCGCGCATCGACCGCCGCGGCGCGGCGAATCCCACCAGCGTGCAAGTCACGGCCAGCAGCGCCGCGCACATCAGCGCCGCGGTGGGGATGCTCTGCGTGTAGAGCAGGTTGGTCATGATCAGGAAGTAGCACAGCAAGGCCACCACTGCGCCGTCCCGGTGCGTGCGCATCTCGAGCAGCTTGAGCCCCGAGAACAGGACCAGCAGCACGATTCCCGGCGTGCGGCCGAACAGTGTCCGGTACTCGAAAAATACCGCCGCCAGCGCCAGCGCCGCTACCGCCAACAGCAGCCAGCGCGAAGGCAAGGCAGCGCGCGCCAGGGCAAGCTGCGTGCGCCAACCGTACAGGCCCAGCGTCAGCAAGCTCAGCCACCACGGCATGCGCAATGCGTGCGGGCCGGCGACGAGCAGCAGCGCGAGCAATAACCCGCCCAGGTCGCGCAACGACACTGCGCGCAGTTCCGGGGCGAGCGGGTGGGGGACTTTCATGCGCAGGGGTACAACGCGAGCGCCTGCAGGCAGGTGGCGCTATGCGCGTCACCTCTGCCCGGGGCCAGTTCGAGGCCAGGCAAACGCAGGCCGTAGGCGGCTCCAGCCAACTCTGCAGCCAGTACCCAGGCGGCCAGTCGGGACAGGCGCTGCTCCGGCCCGGCGGCGCCGGCCAGCAAGGACCAATCGAGCCACAGTTCCACGCCTGCCGCGCCGCTAAATTGCTTGGTCAGCATGTCGTCGGACCGCGCTGCGGCCTTCCACGCCACGTGGCGCGGCGAATCGGACAACTGGTAGGTGCGCAAGCCGGAGAAGTCATCGTTGCCCAGGGTTTGCGCCCGTGCCGCGCCGGCCGCAGCGTCCGCGGCCGGCGCCGGCAGCGGCGTGCGCTCGGGACGCGGGTACACCAGGCAGCGTGCATCGGGCTCGACGGTGCTCCAGGCGCGAAACAGGCCGAGTGGGAATCGCGTCTCGAGCATCACGCGCCCAAGCGGCAGCCAGCCCCGCTGCTGCGCGGGCACTGCCAACACGGCCTCGCCGAGGGCGCCCGCCGCCACGTCGAGCACCAGCTGGGAACCGCAAGCCACCTGCCGCACCAGCAGCGCCGGCCGATCGTAGCGCGCCCGGTTGTCGAGCAGCAGGCGGAACTGTGCCTCCTCGCCGGCGAATACCGGATTCGCGCGCCCCGCGCTCACCGCAAGGCGCGCCAGGTTGCGCGTGGTGTGCACCATGCCGGCAATTGCCGTGCCGGCGAGCACGAAGGTAAGCGCGAAGCCCAGTTGCAGCGCGTAATTGATCGAACCGACGAGCAGGATGCCGAGCGTCGCCGCATAGAGCCAGCCCAGGCGCGTGGGCACGATGTACACGCGGCGGTGGCCGAGGACGACCGTGCCCCGCTCCGGCGGCGCGTAGCCGTAGAACCAATTGCGCAGGCGCGGGCTGGCGAGCAATGCGCGCATCATGTCAACTGGTGGCTCCCTGGTAACCCCAGCGCACTTTCCACGCCGCCAGGACGGCACGCGGGTAGTCCGGCCGTCCCAGGCTGCCGTTGTAGCGCCCGAGCGCCCTGAAGTAGTCGCCTTTCTCCTGGTCGAGATAATGCCTGAGGATCACGCAGCCGTAACGCAGGTTGATGCGCAGGTGGAACAGGTTGTGGCTCTGCCGCCCGATCAGCTTGACCCAGAACGGCATCACCTGCATGTAGCCGCGCGCGCCCGCTTTCGACACCGCGTACTTGCGGAACCCGCTTTCCACCTCCATCACGCCGAGCACCAATTGTGGATCGAGCCCCGCGCGCTGCGCCTCGAAGTGCACGGTGCGCAGCAGCTCGGCGCGCTCCTTGCGGTCGGCGATGCGCTTCTCCAGGCGGCGCGACATCTCCGCGATCCACTTGTGGCCGTCGTCGCGGTCGCGGAACGCAAGTTCCGGCACCGACTTGTCGGCGATCGCCGCCGACAGCCGGTCGCGCACGCTCTGGGCGAGGTCCTCGTACGCTTGCGCGCCTGCGATGGCTGCCGCCGGGAGCAGCAGCGCGACAGTCAGCGCCGCGGCGAGGGCGCGGCCGAGGCTCATGCCGCCGCGAGGCGCTCCTTGAGCAAGCCGGCAACGCCGGCGAGGGGAATGTTCCGCGGCTGCGCCGCGGTGCGCGCCTTGTACTCCGCCTCACCGAGCGCCAGGCTGCGTTCCGACAGCACGATGCGGTGCGGGATGCCCACCAGGTCCATGTCGGCGAACAGGACCCCGGGACGCTCGTCGCGGTCGTCCAGCAGCAATTCGATGCCGGCGGCGCGCAGTTCGTCGTACAGCCGGTCCGCTGCGGCACGCACCTTGTCGTTCTTGGCATAGGCGATCGGCACCAGGCAGGCCGCGAAAGGCGCCATCGGTGGAGGCAACACGATGCCGCGTTCATCGTGGCCCTGCTCTATGGCCGCGGCCACCACGCGCGTGACACCGATGCCGTAGCAGCCCATTTCCATTGGCTGCGCCACGCCTTTGGCGTCAAGCACGGTGGCCTTCATGGCTGCGGAATACTTGGTACGCAACTGGAAAATGTGCCCCACTTCGATGCCGCGCTGGATGCGCAGGCTGCCCTTGCGGTCCGGACTGGGGTCGCCCGCCATGACGTTTCTGATATCGGCGACGAGCGAAGGTTCTGCCAGGTCGCGCCCCCAGTTGACGCCGGCGTTGTGGAAGCCCGCCTGGTTGGCGCCACAGACGAAATCGCTCATGGCGGCCACGGTGCGGTCGGCCACGATACGCGCAGACGTGGCGCCAACCGGCCCGAGGTACCCTGGCGCGCAATCGAGCGCGCGCCTGATCTCGGCCTCGCTGGCGAAACGGAACTGGCCGATCGCTTTTTGCGCCTTGACCTCGTTCAAGTCGTGATCCCCGCGCACCAGCAGCAGGTGGAATTCGTCGCCGCGCATCAGGGCGATCGCCTTGACCGTGCGCTCGAGCGGCAGCTTGAGCAGAGCGGCGACTTCTTCGCAACGCGTCTGCCCCGGGGTTGGCACCTTGCTCATCGGCTGCGCGGGCGCTCGCCGCGGCTCGCGCGGCGCGAGCGCTTCGGCCAGCTCCACGTTGGCGGCATAGTCCGATTCCGGGCAGTACGCGATCGCGTCCTCGCCGGATTCGGCCAGCACCTGGAATTCGTGCGAGCCGGTGCCGCCAATGGCGCCGGTGTCCGCCGCCACCGCGCGGAACTTCAATCCCAGGCGGGTGAAGATGCGGCAGTAGGTGTCGTGCATGCTGCGGTATTCGCGCTGCAGGTCGGCGTAGTCGGCATGAAACGAGTAACCGTCCTTCATGAGGAATTCGCGCGCGCGCATCACGCCGAAGCGCGGTCGGCGCTCATCGCGGAACTTGGTCTGGATCTGGTAGAAATGAACCGGCAACTGGCGGTAGCTCTTCAGCTCGTCCCGCGCCAGGTCGGTAATCACTTCCTCGGAAGTCGGCTGGACGACGAAATCGCGCTCGTGGCGGTCCTTGAAGCGCAGCAGCTCCGGCCCGTAGCCCTGCCAGCGGCCCGATTCCTGCCACAGCTCGGCGGGCTGCACCGTCGGCATGAGCAATTCGATGGCGCCGGCGCGCTCCATTTCCTCGCGCACGATGGCTTCGACCTTGCGCAGCACGCGCACGCCCAATGGCAACCACGTGTAGATGCCCGCCGCCACGCGCCGGATGAAGCCCGCGCGCAGCATCAGCCTGTGGCTGGCGAGCTCTGCGTCGGCAGGCGCCTCCTTGATCGTTCCGAGGTGGAATCGCGATGTGCGCATCGGTGCGGCGCCGCGTTGTGTTTGCGCTGCGCCTGTGAAAAAATGCGAAGGAATTCTAACTTAGGTGGTGTGGCCATGCTCGACCGCGACGGCTACCGTCCGAACGTCGGCATCATCCTCGCCAACAGCCGCGACGAAGTGTTCTGGGGCAAGCGCGTCAACCAGCACGCTTGGCAGTTTCCCCAGGGTGGCATCGATCACGGCGAGGCGCCGGAGCAGGCGATGTATCGGGAGCTGGCGGAGGAAACCGGCCTCAAGCCTGATCACGTCCGCATTCTGGGGCGCACGCGCCAATGGTTGCGCTACGAGGTGCCCGACAAGTGGGTGCGCCGCGACTGGCGCGGCACCTACCGCGGGCAGAAACAGATTTGGTACCTGTTGCGCATGCTGGGCCGCGACTGCGACGTGCGCCTGCGCACCGGCGACAAGCCCGAATTCGACGCCTGGCGCTGGCACGAGTACTGGGTGCCGCTCGAGGCGGTGATCGAGTTCAAGCGCGAGGTCTACCAGCATGCGCTCGCCGAGTTGCACCGCTACCTGGGCGCCGACCGGGGTCCGCGCGCGCGGCGCGCGGCGGCGACGACGCGCTGAGCGCTCGCTGCGCCGCGCGATGGTCCGCGGCATCTTCTCGGTCTCGCAGCTGGCGCGTCAGCTCGGCCTGCTGCTGCCGCAGTCGGGCGAAGTGGCGCGCACCTTCGCCGAGATCGAGGCGGCCCTGGGCCATTGAGCGCGTGCTCGGGCAGTGAGCGTCTGCGGCCAATCAGACGAGCAATCTGGGAAGGGAGCAGAAGATGGATACGAAAGCGGTTTTGGCCGAACTGATCGGTACATTTACGTTGGTTTTCATCGGGACCGCAACCGCGGTCTTTGCTGGATCGGGTATTCTGGGTCCCGGTGGGGGTATGGGTATTCTAGCCATCGCCTTCGCATTCGGTTTTACCCTTCTAGTACTCGTTTATGCGTTAGCTGACTTGTGCGATTGCTTGGCGATCACAGTTCGTTCTGGTTAGACAAAGTGATTCAGAAAATGGAATGTTTCATTCCACACAGCCGTAGAGTTCAAGGACACAGGAAAGGGAGGCAAACATGAATACGAAGGTCAGAGACGAGAGCGCGGGCAAGTGCCCGTTCAACCACATCGCCGGCGTCGGCCGGACGAACCGCGACTGGTGGCCGAACCAGCTGCGGCTGGAGCTGCTGCACCAGCATTCCGCGAAGTCCGACCCGATGGGC
>CAZVZV010000240.1:0-1975 GCA_964631735.1 uncultured Enterobacteriaceae bacterium
GTTGCGCCGCGCCTTGGGCTGGGGCCGCAGGTCGCGCGGTGTCAGGTAGGGCGAATCGGTTTCCAGCAACAGCCTGTCCTGCGGAATTACCTTCACCAGCTGCAGCAGGTGCGCGCCGCGGCGCTCGTCGCAGATCCAGCCGGTAATGCCGATGTACAGGCCGAGGTCGAGGGTGGCGCGCAGCTCCTCCGCCGAGCCGGTGAAGCAGTGCGCGACGGCCTTGCCGACGCGCAGGTTCCTGAGGATCTCGGCGAAGCGCGGATGCGCGTCGCGCGAGTGCAGGAACAGCGGTTTGCCGACTTCCGCGGCGAGCTCCAGTTGCGCGACGAACCACTTTTCCTGTTCCGCATGCGGCGAGTAGTTGCGGTTGAAATCCAGGCCGCACTCGCCGATGGCGACGACCTGCGGATGCTGCGCGAGTTCGCGCAGGGCGGGAATGGTTTGCGCATTGCACTCTCGAGCATGGTGCGGATGCACGCCGGCCGTGGCGACCAGCCCGTGCGTCGCGGCGAGACTGGCCGCATGCCGGCTGTCCTCGACCGAGGTGCCGGTGACGACGATGGTGTCCACGCCCGCGGCCCGCGCGCGCGCGAGAACCGCGTCGAGGTCCTCGCGGAAAGACGCATGCGTGAGATTGGCGCCGATGTCTGCTAGCTGCATGGCCGTAGGGTGGGCCAGGGCCCACCCTACATTTTTTTCAGGCGGTAGAGCAGTTCCAAAGCCTCGCGCGGCGAGAGCGTATCCGGGTTGACCTGGGCGAGCGCCTCGCGCAACGGGTCTGCCGGGGGCTCGGGCTCAGCGCTCGCCGGGCGCGCGAACAGGTCGGCCTGGCCGCCGCGCGTGCGGCTCGCTTCCTCCAGTTGCTGCAGGATGCGCCGTGCGCGCTGGATCACCGCCTGCGGCACCCCGGCGAGCGCCGCCACCTGCAGCCCGTAGCTCTGCGAGGCCGGGCCTTCCTCCACCGCGTGCAGGAACACGATGCTGTCCTTGTGCTCCACCGCATCCAGGTGCACGTTGGCGGCTGCCTGGTACTCCTGCGCGATGCGCGTCATCTCGAAGTAGTGCGTGGCGAAAAGTGTCAAGGAGCGGTTGTTCTCCAGCAGCTGCCGCGCGATGGCCCAGGCCAGCGCGAGGCCGTCGAAGGTGGAGGTGCCGCGCCCCACCTCGTCCATCAGCACCAGGCTCTGCGCGGTGGCGTTGTGCAGGATGCTGGCGCTCTCGGTCATCTCGACCATGAAGGTCGAGCGCCCGCCGGCGAGGTCGTCGGCCGCGCCGATGCGCGTGAAGATCTGGTCGATCGGCCCGAGGCGCGCGGACTTCGCGGGCACGAAGGAGCCGACGTGGGCGAGCAGGGCGATCAGCGCTACCTGGCGCATGTAGGTGGACTTGCCCCCCATGTTGGGGCCGGTGATGAGGAGCAGTTGGCGCGTGGGCGAAAGGCGTGCGTCGTTGGCGATGAAGCGCTCGACCTGGCCTTCCACCACCGGGTGGCGACCGGCCTCGATTTCCACGCGGACATCGTCCACGAACTCGGGTTTGCAGTAGCCGCGCTCGGCGGCGACGGCGGCGAAAGCGGCGAGCAGGTCGAGCTGCGCCAGCGCGCGCGCGATGCGCTGCAGTTCGGCGAGATGCGCCGACAGCTTGCCCAGCAATTCTTCGTACAACACTCTCTCCAGCGCCAGCGCCCGGTCGCGCGCGGACAGCGACCGGTCCTCGAAGGTCTTCAACTCCGGGGTGATGTAGCGCTCGGCGTTCTTCAGCGTCTGCCGGCGGCGGTAATCCGCGGGAATCTTCTCCGCGTGCGCATTGGTCACTTCGATGTAGTAGCCGTGCACGTGGTTATAGGCCACGCGCAGGCTGGGGATGCCGGTCCTGCCGCGTTCGCGCGCCTCCAGGTCCACCAGGAACTGGCCGGCGCCGGACTGCAGGGCGCGCAACTCGTCGAGTTCCGCCGAATAGCCGGCGGCGATCACGT
>CAZVZV010000241.1:0-4455 GCA_964631735.1 uncultured Enterobacteriaceae bacterium
CAGCCTTTTGCCGATGACGAGCAGCTGCAGTTCGCCACCCGCTTCGACGGCACCCTGCACGCGAAAACCGGTGCATCGGTATTGAGCAAGAACCGGTTCGGCAACGAGGCGCTGACCGACATCTCGAACCTCGACGAAGGCGGCGGACTGCTCAAAGCCGACGACCGGCGCCGCATGTACGGGCTGGGCAACCGTCTGTGGCATACCGACGCATCGTTCCAGGATCCGCCGGGACGCTACTCGATGCTGTCGGCGAAGGTCGTGCCGCCGGTGGCCGCCGACACCGAGTTCGCCGACATGCGCGCGGCCTACGATGCGCTCGACGCCGAAACCAGGGAGACGCTCGAGGGACTGCGCGTGCACCATTCGATCGCCTACTCGCGGCACGTTCTCGGATTCGAATTCTCGCCGCAAGAGCTGGAGAAGCTCGAGGGCGCGGTGCATCCGCTGGTGCGCACGAATCCGCGCAGCGGGCGCCGCTCCCTGTACCTCGCATCGCATGCCTCGCGCGTCCTCGACTGGCCGGTCCCGGAAGGCAGGCTGTTGCTGCGCGAACTCATGGAGCACGCAACCCTCCCGCAGTTCGTCTACCGGCACAGCTGGCGGGTCGGCGACCTGGTGATCTGGGACAACCTCGCCACCATGCATCGCGGCCGGCGCTTCGACGACGTAAGATACCGGCGCGAACTGCGCCGCGTGACGACGCTCGACGTAGACACTATCTGTTAGAGTTTCTTCCCGCCCGGTGCGGGATCGGCCGATCACCAAAAGAGAGAGGAAACCATGACTTCATTGCCCCGCCTCGCCGCGAGCGCGCTGCTTGCTGTCGCGGCCAACCTGCCCGTCGCTGGAGCGGTGCAGGCCCAGGAATTCTCCATGGGCAACGTCAACCCGCCCAAGCACGGGACTTCGCAGACGGCACAGCGCTTCGCCGACCGGATCGCGGAATTGTCGGGCGGCAAGATGAAGCTGGTGCACCATCATTCCGGTGCGCTCGGCGGCGAACGCGAGGTGGCGCAGCAGATTCAGCTCGGCTCGGTGCATTTCGGGCCGATCACCACGGCGCCGCTCTCCACGCTGATCCCGGAGATGTCCGTATTCCAGCTGCCGTACATCTTCCGCGACTACGACCACGTGTTCAAGGCGCTGGATGGCAGCGACACGCTCGGCAATTACTACGACAAGGTGCTCGACGCGCGCGGCCTGAAGCTGGTGGGGTTCATTGCCGCGGGCTACCGGGGTATCTACGGCCATTTCCCGATCAACGGGCTGGCCGACATCAAAGGCAAGAAGATTCGCGTGCAGGAGGACAAGATCCTGGTCGCGACCTTCAAGGCGCTGGGCATGATTTCGACCCCGATCGCGTTCCCCGAAGTGGCGACGTCGCTGCAGACCAGGGTCATCGACTTCGCCGAGGGCGGCATCAACACCTACTATCACAACAAGTTCTACGACGTGGTGAAGAACGTGGCGGATGTCCGCCATACCCACCAGGCCGTGGCGCTGATCATGTCGAAGGCCTCCTACCAGAAGCTCGATGCAGCGGGCCGCAAGGTGGTGGCGGATGCCTGGGGCGACACGCGAAAGTTCAATCGCGAGTTCATCCTGGATGAGGACAAGTCGATCCAGAACCTGGTGCGGGAGAAAGGCGGGATCATCACCAAGCCGGATGCCGCGCCGTTCCGTGCGGCGACCGTCGAGGTGTACAACGAGTTCTACGCCACGCCGGCCGGCAAGGACGCGCGCAAGATGGTGGACTACATCCTGAGCATCAAGTAGTCCGATGGCGTCGCCGGGGGGCGAAGCGCAGGCCGGGGCAGGGCCCGCCGGGGAGCGCTGGGCACAGTTCTATGATGTGCTGGGCTATGCCGCGGGACTGATCCTCGCGATCATGGCCGCCGCGGTGTTCATCCAGGTGGTGCTGCGTTCCGTCGGCTGGGCCGGGATCGACGGCCTGGAAGAAATCCCGCGCTACCTGTTTGTCTGGCTGGTGATGCTCGGCGCGGCCGCCGCGATGCAGCGCGGCGAGCATACCGCGCTGCTTTATTTTCGCGATCGGCTGCCTCCCCGGGCACGCGATGTGGTGATCCTCCTGGTGAACGCGGCCGGGATCGGTTTTTTCGCGGTCCTCATCAAGCTTGCTTTCGTGCTGGTGCCGAATGCGCAACTGCAGACCAGCGCGGGGCTGGGACTGCCGCTGGGCTACGTCTATGCAGCCGTGCCGTGCGGCGCGGTGCTGCTGATCCTGCCCATGCTGCGCAGCCTGGTGCTGGCCGCTCGATCGCTGTGGCTGAAACGCTCCTGATCGTTTTCGTTTTCTTCCTGCTGCTCGGGATGCCGATCAGCATTGCGCTCGGGATGGGCGCCCTGGGCGCCGCGCTGGTCTATCCGGTGCTCAACCCGATCATCATCCCGACCCGCTTCGTCGGGCTGCTGTCGGATTCCTTCCTGCTGCTCTCCGCGCCGCTGTTCATTCTTGCGGGCAACCTCGCGGCGCGCGGCGGCGTGGCGCGCGCCATCATCGATCTTGCCACGGCGCTGGTGGGCAGGTTCCGGGGCGGGCTTGCTTATGTGAACGTCCTGGACAGCATGCTGTTCGGAGGGATTTCAGGCTCCGCGGTCGCCGACGTATCGGCCCTGGGCACGTTCCTGATCCCGCAGATGGAGCGCAAGGGCTATGACCGGGACTTCGCCACGGCGCTGACCATCAGCACCGCGATCCTGGCGCCGATCATCCCACCCTCGATCATTGCCGTCATCTTCGCGTGGATGGCGGACGAGTCGGTGGCGGCCATCTTCGCGGCCGGCTACCTGCCCGGGCTGCTGATCGCCATCGGCATGTCGGTGCCGGTGTTCATCATCGCGCGCAAGCGCAATTACCCGAAAGAGAAGCCGCCGACGCTGCGCGAATTCGGGGCGGTGCTGCGCCGCTCGCTGCCCGCGCTCATGATCCCGATCATCATCATGGGCGGCATCGTCTTCGGGCTGTTCACGCCGACGGAGGCCGCCGCCGTGGCGGTGGTCTACGCGCTCGTCGTGCCGCCGCTGTTCTACAAGGAACCCACCCTGCGGGAGCTGCCGAAGATTTTCGCCGACTCGGCGCGGCTTACCGGCGTGATCGGCCTGATCATCGGCATGGTGGGCTCCTTTGGCTGGGTGCTCACTTACTCCAAGTTTCCGATTTACGTCGCCGAGGCGATCGGGCAGGTGGCGCCGACGTGGTGGGCGTTCATGATGCTGGTCATCGTACTGTACGTTCTGCTCGGTACCTTCCTGACCCCGGCAGAGATCATCCTGGTCACGGTGCCGGTGCTGCTGCCCGGGGCCGTGGCGGTCGGCATCCATCCGATCCATTTCGGCATGGTGTGCGTGATCGCCTCCGCCCTTGGGCACGTGACGCCGCCGGTGGGCCTGTGCCTGTTCGTGGGCATGTCGATCAGCGGCCTGCCCATGGAGAAGCTGGTGCCGGCGACGCTGCCCTTCATCGCCGCCATCATCGTGGTGCTGTTCGTGGTCGCGTTCATCCCGGAAATCTCGCTCTATCTGCCGCGGGCTTTCGGCTTCATCAAGTAGCAGCGCGAGGAACGCATGCGCCCCATTCCCGCCCGGGACAAACTCACCGTCTGCTTCGCGCACGTCGCCTACCGCCTGGGCGAGCGCTTTGCGCTGCGCAACACCGGGCTCGATTGGTTCGAGGTGCGCAGCCCGGACGAACTGAAGGCGCGCATCGGGGAAGTGGATGTGCTGCTGTGCTCCGGCCTGTGGCGCAACGACCTGATTCCCCGGGCGCCGCGGCTGGCCTTCGTCCAGTCGATCAGCGCGGGCACCGACCAGTATTCGCGTGGGGCCCTGGCCGAAGCCGGAATCCGGGTGGCCAGCGCGCAGGGCGCCAACGAACGCGCGGTCGCCGAGCACGCCATCGCGCTGATCCTCGCGCTGGCGCGCAAGATCCCCGAGGCGCGCGACAACCAGACGGCGAAGAACTGGCGCGGCATGATCGGCGAGATCGCGCGGCGCGAGGACGAACTGGGCGGCAAGACCCTGGTGATCGTGGGCCTGGGCCGCATCGGCGCGCGCCTGGCGAAACTCGCCAAGGCCTTCGACATGAAAGTCATCGGGATTCGCCGCGACGTGTCCAGGGGCGCGGGTGCGGCCGACCGAGTGGTGGGCGAGGAGGGCCTGCTTGCCGTGCTGCCGGAAGCCGACTTCGTCGCGCTGACCTGCCCGCTCACGCCCGCCACCGAGAACCTGATCGACGCGAAGGCGCTCGCGGCGATGAAGCCCTCGGCTTACCTCGTCAACGTCGCGCGGGGGAAGGTGGTGAACGAGCCTGCGCTGGTTGAGGCGCTCGGGCGCAACGGCATTGCCGGGGCAGCGCTGGACTGTGTGTGGCAGGAGCCGCTGCCGGCGGATTCCGCGCTGTGGAGCGTGCCCAACGTGCTGATCACGCCGCAC
>CAZVZV010000242.1:0-1023 GCA_964631735.1 uncultured Enterobacteriaceae bacterium
GAGACGACGATCAGGAAAGCCATTTTTGCAAGAAGTGCGGGACAACGCTGTACTGGTATACAGCGGCGCGGCCCCATCTTGTTGGTATCGCAGGCGGTTGCTTTCCGGACGGGAGTCTTGGGGAACCGACGATTTCGAACCAACATTCCGAGAAGCTGGCCTGGGTAGGGCTGCCAAATTCCTGGAAGCACCTCTAAATTCTGGATTTCTGCCGTTGCGGGAATGACGCTTGCGTTCCCGGCAGCCTCGCAGGAGGTTGCCGTGGACGTGGGCCACTACGCTGGCGAGCCCGGCGTGATCTCCGCCAGCGGACGGCCCGAGTTCGAGTACAACCTCGAGCTCGCGCGGCGCGTCAAGGCCGACCTCGAGGCATTGGGGCTCACGACGCGCCTGATCGGCGAGCGCGGCGACTACGCCGTGCTGCATTACCGCACGCGCGACGCCGCTGGCGCGGACCTGTTCCTCTCTATCCACCACGATTCGGTGAAGGAACGGCTTCTGTCGCGGGCCGCGGAGTTCTCCGGTTTTTCTCTATTCGTGTCGCGCACCAATCCGCAGATGGAGCAAAGCCTCGCCTGCGCCAGCGCCATCGGCGCGCGCCTGCTCGCCGCCGGTTTCAGTCCCTCGCGCTACCATGCCGATGCGGTGCTCGGGGAGGACCGCCCCTTCGCCGACGAGGCGAACGGCGTGCACTATTACGACAACCTGGCGGTGGGAAAGACGGCGCGCATGCCCTCGGTGCTGGTCGAGGCCGGGGTGATCGTCAATCCCGCGGAAGACGCGAGGATGCGCGATCCGGTTGTGCAGGCGCGCATCGCGCGCGCGGTGGCGGAAGGGACCAAGCAATGCCTGGCCGGGTCGTTCATCACAAACAGATGAACGCGTGAGGGCGGCATCCGGCCACGCGTGGATGAATTCAACTGGCGCTCCCTGGATTGAATGCGAAATAATCGTAGAGCACCCGCGCAATCTCGGCAATCGTGCGCTCCTGGGTCGGGCGGTCCACCGATATCCCTCTTATCC
>CAZVZV010000243.1:0-3458 GCA_964631735.1 uncultured Enterobacteriaceae bacterium
GTCGAGCGCGTCAAGGCAAGGAAGGACAAGATCCACAGCTGGTTCATGGACATGAACCTGCTGCTGGGCTACTGGAACGCCGGCGCGCGCACCTACCACCACACCGCGCCGACGAATTCGCTATTCGCGCTGCACGAGGCGCTGCTGCTCATCCGCGAGGAAGGGCTGGAGAACGCCTGGGCACGCGCGACGCGCCACCACCTGGCGCTCAAGGCGGGGCTGGAGGCGATGGGCCTCAAGTTCCTGGTGAAAGAGGAATACCAGTTGCCGCAGATGAACGCGGTGCGTTGCCCCGAGGGCGTGGACGAGGCGCAGGTGCGCTCAAGGCTGCTCAGCGAATTCGGCCTCGAGATCGGCGCGGGCCTTGGGCCCTTGAAGGGCAAGATCTGGCGCTTCGGCCTGATGGGTTATTCCTGCCGCCCGGACAACGTCATGCTGTGCCTCTCCGCGCTCGGCTCGGTGCTCTCGGACATGGGCCTGCCGGTGCACGTCGGCGACGCCGAAGCCGCGGCGCACGGCGCGTACGCGCAGATGCACGTCAAGGACGCGCAGAGGAAAAAGCGCGCGGCCTGAGTAAAATCGGGGTCAGGGCCCGATTTCCCTTGCGAGAATTAATCCGGCCCTGACCCCGATTTTCCATGGATACGCTGACCCACGCGCTCTCGGGCGCGCTGCTCGCGCGGGCGACGGCGCCGCAGGACGCGCCGCCCCGTTCCATCCCGCGGCGCGTGGCGGCCGGCTTCTTCGCCGCCGCCGCGCCCGACCTCGATATCGTCCTCGGCTTCGTCTCGCCGCTCGTCTACCTGGAGCAGCACCGCGGCCCGACGCACTCGATCCTGCTGCTGCCGCTCTGGGCGTTGCCGCTTTCCTGGTTGCTGGCGAAGATCCTGCGCGAGCAGCGCGGCTGGCAGGCGCTCTACGGCATCACCGCACTCTGCCTGGGGGCGCACATCCTCGGCGACCTGATCACCAGTTTCGGCACCATCCTCCTCTCTCCGCTCTCCGAGGCCAGGTTCGGCTGGGGTACCACGTTCATCATCGACCTGTGGTTCAGCGGCATCCTCCTCGCGGGCTTGCTGTTGTCTGCGATCTGGCGCCGTTCACGCGCGCCCGCGTTGGCAGCAAGCGTGGTTCTCGTCTGCTACGTCGGCTTCCAGGCGGTGCTGAAGGAACGCGCGCTCGACTTCGCGCGCGACTACGCCCGCGCGCAGGGGCTGCAGAAAGTCGAGGTGACGGCCATCCCGCGCGCCGCCTGGGAGTCGCCGGCGCTGGGGTTCATGCGCTGGTTCGCCGAAAAGCCGGCATTCGACGGGCTCGGGCATGGCTCGACCTGCGCCTGGTTCATCGACCTGCGTTTCGTCAATCCGGGCCGCGACTGGGTGCCGTTCCAGTACGGCGCCTGCCGCGAGACGCCGGCAGACCCTTGGCGCGCCTACCAGCGCATGGACGCCGGGGGACGCGTCCTCCTGCACTAGCTCAGTAGTTCTCTCTGAAGAAGATGAAGTTATTCGGTTGGCTGGCGTAGAGACCGAAAGAAGCGCGCGCTGTGGGATCAACAGTGAAAGTGGGCACTCCCCAGTTGCCTTTCAGGTAGGACTTCGCCTCGGCGGTCAGGTTGACGGTGAGGTTCACTGCGCCGGGCGAGACCGGCGCGGGCAACGGCCTGGTTAGCGCGAGGCCGCCCACCCCCGCAACGAAGGGGACGCCGAGACCGATGATGTTCCCGCTGTTCATGTTTGCCGCGGTGATGCCGCCAAAGTAATTGCTGAACGCGATGTTCGCCGGACTGATCGAGGTGCAGTTGTCCAAGGCATTGGTCACGAAGGCCGTCCCGTTCCAGTACTGGGTCCGGATCGGGATCGGCAAGGTCTGGTTGCCGCTTCCCACAGCATTTTGCAGGCTCAAGCGACCGTAGCGCATAGGCTTGCCGGCGCTGAAAGCCATGCCGTTGTTGGCGGTCGCGGTGCCGAATGCCGCCGGATTGCTGGCGTAGGCGACGCTGTCGGTGTCGATCACGTTGAGCGCCAGGGCGATATCGGCATTGAATGGCGCATTGGGGGTAGTGCTGCTGCGGACAAATCCCAGTCCGGTCCCCGACGAAAAGGTGAGCGCGCCTACGCCGTTGGTGAACACCCCGATGGCCGGATCGCCCGCCGGTAGTGGCAGGCCCGAGGAGTCGAGTCCCGGCGTCGTTCCTCCGCCGAGCGCATCGAAGCGCGAGTAGCGGGCCGCCTGGGTGGCGGGCGTCACGGTCGAATTCGTAATCCTCGACCACGCGCCGGCGTACAGCGTGGTCGTGTTGCCCCCGAAGCCCCGCGCTGTCACCGTGATCACCGGTGCGGTCGTGTAGTTGAACGCCTGGCCGATATAGGTGAAGCTGCCGGCTCCGCAGGCCGTGCCGAAAATCGGTGCGTTGAGCGCGACCGCGAAGTGATCGGGCACGAAGCGGCCGACGTCGATCGTTCCCGAGCGGATTTCGCGCTCGAGCGCGCTGGAGTCGCCCGCATCCACGCTGGCGAACGACGAATCGACGAGCTCGAGCCGGAACGACCCTACGTTGTCGTAGGACGCGACATCGGAGGCGAGCTGCCCCGCCACGAACGTCGTGGTGAGCGTCAGCGTGCCGAAGGTCGCGGTGCAGGCAGCACCGACGCACACGCTAAACGTCGCGGTTGGAGCGCCTACGTAGTTGGTTGTCGTCGCCGGCGTGCCCGCAGCGTTGACCGCGGTCGCGCGCACGCTGATTGGCCGCCCTGCCTTGTGTGTGGGCGTGATCGCCGCGAACGTGAGGAGGTTGAGGGCGCGTCCGGTCCCCGCCGTCTGCCAGTCGGTGTCGGTGACGGCGAAGCTGGCGAGCGTATTGGGGCGGATCGCGAAGTTATCGGTCGAGCACCACGTCACCGTCGGCGGCGAGGTCGGCCACCGGACCCGCACCCGCACATCGCGCCACGAATTCGGGACCACAGCAAAGCTCACGGTAGAGCGCCCGGCAGTGATGGTCGGGTCGGGTGAGACCGTCTGCACCAGCGTTGAAGAGGTCGGGCAGTTCTGCGCATCGAGCGACACACCGAGGGTATTGTTGCCGAGCAGCTCGACGATCACCGCGTCGGTGAAGCCCGCTTGCTGCGCCCCGCCCGAGATAGCGACCACGTCCAGACTGAACGCGCTGCCCGCGATCTTGGTCTTGATCACACCCGTGATGGCCCCCGCCGCCGTGCTCGTCTCGAACGCGTTGAAGCTGCCGGGCGTGGGCACGGCTAAGGCGGTGGTGATTTCCGGGATGACGGTATAGGTATCGAGCACCGTCCCGGTATCCTCGACCACGCGGAAGCAGTACGTGGTGCCGGCCGGTGCGCTGAGATCAATCAGGGAGAAATCCCACTTGCCGTCCTGGCCGATGTTGATGGCTGCGACGGTGTTGGTGAAGTTATTCAACTCCTCGTAGTCCTGGTTGACCA
>CAZVZV010000244.1:0-1086 GCA_964631735.1 uncultured Enterobacteriaceae bacterium
CCCAGCCTGGCGCGGGTTCGCAGCCTGCTGCCCGCAAACCGATTTCTCGGCGGGTGCATCGGAGGATACGATGGCGCCTGGGTGCACAGTGAAGGCACCCGCAAGCTCAATTTCTGCACCTATTCGTATCTCGGATTGCTACGCCACCCGATCATCGATGCGGCAGCATGCAACGCGATCAAGCGCTACGGGACGGGCACGCACGGCGTGCGGCTTCTCGGCGGCAACCTGGAGATCCACGAAGCGCTCGAGTCCGGGATCGCGGCGTTCTTCGGGCGGGAGGCAGCGATCACCTTCAGCTCCGGCTTCATGACCAATCAGGCGGTCATTGCGACGCTGGTGGGCAAGGGCGACTACGTGCTCTGCGACAGGCGCAATCACGCCAGCATCGTTGACGGCTGCCTGCTTTCGGGCGCTGACGTCATGCGGTTCCGGCACAACGACATGGCGCACCTTGCGAACCGGCTACACTGTCTCCCCGACAACGCGCGCAAGCTGATTGTGGTCGACGCGGTCTACAGCATGGACGGCGATATCGCGCCGCTCGATGCACTCCTGGCGCTACGCGATCGCCATCCCAATACGCTGCTCATGGTCGACGAGGCCCACAGCCTGGGCGTGCTCGGAACGCGCGGGCGGGGCATCGAGGAACACTTCGGTTGCGCAGGTCAGATCGACGTGCTGATGGGAACCCTGAGCAAGACGGTGCCAGCCCAGGGCGGCTACATCGCCGGCGCGCATGAGCTGGTCAACTATCTGCGCGTCACCGCCCGGGGTTTCGTGTTCAGCGCAGCGCTGCCGCCCGCCACCGCCGCTGCCGCTTTGGCGGCCTTCGAGGTCATCGATCTCGAGGGACCGGCAAGGCGTGCGCTGCTGATGGCCAACGTGCACCACTTCGTTCGCCGCCTGCGCGAGGCGGGATTTGTGGTGAGCGGCGGCGCATCGGCCATCGTGCCGGTCCTGCTGGGAGACGAAGGCCTTACTGTCGAAATGGCGCGACTCTGCAATGTGGCGGGGGTCTACACGATGCCCGTCATCCACCCGGCCGTCGCTAAGGGCGAGGAGCGCCTGCGGATGAACGTCACT
>CAZVZV010000245.1:0-2900 GCA_964631735.1 uncultured Enterobacteriaceae bacterium
GGCCGCCACCAGCCGTCCCTGGTCGGCACCGGGTAGGCGCCCGGCTTCACGGTGCGCAGCTCGAACGCACCGGACTCGTCCGTGACGAGGCGCGCCGCGCCGTAGAAGTTCGCGTCCACCGGCGCGTGGTCGTCGTCGTTGGGGTGGATGTAGCGTCCCGCTGCGTTCGCCTGCCAGACCTCGACCACCGAGCCGCCCATCGGCGCGCCGTCCTCGTCCAGCACGCGCACCTTGAGGTGCATCAGCTGGCCGATCGCCTGCCTGTCGCCGTGCCCGGCGATGTCGCCGCCGAGCAGCTTCACCCGCTTGGCCACCTCGAGCGGACCGGTGAGCTCGGAGAGCGTCGGCGGCCGCCTGATCAACGGCTCCTTCGGGTTGCGCCAGGGAGTCTGCGGATAACCGGGAACGACGCGGATCGGCTGCGTGCGCTCGTCACGCGGCGCGATGACGGTGTCCATCGTTGACAGCCTAGCGCCGGATAGTTGATGATGTCAACTATGACCGCGGCCACTCTCTGCGAGTGCTTCGCGCGCGACGGCCTGCAGCACGAGCCGGAATTTGTTGCCACCGCCACCAAGCGCGCGCTGATCGAGCGCTTCGCCGCGCTCGGCTTCCGGCGCGTCGTAGGCGGAAGAGTGTCGGAAACTACTAACCATCCTCAACGCGATCGCCCGCTCCGGTCAGCCTTGGAATCCCTGTCATGCCTCTTGACTGGCAAGACAGTTACTGACGCCATTGATTCTTTCCCGGCTGCGGAGTAGCTTGGTGCGGAGGGAAAGTCCAAAACAGATGGCAATCCAGTGACACCTCCCACCATCCGACTGTGCTGTGAGCTATTACGCGCACCTGCGAATGTTCCCGCACCCAACGCACGCTCAGGAAACACGACCGAGAACGGCCTTGAATCGCGGCGGCTGAGATTGATTTTCCTCTCCCTCACGCAACGCGAGCACGCTGGCCTTGCGCTTGAATCGGTGAACTGAACAGGAGGAATCACTTATGCCAAGAACGTCCGCCATGGCACGATTTCGTCGCGTGCTCAGCCTCGCCCTTCATTGCAACAGGACCGGCGTTCCCGCTCGGGAAGCGATTGAAAAATTACGCGAACAAGTGCGCGTCGACCGGCGCCGCCGTCTACTGCTGTCCGCTCTTGGCACCTCGGTTTTAGCTCCTTTTGTGGGTGCTATCCCCAAGAGTTACGCGGCGTCGCGATTCAGTGGAGGTGTGGGCATCGTGGGCGCCGGCTTGGCGGGCCTGGCCTGCGCGCATCAACTCTCGGCCAAGGGAATCGCCGCTACGGTCTATGAGGCCAGCGACCGGGTTGGCGGCCGCTGTTGGTCGCTGCGCGATTTCTTCCCCGGACAGGTGGCGGAGCGCGGCGGGGAGTTCATCGATACCACGCATGTCACCCTGCGAGGGTTCGCCAACGCCTTCGGGCTGACCTTGGAGGACGTCACCAAGGAGCCGGGCGCGATTGCCTACTACTTCGATGGCCAGCACTACGAGGAAGCCCAGGTGGTTGACGAGTTCCGCGCCTTCGTGCCGGCCTTGCGGGCAGATCTGCGTACGCTGGGTCAGCCCACCGCGGATAAGTTCTCCGACGCGGATCGCCAGTTGGATCTCACCACGCTGTCCGATTATCTGGCGAGTCGTGGGGCGGGGCGCTTGATTCGACAGGTGATCGACGTAGCCTATACCAGCGAGTATGGGCTGGAGACATCCAAACAGAGCTGCGTCAACTTCTTGCTCTTCGTTCACGCCGATCGGCGTTCAAAGTTTCATCCCTTCGGCGTCTTCAGCGATGAGCGCTTCCATGTCGTGGAAGGGAACGACGCCATTGCGCAGGCGCTGGCGAATCGCATTCCGGGACAGGTTTCTCCAAGGAACCGGCTGGTGCGGGCGCGCAAGCTGGCGAGTGGCAGGATTCAGCTGGCCTTCGCCGCGGGTTCGCGCACCGTGGAAGGCGAGCACGACGCGGTAGTGCTCGCGATACCGTTTTCTGTTCTGCGGCAAGTTGAGTTGGATGCAAGTCTCGGGTTACCAGACTGGAAGCTCGCGGCCATTGCCAACTTCCAATACGGCACCAACTCCAAAATGATGATCGGCTTCAACGCCCGACCCTGGCTCGCGCTCAACAACAGTAATGGAACTTCTTACAGCGACCTCCCCAACCATCAGATCACCTGGGAAACCAATCCTGCTCGCGCTACCAGCGGCTCCGCCATCCTTACCGATTACTCCGGCGGCGCGCGCGGCGCTGCCTTGCTTCCCGCGAAAGTACAACAGGAGGCGCTGCGTTTTCTGCTGGATCTCGACCAGGTCTATCCAGGAAGCCTCCCCTATGCCGAGCGTGATAAACAAGGAAAGTTTCGCGCGCACCTGGAAAACTGGTCGCTAAATCCCCTTGCCCTCGGGTCTTATAGCTGCCTCGCACCTGGGTATTTCACCTCCATCGCGGGCAACGAGGGCAAACCAGTCGGCAATCTATTTTTTGCCGGGGAGCACACGGACTCCTTCTACGCGGCCCAGGGGTTCATGGAAGGCGCCGCCAATTCAGGCCTGCGAGCGGCAACCGAAGTGGCAGCCTTGAGATAAGAATCTAAACGGTCATACATGGCGCGCGACGCAGTGGTACAGCGGGTTTGCCCGCGGACTGCGCGGGCGGTAAGCCCCGGCGCTCGGCCAACGTTGAAGCGATTCGGGGCATGGCGAAGGCGAACGGGCGGCTGAACTCCGAGAGCGTCGGCGGCCGTCTGATCAACGGCTCCTTCGGGTTGCGCCAGGGGGTCTGCGGGTAGCCGGGAACGACCCGGATCGGCTGCGTGCGCTCGTCACGCGGGGCGATGACGGTGTCCATCGTTGACAGCCTAGCGCTGGATAGTTGATGATGTCAACTATGA
>CAZVZV010000246.1:0-18012 GCA_964631735.1 uncultured Enterobacteriaceae bacterium
TCCATGCAGGTGACGCCGCGCTGGTGCATCCGGCTCTGCAGGAACGAGCCCCAGGTATAGACCTCGTCGCGCTGCTGCCCGTCGGCGTGGTAGTTCGGCGGTGTAAGCAGCGCGAGGCGATGCGTGTCTTCGAGCGGTGCGCCCGCCGGCCCGTCCTCCGCGATCGTGGAGCGGCGCGCATGGCAGGCCGCGCATACGTTCATCAGCGCGTCCGCGGCCGGCTGGTCGCGCTCCGCGGTCTTCGCGCCTGCTGCAAGCTTCCACGCCTCGTTCCAGCGGCTTCTCAGGATGACGAGGCCCTTGTCGCTCTGCGGCGCGTAGGGCGGGCGGGCCTGCTTCGCCCATTCCGCGTGGCGCGAGCCCGGCCCGTGGCAGGCCTCGCAGGCAACGTTGATCTCGCTGAACGTGGTCTTGTAGGCATTGCCGGCCGCGTCATAGCCCTTGCGCAGGTTGGTCGAGTGGCATGCGGCGCATTGCAGGTTCCAGTTCTGGTAGATGCCGGTCCAGTGCAGCGGGTCCTGGTGGTCGATCTTCTCAGTGGGGTACAGGTGGAACCAGCGCTGCCCGCCGGCGTTGCGCGGTCGCGTGTCCCATGCGATGGACAGCGCCTGCTGCCTGCCGCCCGGAAATTCGATCAGGTACTGCTGCAGCGGCGTGACGCCGAACGTGTACTTGACCTGGTAATCGGCGAGCTTGCCATCGGGCCCGTCGGTGCGGACCATGAATTTGCCATCGCGCTTGAAGAACCTCGACTCGATGCCGGAGTACTTGAACTTTGCATCGTCGAAGTCGCCAAGCACCGTAGACGCGTTCGCTTCCTGCATTGCGAGCTCATGGTGCGAGCCCGTCCATGCCTTGAACTCGGGTTCGTGGCACTGCCTGCACGCAGCGGCGCCGACGAACTCCGCGCGCGGCTGCTCGATAGAGCGGGATGGGGACGGGGCACGCGGCGCGAGTATCAGGTAAGTGGCGCCCGTGACTGCGGCAATTAGCGTCATGCCGGCCGCAAGCCATCGCGCAGGACTCGCGCGCCGGGCGGGATCGCGCTGCGGCTTTGCGGCGCCGCCTTTGGGGGGCCGCCGGTTCTTGCTACTCATGGAAGTAGTGTAAGTCCTGGAACCCTACTTATAATTGGTCATCCCAGCCGAAAGCCGCGAGTCAATCTCGATGACATTGCAACAGCCAGGTTGCGCCTCGGTTGCGCGTAGTACAGCGGTCGCCCTGGCCGCCCTCAGCTTTTCGTCAACGGCATGCGCATCGTTCCTGCCGCCGGCGTTGATGGACGCGGCGGCGACCTACATCGCGTGGTTCGTGATCTGCATTGTGCCGATCGGCGCCATCGCACTGTTCTGGCTGGTGCACGTTTTGCCGGAAAAGATCGCCGAGAAACGCCACCATCCGCAGAAGCAGGCGATCCATACCTTGTGCCTGCTGTCGCTGGTGTTTGGCGGCATTCTGTGGCCGCTGGCCTGGCTGTGGGCCTACATGAAACCGGTTGGCTACCGGCTTGCCTACGGCACCGACAAGCACGAGGACTATTTCCACGGCATGGGCGAAAAGGCGCGCGCGGGAAGCCTGCAGGAGGATGAGCTGGCCAGTCTGCGCGAGGAACTCGATGCCATGGCCGCCAAGGGAAGCCTGTCGGCGACTTTGAACGCGCTGCGCCGGGACCTGGACGCAGTGCCGCCCGCACCTGCGGCCGCCGGCGCAAGGGCAGGGGGCGCCTGATGGAAGCCCTGCTCCTCGCGATCTATGCGTTCTTTGTCTGGCTGATCTTCATCAAGCTGAAATGGTTGCCGTGGAATACCACGTCCCAGGTTACCGTCGTGGTCATCCCGATCGTCGCGATGGCCGCGCTGATCCTGACGCTCAACGTGGTGGCCCCTTCGTCGGCCGACGTGCGGGTCATCAAGTACGTCGTGCAGGTGATCCCGCAGGTCAAGGGGCGGGTGACCGAGGTGCCGGTCGAGCCCAACCGCTTGGTGAAGAAAGGCGAACTGCTCTTTCGAATCGACCCGACCCAGTATCAGAACGATCTCAACGTCGCCAAGGCGAAGCTTGCCGCGGAGGAGGCGAAGTTCGCGCAGTCCGGCGCCAGCCTGGCGGACGCTTCAGCCGGCGCGCGGCAGCTGCAGGAACAGCTGAAGTCCGCCAGCGGACAGGTCAAGGCGCTACAGCCTAGGTTGGAACTCGCGCGGCTGCGGGTCCGGCAGAATCGGGAGCTGGTTGCCACGGGCGCGGGTGACAAATTTGCGCTGGAACAGGCCGAAGCCAACGTGATCGAGCTGGAGGGGCAGATCGCGACGGCGACCGCGAACGAGGCCCAGGTCACGCAGAAGCTGTCCGGGCAGGTGAATGGCGAACAGGCATCGGTCGCCGTGGCACGGGCGCAGATTGCGACGGCGAAGGCTCAGGTCGATGTGAGCCGCGCCGACCTCGCCAATGCGCAGTGGAACCTCGACCAGACGGCCGTCTACGCGCCGGCCAACGGCTATGCGATCAACGTGCAATTGCGGCCCGGCTCGTACGTGACCGCGTTTCCGGTCGCGCCGGCAATGAGCTTCGTCGAAGAGACCTATCAGGTGATCGCGCTCTACCAGCAAAACGAATTGACCCTGGTCGAGCCCGGCAACGAAGCGGAATTTACGCTCAACATGTATCCCGGTCGCATCGTCAAAGCAAAGGTGGATTCCATCGTCTGGGCGCAGGGACAGGGGCAGGTGGCGCAGTCGGGCACGCTGCCGCAGACCGGCGCGTTTCCACAGGCGCTGGGCCGCTTCCCGGTCAAGTTCGACGTCGCAGAGCGTGACCGCGCGTTGTTCCTTGCGGCCGGTGCCGTGGGCGATGGGGCTATCTACACCGACCACCTAGCAGCCATCCACATCATTCGCATGGTGGTCCTTCGCGTCGGTTCGATCACCAACTACCTGATTCTGAAACTGCACTGATGCGCACGCGCCTCATTCGCCAAAGGCTCCTCGTAGCGGCCCTCGCGGCCGCCATGACGGGATGCGCACTCAAAGCGCCGCCGACGGCGGATGAACTGCACAAGCAGGCGCTGCCGCATACGACCGTGCCGGCGGCGTGGAAGGCCGGCGGCGGCGAGCCGGCGCCCGTTGCCGATCGCTGGCTCGCGTCGTTCAACGATCCCGCGTTGTCGGCGCTGGTGGCCGAGGCGCTGGCCTACAACGCCGACCTGCAGGTGGCGGCAGCGCGCGTCGAGCAGGCCGTCGGGTACGTCAAAGTAGCGCGCGGGTCGCTGCTTCCGTCGGTGGGCGTAGCGGGCCTGGTCGGCGGAAAATCGGGCGGCGGCGGCGGGCTGGAAGGCATATTCCTGAATGCGTCGCTGGAACTCGACGTCTGGGGACGCATTCGCTACGGCAGGTCGGCGGCGGAGGCGCAATCCGCGGCGCTTGCGGCCGACTTCGCCTATGCCCGCCAGTCCCTCGCCGCCACGGTGGCCAGGAGCTGGTTCGTGGCGATCGAGGCGGGGCTGCTGAGCGCGATTGCACAGGACGGCCTGCGTGCCTCCGAAACCCTGTCGAAAATTGCGCAGGACCGGTACCGCGTGGGAAGCGGCAACGAGCAGGCGGTGGCGGAGGCGCGCGCCAACGTCGCCACCTATCGCGACACGCTGCGGCAGATCGATCTGTCGCGCGAGCAGGCGCTTCGCGCGCTTGAACTCCTCCTGGGCCGCTATCCGGCGGCGGAGATCGAGATCGCCCCGCGCCTGTCGTCGATGCCGCCGCCGGCGCCGGCCGGCATGCCGTCGCAACTGCTGGAGCGCCGGCCCGACGTGGTCGCCGCCGAGCGCCGCGTGGCCGGGGCGTTCAACCGGGTCGGCGAAGCGCGCACGGCGCAGCTGCCGCGCATCAGCCTGACCGCGGGAGGCAGCAACGTCTCGAGCGAGTTGTTCGTGCTGCAAGATCGCGACAATCCGGTGTGGAGCGTCGGCGCCAACCTGATCGCGCCGCTGTATCAGGGCGGCGCGCTGCGCGCGCAGGTCGAGATCCGCTCGGCCGAACAGAAGCAGGCGGTCGCCGAGTACGCCCGCGCCGGGCAGCGGGCATTCGGCGAAGTCGAAAACGCGCTCGCGGCCGAGAACGCATTGCGCGAGCGAGGCGCTATTCTCGATGGTGCCGTGCGCGACAACGAACGCGCGCTGGAGCTCGCGCTGATCCAGTATCGCGTCGGCTCGATCGACCTGAGCGTGGTCCAGGCGCGCCAGCTGGCGCTGTATTCCGCCCGCGTGTCGCGCCTGCGCGTGCAGAGCGAGCAGCTCGCGCAGCGCGTCAATCTGCACCTCGCGCTTGGCGGTGGCTTCGACGAGCCGGCGGCAGTGCCGTTGGCGGCCAAATCCCGGGAGTAATCCTTGGCTGAACCAGCCGGCTATCGCAGCAACAGCCAGCTCAGGCGGCTGTTCTACTCGGAGTTGCTGAACGGACTGAAAGTGGTCTGGCCGATCCTGTCCGGGTTGCTGGTCATCATGCTGGGCCTGGGGGTCGCGATCGGACTCCTCGAAGGCTGGACGCTGCTGGACGCCATCTACTTCTCTTTTATTTCGGGACTTACCATCGGCTACGGCGACCTCGTTTCAGGCGCGCACGAGTGCGCAGCGCAAGAGCGTCGCCCGCAAGCGCCGGTCAGGCCGCCGTGAGCTTGACTCTGCCGACATTGCCGAGCTTCACATGCTGCTTCGCCTGCCAAAGATCGTAGTTGTACTGCATCGCAAGCCAGCTCTCGGGCGAGCGGCCTAGCGCCTTGGAAAGCCGCAGCGCCATCTCGGGGCTGATGCCACTGGCGCCAGTGAGAATGCGATTCAAAGTCGAGGCGGCCACACTCAGCTTTGCGGCGAGCTCGCGTCCGCTCAGATTGTTAGGCTCGAGATAAACTTCGGTAATGAACTCGCCCGGATGGGGCGGATTGTGCATGGCCATCAGTGATAGTCCTCATAGTCCAGGACGTAGGCATGTCCGTCCTTGAATTCAAAAGTCATGCGCCAGTTGCCATTTACCCACACCGACCAACGACCCCGTTCTTCCCCCTTCAAAGGGTGCAGTCGAAACCCCGGAATGTCCATGTCCTCAATGGACTTCGCCGTGTCCAAGGCCGCCAACAGCATTCGAAGCCGCTTGGCGTGATGGGGTTGAACGCCCGCCGCACTTCCCGACTCAAAGAACTTTCGCAGCCCCTTGTGCCGGAACGACAGAATCATTGAAGAATTATACCGTGTTGCGCATCACGCAACAAGAGGCCTAACGTAAGATGGGTGAAGCGGAGGTGACGGCGTTCCTCAATCACCTCGCGGTGGAGCGCCATGTCGCGGCGGCGACACAGAACCAGGCGCTACGGCGCAGGGCTGCGGGTGATGGAGTGCCTGCGGCTGCGCATCAAGGACGCAGATCTTTCCTACCGCCAGGTGCTGCTGCGCGCGCCCGGCGATATACTTCCCGCACCTATGCCGAAGTCCAATCCCTTCGAGCAAGACCTCGACAAGAATCCGGCCAATTTTGCGCCGCTGACGCCCCTGCAGTTCATCGAACGGGCGGCCTATGTCTATCCAGAGCGCCCCGCGGTGGTGCACGGCGCGCGCCGCTTCACCTGGAAGGAAACCTACGCCCGCTGCCGCAGGCTGGCCTCCGCCCTGGCAAAGCGCGGCATCGGCCAGGGCGACACGGTGGCGGCAATGCTCGCCAACACGCCTGCGATGTACGAGTGCCATTTCGGCGTGCCGATGACGGGCGGGGTGCTGAACACGCTCAACACGCGCCTGGACGCGGACGCCATCGCCTTCATGCTGAACCACGGCGAAGCAAAAGTGCTCATCACTGACAAGGAGTTTTCACCGACGGTCGAAGGGGCGCTGCAGCAGCTCGGGCGCAAGCTTACGGTGATCGACGTGGAAGACCCGGAGTACCAGGGCGGCAAACTGCTGGGGGAGAAGACTTACGACGAACTGCTGAAGGAAGGCGATGCGGAGTTCGCCTGGCAGTGGCCCGAGGACGAGTGGCAGGCGATCTCGCTCAGCTACACCTCGGGCACCACGGGCGACCCGAAGGGCGTGGTGTATCACCACCGCGGTGCGTACCTCAACGCGCTGTGCAACATCGTCACCTGGGGCATGCCGCAGCACGCGGTGTACCTCTGGACGCTGCCGATGTTCCACTGCAACGGCTGGTGCTTCCCCTGGACCATGGCGGCGAACGCCGGCACCAACGTCTGCCTGAGAAAGGTGGAGGCGGCGAAGATTTTCGAGCTGATCAAGGCGCACCAGGTGACGCACTACTGCGGCGCGCCGATCGTGCACTCGACGCTGATCAATGCGCCCGAGGAGATGCGACAGGGGATCGCGCACAAGGTGAGCGGGATGGTGGCCGCGGCGGCGCCGCCCGCGGCAATGATCGAGGGCATGGAGCGTATGGGCTTCGACATCACCCACGTCTACGGGCTCACGGAGGTCTACGGGCCCGCTACGGTGTGCGCCAAGCACGAGGAATGGGGCAGGGTCGATATCTCGGAACGCACTCGGCTTAACGGCCGCCAGGGCGTGCGCACCCTGATGCAGGAGGGGCTGACGGTGATGGACGCGGAAACGATGCAGCCCGTGCCCGCCGACGGCGAGACCATGGGCGAGATCATGTTCCGCGGCAACATCACCATGAAGGGCTACCTGAAGAATCCGAAATCCACGCAAGCGGCCTTCGCCGGCGGCTGGTTCCACTCGGGGGACCTCGCGGTGATGCAGCCCGACGGCTACATCAAGATCAAGGACCGCTCCAAGGACATCATCATCTCGGGCGGGGAGAACATCTCCTCCCTCGAGGTGGAGGACGTGCTCTACCGCCACCCGGCGGTGATGGCCGCGGCGGTGGTGGCGCGCCCGGATCCGAAATGGGGCGAGACGCCGTACGCCTTCGTCGAGCTGAAGCCCAACGCCAAGGTGACCGAGGCCGAGCTCATCGAGTTCTGCCGCGGCCAGATGGCGAAGTTCAAGGCGCCGCGCGCGGTGGTGTTCGGCGAGCTGCCCAAGACCTCCACCGGCAAGATCCAGAAATTCATGCTGCGCGAGAAGGCGAAATCCGCCTCCGCCATCGAGTGAGGAGCGAGCCATGAGCGCTGTGCCGCAAGTCGAGCAACCGGTGCTGCTGCGTGAAGACCGCGACGGCGTGGCCACGCTGACCCTGAACCGGCCGCAGCAGATGAACCTGCTGACGAGTGCGATGCTGCAGGCGCTGCAGAATGCCTTCGACGACATCGCCAAGGATCCCCGTGTGCGCGTGGTGGTGCTCGCTGCCGCCGGCAAGGGCTTCTGCGCCGGCCACGACCTGAAGGAGATCCGCGCGCTGAAGGAATTGCCGAAAATCGAGGCGCTGTTTGCCCAGTGCAGCCGCATGATGCAGAGCATTCCGAGGCTGCCGCAGCCGGTGATCGCCAAGGTGCAGGGCGCGGCCGCTGCTGCAGGCTGCCAGCTTGTCGCCCAGTGCGACCTCGCCATTGCCGTCGACACCGCAAAGTTCGTCACCTCAGGCGTGAGCTGGGGATTTTTCTGCTCGACGCCGGGCGTCGCCGTGGGCCGCAACCTGCAGCGGAAGCACGCCATGGAAATGCTGCTGACCGGCGACCCAATCGGCGCGCAGCAGGCGATGCAGTGGGGCCTGGTCAACAAGGTCGTGCCGGCGAACCAGCTCGATGCGGCGACCGCGGAGCTGGCGGCGAAGCTCGCCGCCAAGCCGCCCGCCACGCTCGCTGCCGGCAAGCGCGCCTTCTACCAGCAGATGGACCTGGGCCTGGAGAAGGCCTACGAGCTCGCCGGGCAGGTCATCGCTTCGAGCTTCGCGCACGAGGAAGGGCGCGAAGGCATGGACGCCTTCATCGACAAGCGCCCGCCGCCGGGCAAGAAATAGGATGGGCCGCTACTACGAGGATTTCGCGGTCGGCGACACCTACAAGCACTGGCCCGGCCGCACCATCACCGCGGCCGACAACACCTGGTTCACGCTGCTCACCATGAACCAGCACCCGATCCACTTCGACGAGGAGTACGCGAAGAAGACCGAGTTCGGCAAGCCGCTGGTCAACAGCGCGCTGACGCTCGCCATAGTCGTGGGCATGAGCGTCGCCGACGTGAGCCAGCGCGCGGTCGCCAACCTCGGCTGGACCGACATCGCGCTGCCGGCGCCGGTGTTCAACGGCGACACGCTGTACGCCGAGTCCACGGTGCTGACGAAGCGCGAGTCGAAGTCCCGCCCCACTCAGGGCATCGTCACCGTGGCGACACGTGCCTGGAAGCAGGATGGCACCACGGTGATGACCTTCAAACGATCCGTACTGGTCCCCAAGCGCCCATGAACAGCGCAGAAGAAACGCAGATCCTCGACGCAATCGGCAAATGGCTCGAGCGCGACGTGCGGCCCAGGGCGCGCGAACTGGAGAGGAAGGACGAGTATCCGGAAGCCATGGTCCAGACCATGAAGGAACTGGGCCTGTTTGGCGCCACCATCCCGCCGGAGTACGGCGGCCTCGGCCTGCCGGCCTCCACTTACGCCAGGATCGTGGCGCAGATCTCGGAGGTGTGGATGTCGCTCACCGGCATCTTCAACTCGCACCTCATCATGGCCGCCGCGGTGGCGCGCTACGGTACCGAAGCGCAGAAGAAGAAGTTCCTGCCCAAGTTCGCGAGCGGCGAGATCCGCGGCGGGCTCGCGCTCACCGAGCCCGACTGCGGCACCGACCTGCAGGCCATCCGTACGCGCGCGGTGCGCGACGGCGACGGCTACGTCATCAACGGCAGCAAGACCTGGATCTCCAACGGCATCAAGGGCTCGTGCTTCGCGCTGCTGGTGAAGACCGACCCGAACGCGCAGCCGCGGCACAAGGGCATGAGCATGTTCCTCGCCGAGAAAGGCAAGGGCTTTCGCGTCTCGAAGAAGCTCGAGAAGCTCGGCTACAAGGGCATCGACTCAGCGGAGCTGATCTTCGAGGACTATCGAGTCCCGGCGTCGAACCTGATCGGCGGCGAGGAGGGCAAGGGCTTCCACCACGCCATGGGCGGGTTGGAACTCGGGCGCATCAACGTGGCGGCGCGCGGGGTGGGCGTGGCGAACGCCGCGTTGAAGGACTCGGTGGCCTATGCGCAGGTGCGCAAGACTTTCGGCAAGCCGATCTGCGAGCACCAGGCGATCCAGTTGAAGCTCGGCGAGATGGCGACGCGCTGCGAGGCGGCGCGGCTCCTGGTGGAGAGCGCCGCGCGCGCCTACGACGCGGGCGAGCGCTGCGACATGGAGGCCGGCATGGCCAAGTACTTCGCCTCGGAGGCGGCGCTGGAGAACAGCATCGAAGCGGTGCGCATCCACGGCGGCTACGGCTACTCCACCGAGTTCAACGTGGAGCGCTACTACCGCGACGCGCCGCTGATGTGCATCGGCGAGGGCACCAACGAGATGCAGCGCATCATCATCGCCAAGCAGCTCATCGCGCGGAACCCGGCCTGATGCTGCCCCTCGCGGGCGTGCGCATCGTGGCGGTGGAGGTTTACGGCGCGGGCCCCTTCGGCACAGCGCACCTCGCCGACCTCGGGGCGGAGGTGATCAAGATCGAACAGCGCGAAAGTGGCGGCGACGTGTCGCGCGCCGTGGGGCCGTATTTCCTGGGCGAGCACGACAGCCACTTCTTCCAGGCGATCAACCGCAACAAGAAGTCGCTCACCCTGGACCTCAAGCACCCGCGGGGGCGCGAGGTGCTGCTCAGGCTCGCCGCCTCCGCGGACGGCCTGATGGGCAACCTGCGCGGCGACCAGCCGGAGAAGCTCGGCATCACCTACCAGGATCTCGCGGGCGCCAACCCGAAAATCGTCTGCGCACACCTGTCGGCCTACGGCCGCGACGGCGCGAGGAAATCCTGGCCGGGCTACGACTACCTGATGCAGGGCGAGGCGGGCTGGCTCTCGCTCACCGGCGAGCCCGACGGGCCGCCCGCGCGCATGGGCCTGTCGGTGGTGGACTACTCCACCGGTACCACCTGCGCGCTAGCGCTGCTCGCCGGGATCCTGGAGGCGCGCCGCACCGGGCGCGGGCGAGACCTCGACGTCTCGCTCTACGACGTCGCCATGCACCAGCTCAACTACCCCGCGGCCTGGTACCTGAACGAGAAGCTGGTGACGGCGCGCGCGCCGCGCTCCGCGCACCCGTTCATCGTGCCCTCGCAGCTCTATCGCACGCAGGACGGCTGGATCTTCCTCATGGCGCAGACGCAGCGCTTCTGGGAGCTGCTGTGCGACAAGCTCAACCGGGGCGACCTGAAGGGAAAGTATCCTGATTTCGCCGCGCGTCGCGAACATCGCGACGAATTGACGCGGATCCTCGATGCCGAATTCGGCAAGCGCACCACCGCGCAATGGCTGGAGACGCTGCGTGGCACGGTCCCCTGCGGACCCGTCTTCGACATGGCACAGGCTCTGGAGAATCCCTACTTCCTCGAGCGCGGCGGCGTGCAGGTGTTCGACCATCCCGACAAGCCCGGCTTCAAGCTGGTGGCAAGCCCGTTTCGCATCGGCGAGCCGCTGCCGGCGCAGCCCGCGCCAAAGCTCGGCGAGCACACCACGGAGCTCCTGCGCGAGCTGGGCTACGGCGAAACCGAGATCGAGCGCCTGAGGCAGGACGGGGCGGTCTGATGAAGCTCGAAGGCATCCGCGTCATCGACCTGTCCCTCTTCCTCCCCGGGCCGCTCGCTACGCAGTTCATGGCGGATCACGGCGCGGAGGTGATCAAGGTCGAGCCCATCCACGAAGGCGAGCCGAATCGCGAGATCGGCGCGAAGCGCGACGGCGTGAGCGTGTATTTCGCCAACACGCACCGCGGCAAGCAGAGCCTCGCCCTCAACCTCAAGGATCCGGCCGGGGTGGAAGTGCTGATGCGCCTCGCGGAAAAGTCCGATGTTCTCATCGAGTCGTTCCGGCCGGGGGTCGTCGATCGCCTGGGCATCGGCTACGCACAAGTGGCGAAGCGCGCGCCGCGCATCGTCTACGCTTCGATCGCCGCTTTCGGCCAGAGCGGGCCTTACCGCGACATGGCAGCGCACGACCTCGCCACCGAGGCCATGACCGGGGTCCTCTCGCTCAACCGCGGCGGCGACGGCAAGCCCGCCATTCCCGCGCTTGCCAACAGCGACATGCTCGCCTCGATGATGACGCTCTCCGGCGTGCTGATGGCGCTTTACCGCAGGAAGGAAACCGGCAAGGGCGACTACCTCGACATGGCGATGGCCGATTGCCTGCTCGCCTGCCTGCCGAACAACATGGCCACGGCGATGACCGAGCGGCGCCAGCCCGAGCTGAAGGCAGAGCGCGCGCTGGGCGGCAACGCGCTTTACGGCATCTACGAGACGAAGGACAACGACTTCATCGTGCTCGCCGGGCAGGAGCTGAAGTTCGCCAGGAACCTTCTCGAGCCGCTGGGGCGGCCAGACCTGGTGGAACTGTGCGAGCTGCCGCCGGGGAGAGGGCAGGACCCGGTGCGCGACTTCCTCGTCTCGACCTTCGCCACGAAGACCAAGGCCGAGTGGGTAGAGTGGTTCAAGGGCCGCGACGTGGCGTTCGCGCCGATGCGCACGCTGCCCGAGGCGCTGGACGATCCCCATTTCAAGGCGCGCGGCATGGTGCTGAAGGATGCGCGCGGCTGGGACCACCTCGGCGTGCCGATCCGCTTCGCGCACGAGCCCGCGCGCCCGAACTTCGAGCCGCCGGCGCATGGTCAGAATTCCGCGGCAATCCTGCGCAGCCTCGGTTACGCCGACGGCGAAATCGCGCTTTTGAAGTCCAAGGGCATTCTCAAGGGCGCTTGAGCCGGATACTGGTCATCGTCAATCCGGCCGCCGGTCGCGGCCGCGCGCGACGGCAATGGCCCGGGCAGGCGGCAGCATTGCGCAAGGCCGGTGCTTCCATCGAAGTGGTGCAAACACGCGAGCCGGGCGAAGCAGTCGGCCTGGCAGAACGCGCGGCGCGCGATTACGCTGTGGTGGTTGCAGCGGGCGGCGACGGCACGGTGCACGAGGTGGCGAACGGCCTGCTGCGTGCGGGTGGCGCCGCGGCGCTCGGCGTGCTGCCGCTGGGCAGCGGCGACGATTTCGTGAAGATGCTCCCCGCCCGCGATCCCGTAGACCGGCTGGTGCAAGGGACGGCGCGCCCGTTCGACGCCGGGCGCATCGTCGCCGGCGCCACGCGCTACTTCGCCAACGGCATGGACATCGGTTTTGGCGCGCACGCTTCGCGCAATCTGACCAAGGTGCCGCGTTACCTCACCGGCCTTGGCGCCTACCTCGGAGCGCTGGTGCTGACCCTCGTACGTTACCCGCAGCTCGACATCCGGCTGCAACTCGACAATGAGCCCGCCTTCAAGCAGACCACGGCGATGACAGCTGTGATGAACGGGCGCGCGTTTGGCGGGAGCTTCCACGTCTGTCCCGATGCGCAAGCCGACGACGGGCTGCTCGACTTGCTGATTGCCGACGGCGTAGGGCGCCTGGCCATTCTCGGGCTGGTGCCGAGGATCATGCGCGGCACGCACGGGGGCGATCGCCGGCTGCGCCTTGCGCGCGCGCGCCGCGTGCTGATCGAGTCGCAGGAGCCCCTGCTGGTCGAAGCCGACGGCGAGATCGCCTTCGAGGACGCGCGCCGGCTGGAGATCGAAGTCTTGCCCGGCGCTTTGCGCGTACTCGTCTGACGCTTTGCTATGATGCGCAGCGCCTGATCACAAGGAGAAACGCAATGCGAGCAAGCACCTGGATTCTCGGCACCGCGCTGGGCATCGCCGCCGCGGGCGCAGCGGCGCAGGGCGGCCCGGACGAGCTGTGGAACATGACCACGCGCATGGAAATGGCCGGCATGCCGGGACAGACCTTCACCCACCCGGTGTGCATGAAGAAAGGCCAGACCCAGCCCGACAATATGTCGCAGGACAAGAACTGCAAGGTCAGCGAGCTGCGCACCGCGGGCAACAAGACCAGCTGGAAGATGGAATGCACCGGGCGCGACCCGATGACCGGTGAAGGCGAGATGACACGCACGCGGGACAGCATGGACGGACGCATGCGCATGCAGGGCAAGCGCGGCAGCGAATCCTTCGAGATGACGACGGTGATGTCGGGCAAGCTGGCCGGCGGCTGCACCTGGGAGGATCCGGCCAAGAAGGTGCAGGCGATGGTGGCGGCGGGCGCGGCGCAGACGGCCCAGATGTGCAGCGAGTCCATGGACAAGTACCTGACGATGTTGTTCGAAGGCGAGCAGGCCATGTGCAAGGGGCAAAAGGCCGAGTACTGCGCGCGCGTCACCAAGCTGTCGCAGTCGATGCGCACCCCGGCCGGATACCGCAAGGCCATGAGCCAGGAGGGGTTGCGGGGCCAGGGCTGGGAGCAGGCCGCCCGGTTCTGCGGCGTGAAGACCGAGCCCGTCCTCGCGGAAGCCTGCCAGGGCGCCATGGGCGGTCGCGACTGGGCTTTCGTGGGCGAGCATTGCCCGGCGGAGGCGAAGAAGATCGCCGCGGAGCATTGCGCCGGCCGCAGCTACACCGCGGTGATGGCCTCCGAGTACAAGGACGTCTGCGGCAGGTACGCGAGCCGCGGCGCCGAGCAGCCCGCCGCAGCTGCGGCGCCGCAACAGAAGCCTGGCGCCGCCGCCACGCCCAGTGCGGCCGACGCAGTAAAGGAAGGCGCCAGCCAGTTGCGCAAACTGTTCGGCCGCTGAGCAAGGTGTTCGCTCGCCTCGCGCTGGCCACGCTGCTGGCCCTCGCGAGCGCTCCGGCGCAATCGCAGCCGGATCCGTTTCCCGGGGCGGCCGCGGCTTACCTGGTGATGGTCGACGGCGTCCCGCTGTGGGAGCGCGCCGCCGATGCGCGCCGCGCCCCGGCGAGCCTCGCCAAGCTGATGAGCGCGCTCCTGGTGGTGGAAGAGGGGCGCCTGGACGACGAGGTGGCGGTCAGCCAGCTGTCGGCAGCGGCGCGCGGCTCACGCCTCGGCTTGCACGAAGGCGAACGCCTGCCGGCGCACGCGCTGCTGGCAGCCATGCTGGTCGGCTCCGCCAACGACGCCTGCCTCGCGCTCGCCACTCGCGGCGGCAGCGTCGAGTCGTTCATCGCGCGCATGAACGCGCGCGCCGCAAAGCTCGGCCTGCGCGCGACACGTTTCGGCGACCCCTGCGGCTTCGACTCGGATCATCAGCACACTTCCGCGCGCGACCTGGCCTTCCTGGCGCGCGAGGCGATGGCGCGGCCGCAGATCGCCGCGCTGGTCGGGCGCCCGCAGGTGGAAGTGGCGACCGCGGGCCGCGAACGCGTGTTCCGTGTGAAGAACACCAACGTGCTGATCGAGCACGTTGCCGGGGTGGTCGGCGTGAAGACCGGGCAGACGCGCCGCGCTGGGCACAATCTGATCGTGCTCGCCGAGCGCGACGGCCGCAAGGTGCTGCTGGTGATGCTGGGCGCGCGGGACCGCTGGTGGGACGCGCACGCCATTCTGGAACGCGCGCTTGCGCGCTAGTGCGCTCCTGGCGGCGGTGCTCGCCGCCTACGCCAACGCCTTTCTCGGCAGCTTCCAGTTCGACGACTACAACGTCATCGTGCGCCAGGGCGCGGTGCATTCGCTCGCGGCCTGGTGGGATTCGATGCCGGGCATCCGGCCGCTGCTCAAGCTGTCGTATGCCTTGAGCTGGAGTGCGGGCGACGGCGGCACGCTTGCCTTCCACGCCGTGAACGTCTCGCTCCACGCAGCCAACGTGCTGCTGGTGTGGGCGCTGCTGCAGGAAATCTGGCAAAGGCTCGGATGCAAGGAAGCAGGACTCGCCGCCTTCGCCGGCGCAATGCTCTTTGCGCTGCACCCGGTGAACACCGAGGCGGTGACCTACATCTCCGGGCGCTCGGTATCGCTGATGGCCTTTTTCTACCTCGGCAGCGTGTTCGCCTACCTGCGAGGAGGCCCGCGCTGGATATCGCCCGCGCTGTTTGCCGCTGCACTGGCGACGAAGGAGGTGGCGGTGACGCTCCCGTTCGCGTTGCTGCTCTGCGACGCCATCGACCCGCGGCGGCCCATCGACCTGCGCCGGCAGGCGCTGCATTGGCTGGTGCTCGCCGCGGGCATCGCGCTGATGGCGGGGATCCCGCGCTACCGGGAAATGCTCGAGGCAAGCCTCGCCCTGCGCAGTTTCGGCGAGCAGGCGCTGCTGCAGATCGGGGCGGTCGCGCGCCTGGCCGGATTGCTGGTCCTCGCGCTGCCGCCCAATATCGATCCCGAGGTGCAGCCGTCCGCGCCGGCCGGCGCCGTGGTTCTTGCCGCGACGATCGGGGTGGGGTTTGCGCTCCTGCGCCGCCAGCCGTGGTTCGCGTTTGCGCTGCTGTGGTTCTTCCTGCACCTCGCGCCGACCAATTCGCTGCTGCCGCGGCTCGATGCGGTGAACGACCGGCAGTTGTACCTCGCCTCGATCGGGCCGCTGGCCCTGGCGGGGCTGGCCATTGCCTGGTTGCCGAAATCGCGCGTGGCGCTGCTGCTTGCTTTGAGCCTGGGGTTGGCCTACGCCACCGTGATGCGCAACCAGGACTACCGCTCCGAGGTCGCGCTGTGGAGCGATACGGTGCGCAAATCCCCGGGTTCGGCGCGCGCGTTCAATAATCTGGGTTATGCCTACCAGCTGGAGGGGCGGCGCGACGAAGCGCGGGGCGCCTACGCGCGCGCGCTCGAGCTTGACCCGGAGCATATCCAGGCCCGCTTCAATCTGCGCGAACTGGAAGGCCGCTAGTCGGCCTTGATGCCCGCGTCCCTGACCACCTTGGCCCAGCGCCCGACCTCCGAGCGCAGGAATTCGCCGAATTGCTCCGGCGTCGAGGTGCGCACTTCAACGCCCTGCTTGGCGAAGCGCTCCTTCACGTCGGTGGAATTGAGCACTCTGACGATCTCCGTGTTCAGCCGCCCGACGATGTCGCGCGGCGTGCCGGCCGGCGAAAGAACGCCGAACCATACCGAGAGCTCGTAGCCAGGCACGCCCGCTTCAGCCACCGTCGGCACCTCCGGCACCAGCGCCGAGCGTTGCGCGGTGGAGACCGCGAGCGCCTTCATCTTGCCGGCCCGCACGTGGCCGATGACATTGGGGACGTTGTCGAACATGACGTCCACCTGGCCGGAGAGGAGATCGGTCACCACCGGCGCGCTGCCCCTGTAGGGAATGTGCAGCATGAAAGTCCTGGTCATGGATTTGAACAACTCCATGGACAGGTGCACCGAGGTGCCGTTGCCGGACGAGCCGTAATTGATCTTGCCGGGATTGCGCCGCGCGTGCTCGATGAGTTCCTGCACGCTGTTCGGCGCAAAGGACGGGTTGGCGACCAGAAGATTCGCTGAAAACCCGGCGAGCGTAATCGGCGCGAAATCCTTCGTGACATCGAACGAGGTCTTGTACAGGCTCTGGATCACCGAAAAGGGCAGCGCGGCGCCGAACAGGGTATAGCCGTCGGGCGCCGACTTGGCGGCCGCCTCGGTGCCGATGATGCTATTGCCGCCCGGCCGGTTGTCCACCAGCATTGGCTGGCCAAGGCTCTTGGAGAGTTCGGCGGAAATGGTGCGCCCGAGCGTGTCGTTGAAGGCCCCGGGCGGGAACGGCACGATGTAGCGCAGGGGCTTGGCAGGCCACTGCTGGGCCTGGCCGAGCGCGGCGACCGGTGCGGCGAGGAGCAGGGCAAGCAGGAGTTTTTTCATGGTCAGATGTAGCCGGGTCCTTCGATGGCGGAATGCTTCACGAGAAAGTCCTCATTCACTTCCAGTCCGATGCCGGGCCCCTGCAGCGGCCAGACGTTGCCGTCCTTGTCCACGGCGTAGGGCTGCGAGACCAGATCATCGCGGAATTTGTTCGACTTGGATACGTCGCCTTCGAAATAGCCTCCGTTGTCGATGGCGGCAAGGAAGTGGATCGAGGCGGCGTGATTCAGCCCGGTCATCGAGCTGTGGGGGTGGATCGGCAGCTTGTGCGCGGAGGCCATGGCGGCGATGCGCAACGCTTCGGTGATGCCGCCGGTCTTGGACAGGTCCGGCTGCAGGATTGTGATGGCGCCGTCCTCGATCACTCGATTGAATTCGAAGCGCGTGTAGTGGTTCTCGCCGGCCGCGAGCGGCGTGCGGCCGAAACCTTTGGCGAGGCGGTAGCTGCGGTAATCGTGCGCGGGGAAGGGCTCTTCCAGCCAGGCGACGTTGAGCTCGTCCATGCCGGGCATCACCTGGCGCACATCCTCGACGCTGTAGCCGATGTTGGCGTCGGTGAGGATCACGAGGTCTTCGCCGCAGGCCCTGCGCACGGCTCGAATCCGCTCCAGATCCCTCTTCGGCGAATCACCGACGCGCAGCTTTACCGCCTTGTAGCCGGCATCCAGGCTTTTCTGCAGTTCCTGCAGGAGCTGTGCCGGGGGCTGGTAGCCGAGGGAAACCCCTCCCGCGTAGGCGGGGATGGCCTTTCTCGATCCACCCAGCAATCGGTACAAAGGCATGCCCGCTGCCTTGCCGCGGATGTCCCACAGCGCCATGTCGATTCCGCTCATGGCGAGGCAGGTGCCCGCGCCCATGCCGTGGCTGGCGAGCTGCTTGTCGTAGATCTTTTTCCACACGCCGATTACGTCCGCCGCGTCCATGCCGAGTACCAGCTGCTTGAGCGTGGTCTCGATCAGCTTCGCTACCGCGGTATGCGCCCGCCCGTGGTGCGATTCGCCCCAGCCCACCAGGCCGCCCGCGGTGGTGACCTTCACCACCACCGCATCGCGCTTGATGGCGGTGCCGATGCCGAGCGCCACGCGGTCCTGCGGCGCCACCAGGAAGGAGGTTGGATAGGCCTTGATTTCAGAGATTTTCAGATCGGCGGGCATGCCAGACCTCCGGGTTGACGAGGTTCCTCGGTTTTTCGCCCGCGAGCATGCGCAGCGTTTCGTCGGCGGCGCGCACGCTGGCGCGCGCGCGCGATTCGCGCGTGCTGCCGGCGAGGTGCGGCGTGAG
>CAZVZV010000247.1:0-1135 GCA_964631735.1 uncultured Enterobacteriaceae bacterium
CGCCCAACGACCTGGCGCTGAGCGGCCGGCGGCCCCTGGCGCTCGCATGAAGCACGCCCGGTTACCCGGCGGTCCGCTCCAGCGCCGTGTTGGGCGGCGGGATACGCGGCAGATCGGCAGCACGGTCACCAGATCTCCTCACGCGGCTCGCGGTGCGAGGGCAAAGTCATAGCTCAAGGTGAAGTAGGGTCGCTTCAATCCGTGAGCTTCGAGGTCGGCCGGGGAGTCGTGCTTCCTCAGTTCTGTCACCAAGGATGGCTTGACGGCACCGACAACGTCAGAGTCGATCCATGGATCACCAGCGATGTAGAGCTGGGTCGTCAGCGCCTCGAATCCCTCATGGCCCAGCCTCACATGCAAATGTGCAGGTCGGAACGCGTGGCGACCGAGCGCGGCAAGGAGCTTTCCTGTGGGACCTGCCTTTGGAATCTCGTAGCACGCCGGCACGACGGTTCGGACCTCGAAGCGACCTTGCTCGTCCGTCTGGAGGCGCCCGCGGAGATTGTATCGAGGCGTCTGATAGTCGAACTGCGAATACCGGCCCCCTGCGTCTGCCTGCCAGAGATCGAGCGTCGCTCCGACCAGGGGTATTCCGTGCGTGGATCGCACGTTACCAGAGAACAGCAGGATCTCTCCGGGCTCGTTCGGGCGTTGCGGCAGTACATAGGGCGGCTCGAGGAGCGGCGCCCCGGCGACGTAGTACGGACCCTCGACGCAACTCGCCGTTCCAGGCCTCCGACCGTTGTTGACCTCGTCAACCATGGTCTCGAGGAACACGTCCATGAGGAGAGGTACTTCGCCGGCCACGCCGACCTCGGCGAGAAACTCGAGCACTCGGTGATACTCTTCGTATGAAACTTCGTGCTTTAAGATGAAGGCCCTCAGTTCCTTGACGAACTCGCAGAAAACCGCTTCGAGCCTCCCGCCGGTCAAAACCGCTGTCTCGCCCGCGTTCATCGTAGTCCCTCCAGAGCTAAAGTTGTCGTCGCCGCCCAACGGATGGCCGCTAAGCTGCGGCCGCGCGGGATTCTACCACGACCCGTGTCGAGCAATGCGATCCGCGCAGCTGAAGCCCGCGGCCGGCAGCTTCAGCGGCTTGTTGGGCGGCGAAAGAATGCCGGCGGCTCTGCGTACG
>CAZVZV010000248.1:0-36779 GCA_964631735.1 uncultured Enterobacteriaceae bacterium
GTTCTTCGCCTCACCCCCATACTTCTTCGCCAGCACGTGCGTCATCGCCGCCGTCAGCGTCGTCTTGCCATGATCCACGTGCCCAATCGTCCCCACGTTCACGTGCGGCTTGGTTCTCTCAAATTTGGCTTTGGCCATGACTGTCTTCCGGTATCGAACTGTCTCTAGGTATTGTTGCCGTGTTGCCGTTATCCCTGGTGCCCATGACGCGGATTGAACGCGTGACCTCTCCCTTACCAAGGGAGTGCTCTACCACTGAGCTACATGGGCCGAATCCCTCTGTTGGAGCGGGTGAAGGGAATCGAACCCTCGTCATAAGCTTGGAAGGCTTCTGCTCTACCATTGAGCTACACCCGCCTGCTTTCCTCGCCAACCAATTCACAATTTTCGCACCGCCACGCCGCCTGTACCGCCCGCAATACTGGTGGAGGGGGTTGGATTCGAACCAACGTAGGCGCAAGGCCAACAGATTTACAGTCTGCCCCCTTTAGCCGCTCGGGCACCCCTCCGGCGAAAACCGGAAATTATGTGAGTTTTCCGCCGCTTAGTCAAGGATTGGCGAGTGAAACTGCCTGCGGGGGCGGCAAAGCAGTGGCGCTCGGCGCGCCTGGAGCGCTCGCCAAACCCGTCAAGGGCTTACGTACCGTAGCGAACGCCGGACCCGAGCGAGCGCAGCGCGGCGAGCGCGCTGTAGCAGGCGAGCCATGCGGTTTTCGGGTTGTCCGGCGAGGGCACGTTCTCGAGGATTACGGTGATGACGCCCGTCTTGCCGGAGATACGGATGGTGTGCGTATTGCGTGTCAGCGCCGGGTCCGCCACCACTTCCAGGCGCGTCCGGTCAAAGCCGATGCCCGCCATCGCCAGCACCGCCGCAATGTTCACGTTCTGCGGAAAGTGCACCACGCCTTCGCGTGCAGGCCCTTCGAACAGCGTGTGCGCCCGCGCCAGCCGATCAAGGTCCAGGCCCATGGCATCGACGTAGGGAATGTTCTTCCAGGCGGCCGGCGGCTTCGCCACGCGGATGCTCGCCGCGTCTACGCCGGCGACGCAAGCCGCCTTGAGTGCGTCCAGCCCGCCGATGCCGCCGGAAGGGACGTAGAGCATTGCGCCGCTGGCGTGCGCGGCGCGCTCGGCTGCTTCGCGCAGTCGATCGTCGGCAAGCGCGCCTGCCGAGAGCACCACCACGCTGACGCCCGCTTCGAGCAGCGCCACCAGGTGCTGCCGCACCGCCTCGTGCGAGGCGGCCTCCACCACCGCTTGCGGGCCCGTCGCCAGCAATGCGTTACGCCCGACTACGAAGGGCACCGCATACTCCCGTGCCAGCGCCGCGCCGCCGGAGTTGACGCTGCGGCCCGCCAGGCTCACTACCTCGACACCGGGAAGTTGCCCGCGCTGGAGGTGTTCAAGGACAAGGCGGGCAATGGTGCCGCCGCCCAGCAGGGCTATGCGCATGGGTCCTCGGGGATGGGGAATTCTGCCACACGCCGCTTGGGCTGGCCGGGATCCAGCAGTATGATTGCGCGCACAGGGACCCCACATGCGGATATCAATTCTCGAAGATGATCCGGACCAGTTGGCGCTGCTCAAGCGCTGGCTGGTGGAGGACGGGCACGACGTGCACGGCTATATCGCCGGCCGGGAGGCGATGAAGCACGCCGGCCGAGAGAGCTTCGACCTGTTCGTGCTGGACTGGCAGGTGCCTGACGTGTCCGGCGCCGACGTGCTGATGTGGCTGCGCACCAATGTGTCAAGGACGGTGCCGGTGTTGTTCGTCACTGTGCGCGACTCGGAGCAGGACATCGTGTTTGCGCTCGAGAACGGCGCCGACGACTACATGGTCAAACCGGCGCGGCGCCAGGAATTGCTTGCGCGCGTGCACGCCCTGCTGCGGCGCGCCTATCCGCGAGAGGAAGAAAAGCGCCTTTCATTTCCGCCGTTCGACATCGATATCGCGCGCGGGGAGATCCGGCGCAACGGCGAGAAGATCGATCTGACGCCTAAGGAATTCGAACTGACCGTGGTCCTGTTCCGCAACGTCGGTCGCCTGCTGTCGCGCGGCCACCTGCAGGAATCGGTTTGGGGGCGCAGCGGTGATCTCATTACGCGGACCGTGGACACGCATGTCAGCCAGGTGCGCAAAAAACTCGATTTGCGCGTCGAAACCGGGTTCCGGGTAGTGCCGATCTACAACTACGGCTACCGACTCGAGCAGATCAGCGAAGGGGCGTCGAGCGCGGCCTGATTCAGCGTAGTTGCTGCACGCGCTGCTCGGCGTAGGCCAGCACCTCGCCGCCAAGCGTTCCAGTGGCGATGCCGCGGCGAAATGCCTCCGCCGCCTCAGGACGGCGATCAAGCGCTTCGAGGGAAATGCCCAGTCCCACCCAGGAGGCGCCAGTCTGCACGCCCAAGCCGAGCGCTTTCCGATAGGCGTCGGCCGCCTCGCCATAGCGCGAGAGTCGCTGCAGGACCGCGCCGCGCAGGGCGTGAAAGTCCGCACTGCCTTCACCTGCCGTCCTCGCCTGTTCCAGCACGCCGAGTGCGCCGGAGTAGTTGCGCCGGTCGACGTGGATGCGCGCCAGCACCACTGCGAAAGGCGCATAGGCGGGATTCACCGCGAGGCCTTCCTGCAGATGGCGGCGCGCGTCCTCGATGCGGCGCTGCTCGATGTATAGCGCAATCAGCGTCTGCCGCGCCGCCTGGTGCGCGTGGTCGGCCGCGAGCGCGGCGAGCAGCGCCTCCTCCGCGTCGACAACACGCCCGGCATTGAGCAACGACCCCGCGCGACGGTACTCAGCCTCGGCCCGCTCGCCCGGCACGCCTGGCCGATCGCGCTTCTCGACGCGCGACGATGTCGCCACCGTCGCCCCTGCCGACTTGGCCGGAGGCGCCTCGACCTGGGAAACGCCGCTGCCTGCGGGTCCGGATTTCATGGACTGCCTGGCGCGTGGCGCAAGCGGAGTGTCGATGGTCAGCGCGAGCCTCAAGATCTCTATCGGCGCGACGAGCTTCTCGGGCGCAGGCTTCGTCACGGCGATCACTGGCGCAACGCTTGCGGGAGCCGCGACCGGCACGGCCGCTGTTTCCGGTGCGACCGGTGCGCGGCGGCGGCTGTTCTCGCTCGCGCGGTAGGCAAGATCCGTGGCCACGGAGCGTGGCTGCAACTGAAACACCAGCCACACCGTCCAGCCAGCGGCGATCAGCATCAGCAGGGCAACGGAACGCCAGAACCATTCATGCCCCGAGCGCGGGGCCGCGATGGCGCGCACCTCCGGGTGCCGCGCCTGTCCCTGGGAGTTGGCGCCCGCGTGCCGGCGATCCAGTTCCTGCAGCATCTTGTTGATGATGCTCATCGCGGATCCTGTTCCACCACGCCGCCGTTACGAAGCCGCAGCCACCACCAGTCGCGTTGTGGTCCCGCTGCGGGCGTGTCCGCGATTGCGGCGTGCACGTGACGTCGCGCGGCGTAGCGGCCGCCTTCGCCGTACACCAGCAGCAACGCCTTGTGCGCGAGGATGTTGACCAGCCGCGGCACGCCACGGCTGGCACGGTGCAGCGTGCGCAGTGCGCCACGGTTGAATAGCGGCGCACCGGTATGTCCGGCGATCGCCACCCGATGCTCGACATAGGCGCCAATCTCCTCGCTGTCGAGTCCCGTCAGGTCGTACTGGAAGGTGATGCGCTGCCGCAGTTGGCGAATCGACTCTGAAGCCAGGCGGCGGTCGAGCTCCGGCTGCCCGAACAATACGACCTGCAGAAGCTTTCTCTTTTCCGTTTCGAGATTAGTAAGCAGACGCATCGTTTCGAGCGTCTCAAGCGGTATGCCCTGGCTCTCGTCCATGCACAGCACCACGCGACGGCCTTGGCGTGCGTGCTCGAGCAGCGCCCGCGCAATGCCCCGCATCAGATGGTGCTGGTCCGCACCGGGTTCTGCATTTACCCCCAGTTCCTCGGCCACCGCCAGCACCAACGCCCGTGGCTCGAGGTTCGGGTTGGGCAGGTATGCGCTGGCCCAGCCCGCGTCCAGCGTGGCAAGGAACTTGCGGCAGAGCAGGGTCTTGCCGGTGCCGACCTCGCCGGTGATCTTGATGAAGCCCTCGCCGTTGCTCACCGCGACCAGTAAAGTGTTAAGCGCTTCCTGCGTGCTGCGGCAAGCGTAGAAGAAACTCGTGTCCGGCGTGATGCCGAACGGCGCTTCGCGCAGGCCGAAGTGCCGGTGATAATTCACTGCGGCTTCGCCCCCTCCGCAGGGCGGATGGGGATGAAGCGCTCGAGGCGGTCGCGCGCGTCGCGCAGGTCCTGGCGCCAGCTGAGGTCGTTGCGGATGATCGTCGGCTTGAGCAGGATGACGACCTCGCGCTTGCGCGACTGGACATCGGTATTGCGCAGCAGCACGTTGGCGTCCGCCACGCCCGGAATGCCGGTGCGGTTGTCGCGCTTGACCATGCTCATCAACCCGCCGATGGCGACGATGTTGCCGTCGGTGACCCGCACCACGGTGTCCGACTCGTTCACCGCGGACCTCGCCAGCGGCAGGACGATCGGCGGAATGGACCCGCCGAGCGCCACCACGGTGCGGTTCTCCGTCACTTCGCTGATCGAGGGGTGGATGTGCAGCGTGATGCTGGTGCCTTCGTCGATCTGAGGCGTGACATCGAGCATGATGCCGGAGAAGAAGGGAGCCACCGTGACGGTCGGCGTCTGCTGGGTCGTGGTGCCAGTGGTGGTGGTGACGGTGGCTACGTTGGTGACGAAGAACTCGTCCGTGCCGACCTTGAGCACCGCCTTCTGGTTGTTGAGCGTGGCGATGCGCGGGCTGGACAGCACCTGCGTCGTACCCTGCGAGTCCAGAAAAGTCAGGAGTGCAGCGAAATTGGAGGTCTGGACTGCGAGCCCGAACACCGCCCCCACACTGCCCGCCGCCTGCGTGGAGGCAGCGGCGATCGTTCCCAGCCCCGGGTTCGCCGTCACGGGGCCGCTGCTGATGGTAGGGCTGCTGCCGCTGATGCCCAGCGTCGTGTCGTTGCCGAACTGACCAATGGAGCCGCGCGGGCTGGCGCTGGTGCGAAACAGCGCCCAATTGATGCCCGACTGGAAAGCATCAGACAGCGTTACCTCGATGATCTTCGCCTCGAGCATCACCTGGCGCTCGACCGCCAGGCGCGTCTCGCGCAGGTACTGTTCCACCGAGCGCAGCTCCTGTGGGAACGCGCGCACCAGCACGATGCCGGAATGCGGCGTGACGACCACGTTGCGCCCGCCGCTGCTGCCAACGATCGACGTGAGCGCGACACGCAGCTCGCTCCAGAAATCGCTCAGCGTGTTGGTCGACACGCGCGTGCTGTCGAGCGAGCGCGGCGCCGCGCCGCCAAATGTCTGGCTAGAAGGGGACGGGGGAAGCGGCGCGGCGGCCGACACCGCCGACGGCGGACTGGTGGGGCCCGAAGAATCCGTCAGCGAGCCCGACTGCACCCGCAGTTCGCTGGAGCCGCGGCGCTGGCCCACCAGGTAGTTCACCTGATAAGTCCTGGTCTGCAGGCCGGCCGCCTGCACGAAGATGCGTGTGCCTTGCAAGCGGTACTCGTAGCCATACAACTCGCGCAGCGAATCGAGCGCCTCCTCGATGGTGACATCCTTCAGGTTGACCGAGATCGTGCCGCTCACCTCGGGGTTGAGCAGCATCGAGTAGCGTGTGCCCGAGACGATGGACATGAACACCTGCTGGGCGGGCGCATTGTTCACCGACAAGTCGAACCGCGGGTCGATCGGACGTCCCTCGACGCTCGGCATCTCCATGCGCAGCGGCGGCAGCAGGGCCAGGTCTGGCAGCGGCGCCGCGGCACCGGCCTTGCCGCCAGCGAGCGCCTCGCGCATTTCCGCTCTGATGGTCGGATCGACGTCCACAGGTCGAGGCGGCGACATGCAGGCCGCGACAAGAAACAGCAGGCACATCGATGCGATCGGTCGCTTCATCGGGGTTTTCCCTTTTCACTGGCCGCCGGTGCGGAACGCGCGGCGTCGGCCACGCGCCGCTCGCGTTTGTCCACGCCCGGCATCAGCCGCAATGTTTCCCTGCGGTCCGCGTACCTTAGCACCACCGTGCTCTCGGTGACCGACTCCAGCGTGGCAGTGCCGACCCTGCCACCGAGCGCAATGGCCCTGCCGTCGATCACGGCGACGCGGCGCGTAGGCGAGATCAGCACCGATGTCAGCCGCTCGGCCGCCGGCGCCGCTGCCTCGGCCACGGATTCTGCGCCGGCGCCCGGCGGCCGCGTCGGATCTGCGAATGGCGCGCTCTGGGCTGCCGCCAGTCCGGCGAACGAAATGCCGAGGCACCAGGCAAGCAGGCGTGTCATACCACCAGCCACGCCTTGTCGAAGCTCAACGTGTACACCGTCAGCTTCAACGTCACCACTGGGTAGGCGGACACGGACATCTCCAGCCTTCCCCAGTACAGCTGGCTCGAGCTGCGCTCGAGCGCGGCGAGGTACGCGTACAGGTCGACGTAGCTGCCGGACAAGGTCAGTTCCACTCCGTGTCGGAAGATGCTCCGGCCCGCCTGCCCCTGGGTGCCGGCGAGATTCGTGATCGGCAGCGTTTTCAGGTCCACCAGGCGCAGCCGCCTGTCGCGCTCCAGCATTTCCTGGAGCACCTCGCGCATGCGCTGGGGCGTAGTGAAGCGGCGCTGCTGCTCGACGAGACTGGCCTCAAGCGTCGCCAGTTCGACGCCCACCTCGGCCGCCCGCTTGCGGCTTTGCGCATCCGGGTCGGCGGCACGCGACTGCGCGAGCCGCTGCACCTCGGTCTGCACCGTGCGCAGCTCCCCTTGCTGCCGAGTGATTTCAGCGGCAAACCTGCGCTGCTTGGCGCGCAGCGGCTCGATCAGCACTGCGTTGACGACGAACACCAGCACCAGGGATACCGCTGCGAAAAGCAGCGCACGCTCGCGCAACGTTGCGCCATCAATGCGCTCGGCATAGCGTCTGAGCAACGCCTTCACGGCCTGCCTCCCTTGGCGCCGGGCGCAGCTGGTTCGGCAATGCGCCGCAGTGCGGAAAGGTCGAACTCCACGAAACGCGCCGGGCCAGGCGAAACCTGCGCGCCGCGCGCCGCCGACTCGTCGCGGGCGGCCAATTTCAGCTCGACCACCTGCCGGCCACGCATCACCTCCTCGTTGTTCAGCGCCTTGAGGTAGGCCGGGACAAGATCCGGGTACAGTACCCGGCCGCGAATCCTGAACTCGTTGCCGCTCTCGCCTACGCTGAAGCCGGTGAGCCACACACCGCGCATCGGGCGCCGGCCAAATGCCGCGAAGTAGCGCGAGAATCCGTCTGTGTTCCCAAGTTCGCCTCCCTGCAGCGCATCGAGCACGCCGCGGCGGGCAGCGAGCACCGTCTCCAGCCTCACAACCTCCTCCAGCAGCAGCTTGCTGCTGCCTTGCCCGCTCAGCTTGACCAGCTGGTCGCGCTGCGCGCCAAGCTGCTGCGAGTATTCCCCGGCGACTCTCTCCAGATCGCGCGTCTGCACCAGCGCATAGGCGTACAGGGCGAGCAGGCCAAGCGCAATCAGGCCCAGGCTCTGCAGCATGGTGCGCGCCGAGAAGTACTTCTCCTGGCGCAGGAACAGCGGGTTGTACAGGTTGATCTGCTGGCTCATGCCGCCCGCCTCACAACGCCTTCGACTCGTGGCGCAGCGCGGCGCCGATCAAGTGGAACAGTCGCCATTCCTCGTCCGGCTTCAGCTCCGCGCGCGAACCGAAGCCGATCGCCCCGGACAAGCGCACGCGCTCCACGGGGACATCCAGGTTCGCCGCCAGGTACTCCAGCAGCCCCGTCTCCCCTGGATCGGGCGCCAGCATCAGCTTGGCGATGGGGACGTAGGCAAACTGCCGGTCGAAGTGATCCAGAGTGCGCTGCAGCTCCAGCAGGATGCGCTGGAACTGTTCATCACGTGCGCCGCCGGAAGCGGAAGTCAACGCCTGCATGCCGGCCTCGATGCGGCGCGCGAACACCAGTTCGCCGCGGAAATTGATGGTCAGCAGGCCCTGGTCGTTGCCGAGATAGAGCATCGCCAGGCCGCGTTCGTCGCGCTCGAACAATGCGGCGACATTACGCTGCGAGGTCTCCTGGATGTCGATTACCGACAGGGGAATGCGCGCAGCTTCAAAGCGGCCGATGCAGCTCTGGATCACTTCGTTGCGCGCGGTGATCGCGTACATCGAATGGCCGCGCTCGCCGCCGGCGGGATTGCGCGGCACCTCGAGCAGATCCACCGTCGCATCGTCGACGTGGTATTCGAGCATGTCCTTGATGCGCCAGCGGATCGCGGTCTTTAACTCGGTCTGCGGCACGTTGGGCGCCTCGACCAGCAGCATCTGGTACTCGCCGGGCGCGAGCAGCGTCGAGCACTGGTAGCGATCGAAGCCGAGTTCTTTCGCCAGCCGTTCGACGCCCTGGTACTCGCCTTCGAGCGCGTGAGTGCCGCAGCGCTCGACCAGCGACCCCCCACCCGGCGCGTACCGGCCATGCACAAAGCTCAGTTCCGCCGGCTGCAGGCTGACGACGAGCCATCCCGGCTCACGCGTACGGCGCGCAAATGGCCATTTCATTCCTGCCCTCGCTTCAACTTCTCCGCAAGAGTCCGATTTTGCCCTTTATCCAGTTTTTCTGCTTTCAGTTGGTGACCGTGAGCTGCAGCTGTCGATTGACCGAGCTGGGGCCTGCAGGAGCCACCGAACAATCGGCCTGATTGCAGCCGGTGGAAGTGATGCGGTAGGTGCGCACCGGGGTAGCGCCTTCGGTCTCCGGTCCGAACAACTGACAAGTCACCCGGGCGCGAAAAATATTGGCCGGGTCGGGGGAAATATTGGGCAGGGGAATATCCTGTGCCGCCCCCCCGGCGCCTGCCACGCAGTTGGTGGTGGCGAATGCCCCGCCGGCGTTGCGCAGTGCCTGATAGGCCCCCCAATCGAGTCCGGCTCGAGCGGCCTGATAGGCGCGCGCGCCCTGCTCGTCCATGACCCCCGTTTCGACCTGAACATTGGATACCGTAAGCAGGAATGCGCCGATCGTCGCCAGTGACACGATCAGGAACACCGCGAGAATCAAGGCGAAGCCGCGTACCCGCCGCAAGGATCGGGTCATGGCGCGTTGTTCACGTGAACTGCGTGATAAAGGCTCACAGTTTCGCTGGTACCCTCGAACAGCTGGCGCCGCAGGGTGATGCGCATGGTGAGCAGGCCCAGTTGCGGGCCCACGTTGGCATAGTCGAAGGAACACCCGGTGCCGACAAGAACGTGCTCCGCGATCAGGGAGCCGGCGCCGAAAGCTGTCGGCTGCGCCAACTGCAGCGCGTAACCGTCGTGACGCGTGATCGTCCCGGTAGTCATGTTGCACCGGTAGGTCACCGGGCCGGAGATGACGAACAAGCGCCTGCCGGGGGAATCGTGCAGCGCTCGCTGGAAAGTGGTCGACGCGAAATTGATGCGATCCCGGTTCGCTTGCGAGGTATCAACACTGGTGATGGTCACCCGATTCAGAATGGCGGCTGTCTGGTAGGCATTCTGGTCTGCGAATCCGTAGTTGTTGAGCACCAGCTGGTCGTTCGCCGCTACGGTGTCCGGCAACTTGCCCAGCGTGGTGAAGCAAGTGTCGGCCGAGTCGAACACCAGCTGATCGCTGTCCGGCACACCCGAGCCGTCGGTCGGGCAGTTGCCGGCGATGATCGGCCCGCCGCCCTCGGCCCGATAGCGCCCGGCAGTGCGCACGGCGATGAACTCGAGGAACACCGACCCAGGCACGGTGGTGGAATCGACGCGTACGCTGTTTGGCAGGGCGAGCCTCACGTCGCGGCCGATGCGTTGCAGCGCGTTGTCGGCGACATCGCTGAGCTCGGCGCGCAGCGCCAGGTCGGTGCTCTGGCGCAGCGGATTGATGAAAAACACCACGGACGCAACGATGATGCCGACGATGACCATCGCCACCACCAGTTCGATCAACGTGACGCCGCGTTCAGGGCGAATTGGGCGCATAGCGCAATCGGTAACCACCGAGGACGACGCGAACGTTGGCGGGGCCGGTCACAGTGACAGTGATGCGAAGTGCGTCGTTGGCGGGAACCGCTGCGGGAAAATCGCCTCCCGCATTGGTAACCGCTACCGAGGCCGAGTAACCAGCCAGTCCCGTGATCGTGCCGTTATTGATGTCCTGAATGCTTCCCGCCATCGCAAAACCGTTGTAGTCACTGACATTGTCAAAGCGCGGATCGGCATAGCGCGTCTCGCCGGCTTCGGGACCGATTACCGCTGACTCGCGAGTGGCGGCCGCCGTGCACCCCACCGCGCTGGTCTCCGTGAACACCAGCGGATCGTTCGGGTCGCAGTAGGTGAACGGCCGCAACTGGATTTCCTCCATCAGCGAATTCGCAATCGCCACCGCCTGCTTGCGCACCACCGGATCGACGCTTGCCAGGGTCAGCTGGTTGTACAGGATCGCCATGCCCGTGAGGCTGATGCCCAGCACCACGATGAAGACCACCACCTCGATCAGCGACAGGCCGCGTTCGTATCTACTGGACATAGCCGGTCTCGGCGTTGACGACGATGCTGCGGCTGCCGACGGTGATCCCCGTGGCGCCGCTCGGCTGGCCCAGGCCGTTGAACCAGAAGTTGTTCGGTGCGGGGCTGAGGACGACTCCCGCGGGGGCGACCAGGACCACCGCCTGGCCGGTGGCGAGCTGGACCACCGGCGTCGCGGTGATGACGCAATTGGTGCCGCCGTCGAATAGCGCCACCTGCGGGGCGGTGACGGAAACGAAGATGCAGCGCCGCTGCGCCACCGCTGTGCGCTGCGCGTAGCGCACGCCAGCGCGCACCTGTTCGTGGTACCAGGTAGCGTCAATCGCGCTCTGGTTGAACTGCGGAATGGCGATCGCGGCGAGGATCGCGGCGATCACGATCACGATCACCAGTTCGGCAAGCGAATAGCCGCGGGCAAAGCGCAGCGTCATTTCGCCGCTTCCAGCAGCCTGCGCTCGTGGCGCACCGCGTTGTTGAAAGGCGCCAGCGCTTCCGCCTGCGCCACCCATGTCGCCTGCGTGAAGATATCTGCCGGCGCTTCGAGCAAGCTGCCGTGTCGGCGGTGCACAGTGATTTTCCCCAGCAGGTTCGTGACCTCCAGCCGGTTCGCTTCGAACCCCGAGGCATAAGCCTGGGCCGCAAGGCGCGCGGCTTCGCGCCTGCCTGAGACCGCAGCTTGCCCATCCCAGAATCGTCCTGCGTACCAATAATAGCGCCAGTCGGCAGGCTCCAAGCGCCGGGCCGCTTCCAGCCAGAACGCCGCGCTCTGCGAGTGTCCGCCTGCGGAGCGGTTCAGGCCCCATTCTGCTGCGGCTTCTGCGACCACTGGCCGCAGCAGAATGAGGCTGGCCAGCAGAAAAAAGCCGGTGCGCGCGGCGCGAAACCACGAAGCTGCATGCAGACGCGGTGCGGACCTTGGTTTCCCCTGCCCCAGCCTGCGATCCAGGGAGCCCAGCAGGGCGCCGTAGAGAACCAGGCAAACGGGAATGTAGAAGGGAAAGTCGACCAACGCATGGAACCCCATTGCCGCCAGCGAGGCAACCGCCGCCAGCGGCGCTTCCCGCCGGTCTACCGGCAGCAAGGGAATGCGTCGATAGCCGAGCCAGGCGGGCAACCCGACGAGTGCAAGCAGCGCCGTCAGGCCGAGCGGTCCCAGCTCCTGCAGTGTTTGCAGGTAATCGTTGTGCACGAACCAGGTTTCGAGCGACTCGCCGTAGCTCGGCACCTTTGCGCGGCCCTGCTCGAGCACGTAGCGGAACGTCAGGTACCCCGTCCCCGCCAGCGGACGCTCCAGCCAAGCGCCCCAGGACAAATCGTAGAGTTCGAGACGCGACTGGGAAGACGCAGCCTGCTCCTGCGTAGTCGGCAGCGCTTCTGCGCCTGATCCGGCCGGGCCTGACCACGGCAGCGCGCGCATCCCTGCCGCCAGGATCCAGCCGGCGGCGAGCAGCGCAAGCGCCAGCGCCATGCCTCGCCGCCGCAGCATCCCCGCGCGCACCGCAAGAAAGCCCGCCACCACCAAGCCGGCGGATAGCCCGAAAAAGGCACCGCGGCTGCCGGCCGCAAACATGGCAACCGCAAGAATGACTCCTGCCGCGAGCAGCGGCGCGGCGCGCCGCCCGGTTATTACCAGCGCCAGCAGCGGGACCAGCAGCAGGTTGATGACGGCCGCGTACGTCGCCGGTGTCTCGAACAAGGCATGCGCTCGCGCCACGCCCAATGCGCCGATCTGCGCGAGTCCCCACGCAGCGAGGATCACTCCCAGCGCAAGCCCCGCGAAGGCCGCTCGCCGCTCGGTCAGGTCGTCGAAGCGCCGGAAGGCGGCGAACGCCAGCGCGACCAGCAGCGGGTTAAAGAGCCCTGCGGGGGTGTACGCGGGGCTCACGAGCATGGTGTTGAGCACCACCAGTAATGCGTAGCAGGACACGGCCGCAGCGAGCCCGGATCTAGACAAGCCCTCGCCGGCCGCCCCGGCCCAGGCTGCGAGCCCAAGCAGCGCCGCCGCCGCTGCCCAGGGCGTCACAAAACCGAAGCGCGAACCGGCGCATACAGCGGCGAGAGACAGAAAAAAAAGGGGAGCCGCATAGCTCCCCTTCTTGTCCGCCGGCAAACCGACTACCGGCGCTGTTCCCACCCTGCTCTGATCAGGGCAAGCAATGATGCAGGCCGCTCAACTACGTACAAAGTCCAATTGGAATCGGCGTCCCGCAGGCCCTCGCAGGCGGAACCGCCGCCGCATCGGTTGCAATCGGCAAGGCGCAGGTTCCACCGAGGACGATGTTCGGGGACGTGGTCGTGAAAGCGTTAATAGCGGCGATGGTCGACGCGGCCTTGACGGAGGCGAAAAGCAGTACGGCGCCGGACTGCCGCGCTCCGCATGCGGCGTCGAGCGTCGCGAGTCGCGCGTCATTGGCGATATTGGTGAACTGCGGCACCGCGACCGCGGCCAGGATGCCGAGGATCACGATCACCACCACCAGTTCGATCAGGGTGAAACCTGCTTGCATCACTTTTCGCATGGCGAGTCCTTCCTTCTCGGTTTTTATATCTAACAATCCAATATTAACCTGCCCTGCAACGGCCTGCAAACGGGCTTTGTCAATGTGCGTCAACCGGTTCTGACCAAGATACTAGAAATGACGTGAGAATTGTCACGACGCTGGCTCCCATCTGACTGCATTGACAGGTCTGATCGCCACCCCGGTGTAGGTGTATTTCGAAGCCTTCAGTATTTCGATGCGGTAACGGATCAAAGCAGGGGCATCTTGACGGCCATCGCTCGAAAAGTGGCGCTTGAGATTCGGCACGTAGACCAGCTCGTGCCGCACGCGGTCGTAGAACCAATTGCCGCCTTCGCCGCCTCCGTCAGGAACGCCGTCGAATACGCCAAGGTAGTTCGGCGATTTCATGTCTCCCGTCGCGAATGGGCTCTGCTCGGTCAGAGCGTCGATCGCCGGATACTCCCCCCGCAAAGCAAGGTATGCCACCTTTGCATAGAGCGCTGTATGCAGGCGGCTGACCGTGGCCTCCATCGCAGCCTTTTCAGCAACCTCAGCGTAAGTGAGCAGTCGCTCCAGCAGCACCGCCGCCAGCACGCCAAAAATGGCGACGTAAAGGCCGGACTGCAGGTAATTGCGCTGACGGTTGGCGGGTATCACGAAAGGCCCGGGCTGCGCCCGGTTACTTCTTCAGCATGACGTTGCCCAGGTTCCAGATCGGCAGGAACACACCGAGGGCGAGGATCAGCACCAGCACGCCCAGCACGATGGTCAGAATCGGCTCGATGTTCGCCGCCAGGTTCTTGATCTCGTAATCCACGTCACGCTCGTACATGTCGGCGACCTCGGTCATCAGGTCGTCCAGCTCGCCGGTCTCCTCGCCTACCGAGATCATTTCCAGCACCACGGGGGTAAAAATTCCGGCTGCGGTGGCCGTGCGCAGCACGGTCTCGCCGCGCTCCACGCCGTCGCGCATGTTGCGGATGCGCAGCGCCATGTGCGCATTCGACACCACCTCCGCGACCACGGACATGGCCTGCACGATGGGCACCCCGGCGCGTATCGCGAGTGCCATGCCGCGTGCGAACCGCGCAAGGGTCGCCCGCAGGATGATCGTTCCAGCGAGCGGTATGCGCAATTTCCAGCGGTCCCACAGGTAGCGGCCCTGCTCCGTGCCCAAATACATCTGCCCGCCTAGCACCGCCAGGACGAGCCCGACCAGCATCGCCGGCCAGTACGCCAGGAAGAAGTTCGACGTGCCGACCAGCAGTTGCGTGAGCAGCGGCAGCTGCACTTTCTGCGACTCGAAGATCTTGGCGAAGGCGGGGATGACAGCGAAGTTGACGATCGCCACGGCCACCGCGATCACCACCAGCACGATGATCGGGTAGCGCACCGCGGCCTTGATGCGATCGCGGATCTCCTTGTCGAATTCCATGTACTCGAACATGCGGTTGAAGGACTGGTCGAGATTGCCGGTGGTCTCGCCGATGCGGATGACGCTGATGTAGAACGGGTTGAACACGCGTGGATGGCTGCGCATCGCCGCCGACAATTCGCGCCCGGCGTCGAGGCTGATGCGCAGGTCGCCGATCACCTTGGCGAGCGAGGCATTGTTCGCCGACTGCTGCAGCCCGGCAAGAGCGCGCAGGATCGGCACGCCCGCCTTGAGCAGCGTGTACATCTGCCGCGAGAACAGCATGACGTCGACGTCCGAAATTGCCGGCGCGGACAGCCGCCGCCACCACTCGGGGGCGACGAAGGCGACGCTCTCGCCTGCGGGAGCAATCTCCACCGGGGTGACGCCGATCGCCAACAGCTGGTCCGCCACGGCGCCGGAACTCGTGCCTTCCAGCCTGCCGGTGACCAGCCCGCCGCGCGCGTCGCGACCGCGGTAGGCAAACGCCGGCATCAGTCCTCCACCTGCACCGCGACCTTGATTGCCTCTGCTACGGTGGTGCGCCCGGCGGCGACCAGCGCGATGGCGTGGTCGGTCAGGGTCCGCCCCTTGAGGTGCACGCGCGCCGCATCGATGAATGCGTTGGGGTCGGCCTTGTTCGCCGCGCGCACCAGGTCGGGCGTCATCTCGAGCATCTCGTACACGCCGGTGCGTCCGGCGTAGCCCGTGCCATTGCAGTGCGAACAGCCGCGGCCGTGGCGGTACTTGCGCCCGGCCCAGCCGGATCCCAGCACCGCCTCCAGCCAGCGCCCGTCCTGCGGGTCGGGGTCGCGCTCCTCGGTGCAGCTCTCGCAGATCAGTCGCACCAGGCGCTGCGCGATCACCGCATGCACCGAGGTCGCCACCATGTAGCTCGGCGCGCCCATGTCCACCAGCCGGATCGGCGTGCTCGCCGCGTCCTTTGTGTGCAGCGTGGAAAACACCAGGTGCCCGGTGAGCGCCGCGCGCAGGCCGATCTGCGCGGTTTCCTGGTCGCGGATCTCCCCGATCAGCAGCACGTCGGGGTCCTGGCGCAGGGTCGAGCGCAGCACGCGCGCGAAGCTGAGGTCGATCTTCTCGTTGACCTGCACCTGGTTGATGCCCGCAAGGCGGTATTCGACCGGGTCCTCCACGGTGAGGATTTTGCGGTCCACGGTATTCAGCTCGGCCAGCGCCGCGTAGAGCGTGGTGGTCTTGCCACTGCCGGTCGGGCCCGTGACCAGGATCATGCCGGCGGTGCGTTTCAGCAGCTCATTGAAGCGTTGCAGCATGTCGCCCGGCATGCCGAGGCGGTCCAGGCGCTGCAGCGTCGCCTTGCGGTTCAACAGGCGCAGCACCACCGACTCGCCGTATTGCGTCGGCATGGACGACATGCGGACGTCGATCTTCTGGTCGCGCACGATCACGTTCAGGCGCCCGTCCTGCGGCAGGCGCTTTTCCGAGATGTCCAGCCCCGCCATCAGCTTCAGGCGCAGCACCAGCGCGGGCCCGATGCGGCTGTCGGCGTCGGTCTGCGGATTGAGCACACCGTCGATGCGAAAGCGGATCTGCACCTTGCCTTCCTGCGGCTCGATGTGCACGTCGGAGGCGTTCACCTGCACCGCGTCTTCGAACACCGATTGCAGCAGCTTGACCACCGGCGCTTCTTCCGCACCGACGCCCGCGCCGAGCGCGCCGAAATCGACGTAGGAGTCGCCGATGTCGCGCTCCAGCTCCTTGGCGAGGCCGCTGATCTCTTCGGTGCGGCGGTACACGCGGTCGATGGTCTGCAGCAGCAGCGCTTCGCTGACCACCGCCACTTCGATCTCGCGCTGCAGAATCCGCCCCAGCTCATCGTAGGCAAAAAGATCCGTCGGGTCAGCCATGCCGACCAGCATGTTGGCGCGCCGGTCCTCCAGCAAGATGGCGCGGAAGCGCCGCGCCTGCGCCTCGGGCAGGCGTCGCACCACGTCCTGGTTGAAGTTGTAGAACTTCAGGTTGATGAAGGGGATATTGAGCTGGCGCGAGATCGCCTCGCAGATCTGCTCTTCGTTGACGAACCCCTGCTCGATCAGCACGCGGCCGAGCTTGCGTCCGCTCTTTTTCTGCTGCTCGAGCGCGCTTTTCAGCTGGTCCTGCGAGATCGCCTTCTGCGCGACGAGGACGTCGCCTAGACGGATCTTTTCCGGACGTCCCATCGCGAAACTCCGTAGGGTGCGGCAGTGATCATTATCCGCGAATACGTCGCGCCGCGCTTTTGCGCTTCGTGGCGAGCGCCTATCATGCGCGCTGCCTGAGCAGATGTTGCAGAAAGTGAGCAGATGATCTCGTGAAGACTCCAGTGGTATTTCTCCCCGGGCTGCTGTGCGACGCGCAGCTCTGGCGGCCCCAGGTAGTGGGGCTCGGACAGAGCATCGAGCCGTGGGTGGCGGACCTGACGCGTCACGACTCGATCGCCGGGATGGCGAAGTGCGTACTGGCGGAAGCGCCATTTCCGAAATTCGCTCTCGCCGGGCTGTCGATGGGCGGCATCGTGGCGATGGAGGTCATGCGCCAGGCGCCAGAGCGCATCGAGCGGCTCGCGCTGCTCGACACCCAGGCGATCCCCGAATCGCCCGAGGCGAGGGAGCGGCGCCTCGCGTTGAATGCACTCGCCGAGAAGGGCGAGTTCGCGAGCGCAAGCGACCATATGCTGTTTCTTTTCGTGGGCAGTGCTCGGCACGCGGATGCGCCGCTGGTCGCACTGGTCAGGGACATGGCGAAAAATGTCGGCAAGGACGCCTTCCTGCGCCAGCAGAAGGCGCTGTTGGGCCGACCGGACTCGCGCGACACGCTGTGGAAGATCCGCTGCCCGACGCTCGTCCTCTACGGCGAGGACGACGTGCTCACCCCGCGCGACCGGCACGAGGAAATCGCCGCTGCCATCCGGGGCTCGACGCTCGTCGCGCTCCCCGGTTGCGGCCATCTGTCTACGCTGGAGAAACCTCTGGAAGTAAATCGCGCGCTATCGGCCTGGCTGAACGTGGGTGCTCAGGCCGAATAGGCGCAGCCCCGCCGCGGAGGAGGAGGGAGGAGAAAACCGCGGCGGGGCCTGCCTAATCTTTCAGTGATCGTGACGCAGCCTGGCGCCGGTGCAGGCAGCCGCGGTGCTGCGGATCTGGCGCGCGGCGCCCATGAGCTTCGCGAAGGCGCCGGCGAAGAAATCCGCCATCATCTTGCCCACGAAGCGGGCACGTTCCTGGCGCGCGCTGCGCGCGATTTCGGCCCAGGCCGCATAGGGCAAGGCCAGCCGGATTTCGGCTTTCATCTGCTTTTCAAGTTGCTCGATTTCATAGGCGTTCATGCTGATTCCTTGGTCCGTTTCTAGTGCGGTGCAGCAAATATACAGCTTTGCTTGTGGAATTAGAATAGCGGAGAATCACAAAACTCTATTGCGTAAAGCGCAAAGGCCAAGCCTGCCAAATGCGTGATGTAGTGCACGAAATGCTGGTGTTTTCGAAGGTGGTCCAGGCGGGCAGCCTGTCGGCGGCGGCGCGCGAGCTCGGCGTGTCGCCTGCGGTGGTCAGCCGGACCCTGGCGGGGCTCGAGCAGCGTCTCGGCGTGCGCCTGGTCAACCGCACCACCCGCAGCCTGCACCTCACCGATGAGGGCGCCAGCTACTTCGAGACCAGCACGCGCATCCTCGCCGAGATCGACGAAGCAGATGCCGCGGTCACTTCGCGCCGCGTCGAACCGCAAGGCGTGCTCAAGGTGGCCCTCCCCGCCTCCTTCGGCCACAAGCACATCGCGCCGCTGGTGCCGCGCTTCGCCGAGCGCTACCCGAAAATCGAGCTCGCGCTGTCGCTCTCCGACCGCTCGATCAACCTGATCGAGGAAGGCTTCGACCTGGCGATCCGCATCGCCGAGTTGAAGGATTCGTCGTTGGCCGCGCGCAAGCTCGCGCCCAACCGGCGCGTCGTGTGCGCGAGCCCTGCCTACCTGCGCGAGCATGGCGAGCCGCAGGCGCCGGCGGACCTGGCCAGCCACAACTGCCTGGTGACTACCTGGGAACATGGCTTCGCGATGACCTGGGAGTACAAGAGCCCTGTCGGCAAGCGCAGCTCCGTGCGCGTCACCGGGCGCTACGCCTGCGACAACTGGGAAGTGCTGCGCGAATGGGCGGTGGCGGGCCTTGGCGTGGCGCTGAAATCCACCTGGGATGTGCGCAAGCACCTCGAGGACGGTTCGCTGGTGCCGCTCCTTCCCGGCTACGATTTCGGCACCGATGTCGCCATCTACGCGGTCTACCCGCACCGGCGCCACCTGCCGGCGAAGACGCGCGTGTTCATCGATTTTCTCGCCGAGTCCTTCGGCCCCGAGCCATACTGGGATCAGCCTGCGGGGAACCCGCCCGCGGGCCGGATCAAGGCGCCCGCCGCTGTCTGAGGATGTGTTAGAACCGCGCTAACGGAGGCAAGCCGATGAACGCACCAGTCGATCCTGCCAAGCTCGCCGAAGTATCGCTGGACGACAAGTTCACGCTGGAGAAGGGCCGCGTGTTCCTCACCGGGACGCAGGCGCTGATCCGCCTCATGTTCCTGCAGCGCGAGCGCGACCGGCGCGCGGGGCTGAACACCGCGGGCTACATCTCGGGCTACCGCGGCTCTCCGCTCGGCGGCCTCGACCAGGCGCTGTGGCGCGCGCAGAAGCACCTCGCGGCGCACCACGTGAAATTCCAGCCCGGCGTCAACGAAGACCTCGCCGCGACCGCCCTCTGGGGCACGCAGCAGGTTGGCATGTTCCCCGGCGCGAAATACGACGGCGTCTACGGCATGTGGTACGGCAAGGGCCCTGGCGTGGACCGCTGCGGCGACGTGTTCAAGCACGCCAACTCGGCGGGGACCTCGAAACACGGCGGAGTCCTGGTGCTTGCGGGCGACGACCACGCGGCCAAGTCCTCCACGCTCGCGCACCAGAGCGAACACATTCTCAAGGCCTGCTGCATCCCGGTGCTCAACCCCTCGAACGTGCAGGACTACCTCGACTTCGGCTTGCACGGCTACGCCATGAGCCGCTACTCGGGCTGCTGGATCGGCTTCAAGTGCGTCACTGACGTGGTCGAATCCGGCGCCTCGGTGATGGTGGACCCGGAGCGCGTGCAGGTGAAGCTGCCCGCGGACTTCGCCATGCCGCAGGAAGGCCTGAACATCCGCTGGCCGGATGGGTTCCTGGAGCAGGAGACGCGGCTCCTCTACTGGAAGGTGTACGCCGCGCTCGCCTACGTGCGCGCCAACGGGCTGGACCGCATCGTGTGGGACTCGCCCAACGCCAGGCTCGGCATCGTCACCACGGGAAAAAGCTTCGGCGACACCATGCAGGCGCTCGCCGACCTCGGCATTGACGAGCAGGTGGCGCGCGACATCGGCCTGCGCGTGTACAAAGTGGCCATGACCTGGCCGCTCGAGCCTCAGGGCGCGCGGCGCTTCGCGCAGGGGCTGGAGGAGATCCTCGTCATCGAGGAAAAACGCCAGCTGATGGAATACCAGATCAAGGAAGAGCTCTACTCCTGGGAAGCCTCGAAGCGCGCGCCGCGCGTGGTCGGCAAGTTCGACGATAACGGCGAATGGAGCCGCGCCGAGGGCCAGCCCGCCGGCACGTGGCTGCTGCCTGCGCACTATGAGCACAACCCCGCGATGGTCGCGCGCGCCATCGCCAAGCGCCTGGAGAAGCTCGGCCTCGCGGCGAGCCTCGGCGCGCAGTTCAAGGAGCGGCTCGCTTTCCTCGATTTCAAGGAGAAGGCGCTCGCCAAGCCTCGCGTCACCACCATACGCCAGCCGTATTTCTGCTCCGGTTGCCCGCACAACACCTCCACGCGCGTGCCCGAGGGCAGCCGCGCCACCGCCGGCATCGGCTGCCATTTCATGGCGGTGTGGATGGACCGCAGCACCTCCACCTTCACCCACATGGGTGCGGAGGGCGTGACCTGGGTCGGCCAGGCGCCGTTCACCGAGGAAAAGCACATCTTCGCCAACCTCGGCGACGGTACCTATTTCCATTCGGGGCTGCTCGCAATCCGCGCCGCGGTGGCCTCCAAAGTCAGCATGACCTACAAGATCCTCTACAACGACGCGGTGGCGATGACCGGGGGCCAGCACCACGACGGGCCGCTCGACCCGGCGATCATCTCGCGCCAGATCGCCGCCGAGGGCGTAAAACCGATCGTCATCGTGACCGACGAGCCGGAGAAGTACCCTGCGGGAACCGACTGGGCGCCGGGCGTGACCATCCGCCACCGCGACGAACTGGACGCCGTGCAGCGCGAGCTGCGCGAGCAACCCGGCGTGTCGGCGCTGATCTACGACCAGACCTGCGCCTCCGAGAAACGCCGGCGTCGCAAGCGCGGCACCTACGCCGATCCCGCCAAGCGCGCGGTGATCAATGAGATGGTGTGCGAGGGCTGCGGCGACTGCAGCGCAAAATCCAATTGCCTGTCGGTGGAGCCGCTGGAGACCGAGTTCGGCCGCAAGCGCACCATCAACCAGTCCACCTGCAACAAGGACTATTCCTGCGTGAAGGGTTTCTGCCCGAGCTTCGTCACCGTCGAAGGCGGCCAGATGAAGAAAGGCAAGTCCGGCGCGCGCGCGGCTGGCGACGACTTTCCGGCGCTGCCCGAAGCAGTGCCCGCTTCGCTCGCCGAGCCCTGCGGCGTGCTTATCACTGGTATTGGCGGCACTGGCGTCATCACCATCGGGCAGATCCTCGGCATGGCGGCGCACCTCGAAGGCAAGGGCGTGTCGGTGCTCGACATGTCGGGCCTCGCGCAGAAGTACGGCGCGGTGATGTCGCACGTGAAGATCGCTTCGAGCGCGGACCAGGTACACGTCGCGCGTCTCGGCACGGGCGATGCGCGCCTGGTCATCGGCTGCGACCTGGTGGTGAGCGGGAGCAGCGACGCGCTCGACAAGATGGACGCCGGCAAGACACGTGCACTGGTCAATGGCACCACTTCGCCCACTGCCGCGTTCGTGAAGAACCCGGACTGGCAACTGCCCGGCTCTGACCTGCAGCACGACATCGCGCAGGCCTGCGGCGAACGCAATGCCGAGTTCGTGCCGGCGGCGGAACTCGCCACCGCGCTGATGGGCGACTCCATCGCCACCAACATGTTCATGCTCGGCTACGCCTGGCAGAAGGGCTGGGTGCCGCTCGGGCGCCAGGCGATCGAGCGTTCCATCGAGCTGAACGGCGTGGCGGTGGAATTCAACAAGATGAGCTTCGTGTGGGGTCGGCGCGCAGCGGTGGACCTCGAGCGTGTGCGGCGCATTGCCATCCCGGCCGAGGTGGTCGCACTGGGCGAGCACTTCTCGCGCAACCTCGATGAGCTGCTCGAGCGGCGCGTGAAGTTCCTCACCGGCTACCAGGACGCGGCCTACGCTGCCCGCTACAAGGCGCTGGTTGAGCGGGTGCGCGCCGCGGAGCAGGACAAGGTCGGCGGCACGAAGCTGACCGAAGCGGTCGCGCGCTACTACGCGAAGCTCCTCGCCTACAAGGACGAGTACGAAGTGGCACGGCTCTACACCGACGGCGCCTTCCTGAAGAAGATCGAGGGCATGTTCGAGGGCGACTACAAGTTGAATTTCCATCTCTCGCCACCGCTGCTGGCCAAACCCGACCCCCAGACCGGCGAGCCGCGCAAGATGCAGTTCGGGCCGTGGATGCTGCGCGCGTTCAAGGTGCTGGCGAAGCTGAAGGGCCTGCGCGGCACCGCGCTCGACGTCTTCGGCCGCACCGAAGAGCGGCGCATGGAGCGCGCGCTGATCGGCGAGTACGAGAAGACCGTGGACACGCTACTGCAGGGCCTCACGCGCGACAACCACGCACTGGCGGTCGAAATTGCGACCTTGCCGGAGACCATTCGCGGCTATGGCCACATCAAGGCAAAAAGCGCGGAAACCGCGCGCACGAAATTGACCGAACTGCTGCAGCGCTACAAGGCCGCTCCGATCCGCGCCGCGGCGTAGATCAGGCCTTTGGAAGGCGCGGCGCGATGGACTCGGCGGAAATCGGCTTGCCGAAGTGGTAGCCCTGCCCCTGCTCGCAGCCGTTCTGCCTGAGGAATGCCACGTGCCCTTCGGTCTCAATGCCCTCGGCGACTACCTCGAAGCTCAGGCGCTGTGCCATGTCGATCACCATCTTCACGATCGCCGCCGAACCCGGTTCGGTGATCGCCGCGTTGACGAAGGCGCGGTCGATCTTGAGCGTCGACAGCGGCAGGCGGGTCAGGTAGGCGAGGCTCGAGTAGCCGGTGCCGAAGTCGTCCACCGAGATTCTGAACCCCGCTTCGCGCAGGGCCTGCAGCTGGCGGATGGCGTCTTTAGGGTCCTCCATCAGGCTGCTCTCGGTGACCTCCAGCTCGAGCATCGCCGGTGAGATGCCGTACTTGGCCAACAGGCCCCGGATCACCTGGTCGAGGTCGCGGCGGCGGAACTGGCGCGCCGAGAGATTGACCGCCACCGGCGCCACCTGCAGGCCGGCGCGCGACCAGTCGCGCATCTGCCGGCAGGCCTCCTCGACCACCCAGTCGCCCACCTCGAGGATCAGGCCGCTATCCTCCAGCGCGGGAATGAACTCCAGCGGCGGCACCAGCCCGCGCTGCGCATGCTGCCAGCGCAGCAGCGCTTCCATGCCGATCATGGTGCCAGTGGCGAGATTCACCTTGGGCTGGTAGTGCAGCCTGAATTCGCCGCGCTCGACCGCGTGCCGCAGATCAGTGTTGAGCTGAAGCTTGGAGGCTGCGCGCGCGTTCATCTCGGCGGTGTAGAAGCAGAACGCGTTGCGCGAGGACTCCTTGATGCGGTACATCGCCACGTCGGCGCACTTGAGCAGCGCATCGGCGTCCTCGCCGTCGTTCGGGAACGTCGCCACGCCGACGCTCGCGGTGGTGTAGACCTCTTTGCCGCCGAGATCGAACGGCATGGCGAAGGAATCGAGGATTTTGCGCGCCACGATCGCCGCATCGTCCGGCCTGGCCAGGTCGGCGATCACCACCGTGAACTCATCGCCGCCGTGCCGCGCCACGGTGTCGTCGTCGCGCACGCAGTCCTTCAGGCGCTTGCCCACCTGCGCCAGCAATTCGTCGCCCACGTGGTGGCCGTGCGTATCGTTCACCAGCTTGAAGCGGTCAAGATCCACGAACAGCACGCCGGCACCTCGGCTGCGGCGCCGCGACTGCGCGATCGCGTGCTCGAGCCTCTCCTGCAGCAGGTGGCGGTTGGGCAGGCCGGTCACGGCGTCGAACTGCGCCAACTGCGCCAGCCTCTCCTCCGCGTTCTTGCGCACGGTGATGTTGCTGCCCACGCCGCGGTAGCCCTTGAACACCCCGGCCTCGTCGTACACCGGCTGCCCGCTGCTCGAGATGTGCGTGCGCGTGCCGTCGGCGAGGACCCGCACCTGCTCGAAATTGCGGAACGGCTGGCGCGCCTCGAGCTGCTTGCGGTGCTCTTCCCAGCTGCCGGAGGTCGGGAACACGTCCTCGAATTCCCAGCGCCGCCGGCCGAGGACCTTGACAGCGTCGTTTTTGGAGCGCTCGGCGTAGCCGGAGGAAACGTAGTTGAAGCGCAGCTCCTCGTCCTGCTCCCAGTACCAGTCCGAAGACAGTTCGGTCAGGCTGCGGAAGCGCTCCTCGCTCCGGCGCAGCGCCTGCTCGGACTCCTTGCGCTCGGTGATGTTCTTGCCCACGCCGCGGTAGCCCTTGAACTCGTCCGCCGCGTCAAAAATCGGCACCCCGCTGAGCGCAACGAAATAGTGCTTACCGTCGTCGCCGATCCGCTTGTACTCGAAATCGCGAAACGGCTTGCGCGCCTCGAGGGTGGCACGGTGCTCGTCCCACGAACCGCTGAGCGGGAACCGGTTGGGCTCCTCCCAGCGCCGCTTGCCCAGCAGCTTGTCCGAAGTGGTGCCCGAGGCCTGCGCGAAGCCCTTGGAATGGAACGACATGCGCAGCTCGGCGTCCTGCTCCCAATACCAGTCGGAGGACAGCTCGGTCAGGTTGCGGAAGCGCGCTTCGCTTTCGAGCTGTGCGAGCTCGGCGCGCTTGCGGTCGGTGATGTCGCGCGCCACCACCTGCGCCGCTGGGCGCCCGAGGTAGGTGAACGACGCTGCCGTCACTTCCGCGCGGAACAGCGTACTGTCTGCGCGCAGGTAATCGATCTCCGACAGCGGCACTGTCTGCCGCCGTTCGTACAGGAGCCGGATGCGCTCGCGCACCAACTCCCGCGAGTGCGGAGCGATCAAATCGAGCACTTCGCGGCCGACGAAATCTTCCTGCCGATCGGCGCGGAACAAGTGCAGCATCGCCGGGTTGACCAGCACGATGCGCCAGTCCGAATGCACGAAAATGGCGTCCGGCGCGACTTCGATCAGCTGGCGGTAGCGATGCTCGGCGCTCTCCAGCGAGGCCTGCACCTTGCGCTGGCCCTCGGCGAGCCTGAGCACGCGGGCGATGGCGTCCGCGGTCAGCTTGCCCTTGTGCAGGATCTCGAAGGCGCCCATCTGCAGCGCCTCCTCATCCAGCCCGTGCCGCGCCTCGGCGGTGATGACGATGACCGGGCAGCGCACCGCCGCGCGCATGCGCTCCAGCGTCCCGATGCCACGGCTGTCCGACAGGTTCAGGTCGAGCAGCAGCAAATGCACGTCCCCGGCACCTGCGATGGCGAGCGCCTTGGCGAGATTGTCGGCGCGCAAGACCTCGACAGGTCCGAGCGCGGCTTTCTCGACCGCGGCCTGCGCCACCATCGCATCGCTCGAGTTGTCCTCGACCAGCAGGACACGAATCGGTGCGGCGCGCTCGGGGATTGGGCTCAGCGTCGCTGCGTCCGCCATCTGTCGATCAGCCAACTGTCCATCAGATTTGCCATTGACGCAATCAGAATGCCGGCCTTCGGCCCGCGGCGCCAGAGGTGCGCAGGCAGCCGCTAGGCGCGCAGGCTAAAAGGCGAGAAATCGGTGTTGCGGTCGTAGTAGTCTTCCTGCTCGGCGCGCTTGAGCGCGGCGACGACCTTGTAGGTGAGCGGGGTGAACACGACCTCGACCGCCACCTTGGCGACGAACTGGAACAGCATCACCGCGATCAGCTTGTCGTTGGGAATGATGCCGGTGCCGTAGAAGGCGAGCGGGTAGAAAATCGCCGAATCCACCGCCTCCCCGGCGATGGTCGAGCCGACGGTGCGCGTCCACAACCACTTGCCGGCGGTTGCGATTTTCATCTTGGCGAGCACGAAAGAGTTGACGAACTCGCCGCAGAAGTACGCGATCATCGAGGCGCCGGCGACGCGCCAGGCGGTGCCGAACGCGATCTCGTATGCCTCCTGGTGTTTCCAGAATGACGCCGGCGGCAACGCCACCACCACCCAGGCCATGAACGAAGCGAAGGCAAGCCCGGCGAAGCCCGCCCAGATCACGCGACGCGCGCGCGCATAGCCGTAAACCTCGGTCAGGATGTCGCCAAACACGTAGGAGATCGGAAAGAACAGCACCCCGGCGCCGAAGATCAGCGTGCCGAAGAGCGGCAGCTCGATCTGCGAGATCTTTGCCGGCCCGATCAGGTTGGCGCAGATCAGCACCGTGACGAAGGCCGCCATCACGAACTCGAAGTAGCGGTACTGGCGCGGCTGGCTGCCGCCCGGACCTGCGGCGCTCATGGCAGCTTCGGAGAATAACTGCGCGCGTCGGGCTCCAGCTGCACGCGCATTGCGTCGAGCATGCGCGCCACCATGGCGTAGAACGCCGGCACCAGGGCGAGCTCGATGAACTCGGCGTGGTCGAAGTGCTTCGACACCGTGGTGTAGATCTCGTCGGTGACGTTGCCGTTGGTCACCGCTTCCGCCAGCAGCAGCGCTGCTTGCTCGCGCTCGGTGAATTCCTTCGAGCCGCGCCAATCGGCGAGCGCCGTGATTTGCGCTTCGCGTACGCCGAACTTGCGCGCCATCTTCAGGTGCTGCGCCCACTCGTACTCCGAGCGCATCACCTGCGCGCCGCGCAGGATCATGAGTTCCCGCAGCTCGCGCGGGCTGCGGCTGTCGTAGCGGATCGCGCGCGCGAACTCGGTCCACGCGGCGCACAGCGGCGCATGGTTGCCGAGCGCGCGATACAGGTTGGGCGGCTGGCCCCACAACTCCTCGAGGCGCTTTTTCAGAGCAGGTTCGAACTCCGCATTGGGGATGCGTTGCATGGCGGCATAATAGCCCAATGATCTCCGCCGACGCGATCCGCGATTTCCAACTGACGCGCGTGCCGCCGGAGTTCCTCGACGATCCCTATCCCTGGTATGCGGCGCTGCGGGAGCACGACCCGGTGCATGCGCTCGAGGGCGGCGGGGTGTTCCTGTCGCGCTACGAGGACGCGCTCGCGGTGTACCGCGATCCGCACGCCAGCTCCGACAAGAAAGAGGAATTCCGCCCGAAGCTCGGCGACTCGCCGCTGTACGAGCACCACACGACGAGCCTGGTGTTCAATGACCCGCCGCTGCATACGCGCGTGCGGCGCATCATCCTGGGCGCGCTCAACCAGCGCGCCATCGCGCGCATGGAAGGCGACGTGGTGCGCATGGTGGACAGGCTGCTGGCAGCGATGGCGGCGAAGCGCGAGGTGAACTTCATCGACGACTTCGCCGCGCAGATCCCGCTCGAGGTGATCGGCAACCTGCTGGACATCCCGCGCGACGAGCGCGGCCCCTTGCGCGGCTGGTCGGTGGCGATCCTCAGCGGCCTTGAGCCGAAGCTCACGCCAGCGATGCTCGAAGCCGGCAACCGCGCGGTGACCGAGTTCATCGACTTGCTGAAAGTGCTGATCGCGGATCGGCGCAAGCATCCCGGCGACTACGAGTCCGACGTCCTCACGCGCCTGATCCAGGGCGAGAAGGACGGCGAGAAGTTGAGCGAGACCGAGCTCTACCACCAGTGCATCTTTCTGCTGAACGCCGGGCACGAGACCACCACCAATCTTCTTGGCAACGGCATGTGGCTGCTGCTGCAGAACCCGGGCGAGATGGCGCGCCTGCGCGCCGATCCGTCGCTGGTGCCAAGCGCGATCGAGGAGATGCTGCGCTACGACGGCCCGATCCAGCTGAACAACCGCCGCCTCACCGCGCCGGCGACGCTGAGCGGGAAAACTCTTCCGGCGGGCGCCCCGGTCACCATCGGCATCGGCGCGGCAAACCACGACCCGGCGCAGTTCGCCGACCCCGAACGCTTCGACGTCGGCCGCAAGCCCAACCGCCACGTCGCCTTCGGCCAGGGAGACCACGCCTGCGCGGGGATGAACGTTGCGCGCATGGAGGGGCGTATTGCGCTGGCGCGGCTGCTGGCGCGGTTTCCGAAGATAGAGATGAATGGCGTGCCGGAGAGGGATCGGCGGATTCGATTCCGCGGCTTCAGGAAACTGCCGGTGCGGCTAAGCTAAAAATAGGGTCAGCCCTTTTTTTTATCTCTCTCTTCCAGCTTCGTGCCAGGCCTTCTGCACCGGGCTGAGCACGTATTCCAGGATCGAGCGCGTCCCGAGGTGGATCTCGCTTGAGACCTGCATGCCCGGGGCAAGCGGGTAGCGGCTGCGATCGGCCACCAGTTCCTGCGCGCCTAGTTCAACGAGTGCCCTGAAGGCGAGCGGCCCCATCGGCCGGTCGCGCCCGCTGAGAGCATCCGATCTCATATTGGGCGACGGCGCTTCCGTCGCGTCGGCGTTGATGTGCGAAACCTTGCCTTGGACCATGCCGTACTTCTGGAACTGAAAGGCGGCGAGCTTCACTTTCACATCCTGCCCGGTGCGCACGAATCCCACGTCCTGATTGGACAGCCATACCTCTGCCACCAACCTGTCGCCCTCGGGAACGAGCGTCATCAGGATGGTGCCCGGTGCTGCGACGGTGCCCGCCGTGTAGGTTGCAAGATCCTTCACGATCCCCGCCTGCGACGCCTTGAGTTCGAGCAGGCCGTGCCGGTGCTCGTGCTTGGCGAGTTCCTGGCGCGCCTTCTCCAGCTGGTTCGCGACCTCCGCGCGCTCGGCCTGCAGTGTCCTTTGATAGTCGGCGGTGATTTGCGCGATCTTCGCTTCCGACTGCGCGATCAGGGCATCGTTGGATCGGATCACGGACTCCTGCGTGCGCAGGTCCTGCTCCTTCTCGATGCGCTCGCGCGCCTTGTCCGTGGCCATCACTCGCCCGGCGAAGCCGTCCTGCTTCAACTTCTCGAACGCCCTTTCCTGCTCCACGTAGTGCGGCAGGACCTGCTCCAGCTTCGCCTTGGTGGACTGCGCCGCCATGAGGTCGTGGCGTGCCTTCTGCAGGAGGCTGCGCTCCTGCGCGAGCGCGTTCTCATAGGCGCGCAGGTTGGCCGCAAATTGCGCTTCCGCTTGCGCGAGGTGCGCTGCAGAGTCGCTTTTTTCCCTGGGCAGTGCTTTCCCCGCCAGCTGCGCGTCGATGCGGCGCAACGCGTACCGCCTGGTGTCGAACTCCGCCTGCAGCGACTTCACGTCGGCCTGCGCCATCACCGCGTCCATGCGGATGAGCACCTGGCCTTGCTTCACCTTCTCGCCTTCCCTGACCAGGATCTCCCTCACGATCCCCTGCTCCGCCGGCTGGACGATCTTCAGGTAGCTCGAAGGCACCAGCTTGCCGTCCGCCACCGCAACGATGTCCAGCTGCCCGAACACCGCCCACAGCAGCACACCGGCGAGCAGAGCGACGAGCAAGCGCAGAATCCATCCTGCAAGCGGCGCTGGAGGCTTCTGCTGGATGCGCAGCAGCGGCGGCGAGAAGTCGGCCGGGTCCGCGCCCAACCCGCGTGGCGTCCGGTCAACCATCGGGTGTTAGAATCCTTTCATCGTTCATGGAGGCGAGGCAATGAAACCGCTGGCCCTCTCACCGGCCGAACAGCACAGGTTGGAGAAACTTGCACGTGACGCCGGGCGTTCGCCGCGCTCGATGAAGCGCTTCGTACTGCGCGACGGCTTCGACTACTGTGAATGGGTGGTGCGCGAAAGCATCGCGTCGGAAGCGGACGCGAAGCGGCGCGGCACGGTTCCGCACGCCGAAGTCCGCCGGATCGCGAAGGCGGCGATCGCCGCGGCCCATGAGCGGCGCCAGCGCAAGGCGGCTTGACTGGCGCAAGCACGCGCTCGACGCCTACGTCTCGACGCTGATCTACATCGCCTCGGAGAACCGGCAAGCCGCCGATCTGGTGGAGGAGCGCGTAGATCGTGTGCTTGCGCTGATCCTCGCGCACCCGGGACTCGGCTCCCCGGGTCCGCGGCGCAATGAGCGGAACTTTGCGATCCCGAACACTGGTCACGTTGTTCACTATCGTGTCTTTACCAATTCGATCCGCGTAACCCTCTGGTGCCGCGCTCGCCAGGGTATCCGGCGCTAGCTCAGCTTCACGAACCCGTCCTGCAACCCGCTGAAGGGGTGCAGTTGCTGCGCCTCCGAACCGAATTCCGGCGCGCCGATCGCGGCTTGCGCGGCGGCGAGGCTGATGCCGGTGAAGGCACCGTTTTTGCCAAACCAGTAAGCGAGGTCGCCGCCGATGGCGAAGGCATCCGCGCCAGACAGGTGGAACTGCAGCAGTGCGTTGGTCACCGCCCAGCTCGTGAGTCCCGGGCTCGCCGCGCGCGCCGCGTCGTAGGCGCCGACCATCCCCAGGAAATCGAAGGCCTGCACGCGCCGGTTGTAGAGCGGATCGCTCGATCCGGCATCGAACTCCTCCGTCGCATCGAGAATGACCTGCAGGCTAAGCACGCTGTGGTTGCCGCCGTACCAGTTCTTCAGAACCATGCCGTCGTTGCCGCCCGCGGAAACGACGAGGTCCTTGCCGTTCCTGGAGAGGCTCAGGTCCGAGTAGCGGATGCCGCCGCCAAAGGAGAGCGTGTTGCCGCCGTCGCGGCCGCCGTATACCGTGTCCATGCCGTCGCCCGCGTTGAAGGCGATGACGTCGTTGCCACGCCCGACGCGCAGAATATCGTTACCGGCGCCTCCGGTGATGAACCCCGCGCCCTGGCCGCCGTAGATCAAGTCGTTACCGGCGCCGCCATCGAGGACGTTCTGCCCGGATCCGCCGCGCAGTACGTCGCTTCCCGTTCCTCCCTGCAGCACGTCGTTGCCTCCACCCCCACGCAGCAGATCATCGCCGATGTCGCCGTACAGGTAGTCGCTGCCCCCCTTGGAGACGAGCGTCTCGTTGCCCGTGCCGCCGTAGATCACGTCGTCGCCGGCGCTGCCGGTGACCGAGGACCCGGCGGTGGCGCGCACGATCAGGCCGAAGTCGGAGATCGCCGAGGCACCGCTCGCGTCGGTCGCGGTCACCGCCACGTGAGAAATGCCGATGTTGAGCGACTGCGGATTGCCCATAAACGCGCCGCTCGACGGTTCGAACGCGAGCCATGCGGGAAGCGCGCTGCCGTCGTAGAGGCTTGCGGAGAGCGTTAGCGCATCGCCGGCGTCGGGGTCAGCGAACGTGTCGGGCGAGACGAGGAACGTGAACGCCGTGCCCGCCTCGAACGCGCGACCGACGAGCGGATTCACCACCTCCGGCGCATAGTTGCCGCCTGCGGGGGCAAGCTGCTCGATCATCGCCGCGTCCCAGAAGTCGGCATCCGCTTCAAAGAAGATCGAGTCGATTCTGCGGCTCGCGTCGGCATACCAGCCCGCGAGCGTCACGCTGTCGGCGCCCAAGTTGACCACCAGGTTGCTGCCGTTCCTGGAAAGAGCCGCATAGGTCGACACAGCGTTCGCGAAGTGGAGGGAGTCGTACGACCCGTCGGTGTCGTAATTGTTCACCGTGTCGTGGCCGTCGCCCGCGGCAAAGTAGTAGAAGTCCTCGCCTTCGCCGCCGGCAAGAGAATCGTCGCCGGCGTTGCCGTACAGGGCGTCGGCTCCGCCGAGGCCCGAGATGGTGTCGTTGCCCGACGTGCCCCAGAGAACGTCGTCCCCTTCCGTAGCCGGCAGCAACTCCACCCGGGCCGCGAGGTCCGCTGGCGTCCACACTGTGCTGCCGTCGAACTCGACGCGCTCCACCACGGCGGCCGATTCCCGCGCCGTGCTGTTCAGCGCAAGCCGGTCGCCGCCCTCCATCTGCAGGAAGTAGCTCCACGGGTCCCGCGTCACCCTGACGTCCGCGACCTCGATGCCCTGGAGTTGCAGGCGATCCACCTCCCCCAGCGTCTCGTCCCATTCGACGATGTCGTCCCTGCCGTCGCCGGCCGCGTAGACGTAGGTATCGGCGCCTTCGCCTCCCGCCATCGAGTCGAAATCGCCGGGCCCGCCGGCGAGCGTGTCGTCCCCGGCGCCGCCGTCCAGGTCGTCCTGGGCGCCGCGTCCGGACAAAATGTCATTGCCGCCGTTGCCGAAGACTCGGTCGGTAAGCCCGGTCCCGGCGAAGACATCGGTTGCCTCGGTGCCGTTGAAGAAAAAACCGTTCGACAGCAGATCGCCATAGGTGAGCGAGCCGCCGTCGGCGAAGTCCAGCCGGTCGAACACCGCCGTGGAAAACGGATCGGCGGCGTCGAAGGCGGTGAAATGAATGGCGTCGCCTTCCCCGTAGTTCACCACCAGCGAGCCAAGCCCGAGCTGGATCTGCCAGCTGAAGATGTCCGGCCCGAACACGATCACGCTTGGTTCGGCATCGGCGATGGTGTCCTCGCCATCGCCGGACGCAAAGAAGTAGTTGTCGCTCCCGGCGCCCCCGTCGAGGTCGTCGCTCCCGGCGCCTCCGATGAGCGTGTCGTCGCCGCTTCCGCCAAGAAGAGTGTCGTTGCCGAATTCGCCGAACAGGCGGTCGGCAAAGCCGTCCACGCCGACGAGCGTTTCCGGCCGGTACGTTCCGTGCACCTCGAGCCCTCGCGCGGTGAGCGCCGCTGCATCCAGCGCCGGATCGAACTCGAACACCAAGCCCGTTTGCGGCATCGCCTGGGGGTCCGCATACCAGTCGCGTATTCGGCCTTGTGCTCCGGGAGACGACGAGAAGGTCCCTGCAACGGAGATCAGCAGGTCGCGGCCGTCGCGTGTCACCCGGACCTCGTTCGCCGGGACTCCGCCCACCACCTGGATGAACGCATAGCGCCGATCGATCAAGTGGTAACCGGAGTCGCGGTGGAAAACGTAGTTCAGAGATTCGTCGACAGCTACCGTCGCACTCGCGAGTAACTGGTCCAGCGTGAGCGTCGTGCCGTCCGCGAAGCGGAAGGCCTCTAAGCCTTCGCCCAAACGGTAGCCGTGCCACGATCCGTCGAGCAGAGCCGAGTCGTCCGATCCTTGCAGCCAGCCGCCGGTGAGCAGATCCGGTCCTTCGTGCCCGGAGTCAAGCGCTGCCGCGTCGAAATCAAAGCCGCTGTCCGCGCCCCAGCGGATCGATACGCGACCGCCGTTGATCCAGGGCCGCTCCGGATTGTCCTGGGCGGAAAACGTATCCACCTGCACGGAGATGTCGAGATCCTGAAGCGTGAGCCCCGGGCCGAACTCGAGAACGTCCTTCGACAGCACGCCCAGCGCCTGAAGCTCGGTGTAGCGCGGATCGTCGCGCGTGAGCACCGGCGCCGCCTCGGGCAGCGGCGCGATGAACACCGGGGTTGCATAAGGCACCGCGGCGAGTGCCTGTTCCTGTGTCGCGTGGTAGGTCGTATCGCCGCCATCCGCGGTCACGCGCCATTCGTTGGCGTGGTCCGCGCGTTCGTCCCAACTTAGGATTCCGCGGCTCCAGTAGTAGTGGTCCAGGTAGGCAACCGCATCGACTCCGGAATCCCCGAGCGTGTCGATGCCCGAGTCGGTCGCGCCAACCAGGATCCTGTCCGAACCGCCCCTGCCATCCACGACATCGGCGCCATTGCCCCCGGCGATCACGTCCTGGCCGACGCTCCCGGCGATCGTGTCATCGCCATCTTCGCCGTGCGCGAAGCCACCCAAAAGGTTAGGGCGCGCCGGATAGAGCAGGGGCTCGCCCGTGAACCCGGGAGAGCGAAACCTGTAGCGCGCCTGCGCCACCGACGGCGAGAACTGGTCCGCTGCCGCCGCGAGATCGAACGCTCCCTCCCAATCGGGGCCGGCAAAGAAGTGCCCCGCGCTAAGGGAGATGTTGTCGTCGCCGGCGCCGCCGTCCACGACCGCGCTCGCCGCGGTGATGGTGTTGCCGGAGACGCCGGCGTCGACGTCCTGGACGGTGAAATGCTGGTCGTAATTCTGATACGTCGCGGTCGCTGCGACGCTCTCAGGGTTGGAACCGGCGCCGGCGCGGAACACGTTGTAACCAACCAGCCTCCATTGGGAGGAATCGTTGAAGGCACCGGAGTTCGCGTAACTCAGCGATCCCGCATTGACCAGACTGCCCGCGTTACCTGCGACTGGTCCGTACACCGGCACCACGTAGTCCCCGGGATTGAGCTGGACGCCCGCTCCGCTGTTCCCGGCCGCGCCGCCGATCGGCACGAACTCGGTTGAGCCTCCGCTGTCGGCGCCCCCTGTCGCGAAGTCGCTCGAGACCACCGAGCGCTCGCCGCCCGCTCCCCGCATCGTGGGCAGCCCGATGTCGACAGCCGCGCTCGAAGCTCCAAGCGGCGTCGAGGTGTGCGTGGTTTCACCCGCAATCTCTGCTGCATCGCTCGACAGCGTCTGCGCCAAAAGGCTCAGCGTGGTGGTGGAGCCGCCCACCGTCGCACCCGAATAGGAGAACGCCTGCTCGGTCCTCTGGAAGACGTTGCCCCCGAGCGAGCGGTAGCCGTCAGCCTGGCGGTTGGCGGCAAAGACCTGCTCGCGCCGCTCGCGGTAGGCCTCTACTTCCTCCGCGAGCCAGGTTACCGCCTGCGGCAGCACCACCGGAATAAGACCGGCAAGCGCCGTAGCCGCACCGCTGCCATTGCGCAACTGCCAGCCGTCCTGCCAGGACTGGGGCTGCAAGTAGAAATCCTTGAGGACGAGTGCATCGCTGGTCGCGCGCAGGCGCACTTCCAGGTCGTCGCCCGACTGCCGAGCGTAAACGAGGCTCCCGGGGATCCCGGTATCGAGCTGAATGGTGTGCGCAGCGCTTGGCTCGGCAGAACCGTCCTCGATCACCGTGTCCCGGCCGCCGTTGTAGGCAAGGAGGTAGGTGTCGTTGCCCGCCCCGCCTTCGAGCGTGTCGTCGAGCGCGCCACCGTCGATCCGGTCGTTGCCTGCTCCGGCCTGGATCGTGTCCGCGCCGCCGCCGCCAAAGACGGTGTCCGCGTATGGGGTGCCGATCAGGTTCTCCGTCGCCGCCGAACCGCTGTAGACGAAGCCGTGGCCGGCGTACTGCGTCATCAGCTCTTCGTAGGTGAGCTCCACCGTCCCGCCCGTGCCGTCCGAGACTGTGACGGAGACGAAATTGCCGATCTCGCCGTACTGCATGCTGGCGCCGCCCGTCGCGGGCGTGACGCCGGGGTTGAGGTCATCCCGAACGTGGAAGTTGAGGTAGATGTCGCCGTCGGGCGCCCGGTACTGGGTGATCTCGAGGTTCGCCTGGATAAGGCCGGCGGTGGCTGTGAGGTCGAAGGTGTTTTGCCCTTCGAGGTCGATGATCAGGTCCGCATCGCCCGCGACGATGGAGTCGTCGCCCGCACCCCCGAAGACGATGTCCACCCCCTCGCCCGTGATCACCGTGTCGTTCCCCGCACCCGCCTCGATGATGTCGTTACCGCTCCCGGCGTCGATCGTGTCGTCGCCCGCCTTGGCGTTGATGACGTCGTTGCCGCCCTTGGCATCAATGCGGTCGGTGACGGCGGTGCCGTCGATCACATCGTCGCCTTCCGTCCCGTCCAGGTCGAAGCCCTGATCCAGCACGTCCTGGTAGCTCATGAAGTCGCCGTCGGCGAACTGGATCGAATCGAGCACCGGCGTCGCTAGCGGGGCGTCCGGACTGAACCCCTGGAAGTGAATCGCGTCGCCCTGGCCCAGATCGATCATCAGCGAACCGAGGCGGAATTTGACGCTGGTGCGATCGATCCCCGGACCGAGCGCAAGCGCGCTGCGGTACTGCGAGCCCGTGGTGATGTCCGGGTCGATCACCACGTCGACGCCGTCGTCTCGGTAGTACACGTACGTGTCCTTGCCCGCGCCGCCCAGCAGTACGTCGGTTTCAGTCCCACCGTAGAGGACATCGTCCCCCTCGCCGCCCTGCAGTTGGTCATCGCCCTGGCTGCCAACCAAGACGTCAGCACCGCCATTGCCGAACAGGAGATCGTCGCCCGTACCCCCATCCAGATAGTCATCACCATGTTCTGCAACAGGGAGACTCTCTCGATCACCCACCAAGACATCCCTGTCCGCTCCCCCTAGCAAGATGTCGTCGCCCTGTTCTCCATAGCCCCAGTCTTCACCTGTGCCCAACTCAATGTAGTCATTGCCCCCGCCGCCGCTGGCCACATCGTTGCCCGCCCCGCCATAGAGGAGGTCGGCGCCTGGGTCTGGCGCCTCGCTGCCGGTAAACCCAGCATAGAAATCCTGGCGGGTCGCTCCGTCGATCGAGACCTGCACCTGCCACTGGAACGGCTGATCGAAGATCGTCGCTTCCTGCAACAGAAAGTCCAGGTCCCCGTTCAGGAAATCATCGCCCGCCCCGCCAATCAGCAGGTCCGTGCCGCCTGCGCCAAAGAGCACGTCAGACCTGTCGCCTCCCACCGCTATGTCGTCGTCCGCGCCGGCATTGATGAACTCGCCCCGGTCGGTGCTCGTGCCTCCAAGCTCCCCATCGGCGATCGCTTGTGCAATGGGCTTGGCGCTATCTCCAAATAGCGTGTCGTTGCCCGCCCCGCCTTCCAGGAGATCCCCGCCCGTGCCGTATATGTCACCGTTCGCACCGCCCTCTACCCAGTCCGCCCCTTCGCCCGCGCGCACCCAGTCGCGCCCCGCACCCGCGTCGATCCGATCATCGCCCCCGCGCGTGCCATGCACCCGATCCTCGTTTCCGCCCGTGACGATGCGGTCGTTCAGCGCGCTGTCGAAGAGTTCATCCGTCGCGTTGGGGTCCTCGACGTCGGTGCGCTCGCGATTGCTCTGAGCGTCGTTCAGGTGGTAGGTCACCGTGTAATTGGCGACCTTGTAAATTGGCTCTCCCGTGTCGGGATGGGTTCCGACCACAATCAAATCCTTGACCGAGGGAATGGCATCGAGCCACTCGGGCAGATACACAAAGTCTTCCGGAAATTCACCCGCCGGGTCCGCCGGCACATCCACCGTGTAGTTCCGAATCTCCCGATCGCCCAGGATGTCGAGCGAAGTTGTCGGCGCCACCGGCTCGTCGATTAGCCGGATGCTCAGATA
>CAZVZV010000249.1:0-1241 GCA_964631735.1 uncultured Enterobacteriaceae bacterium
TCGGCATCGAACGCTTCCCATAGGCGATGCGGAATCCGTTGCGCACACCGAAGTCGTCGACCGGCAGAACGTCCGGTCTCCCCAATTGGAAAATCAGCAGCATTTCGACCGTCCAACGGCCGACCCCACGGACCGCGATGAGCCGATTGATAATTGCCTCGTCATCGAGCTTCCGAACGATGGTGCCGGTCGGCACGATGCCCTCGAGTGTCTTGGCGGCCAGATCGCGGAGCGCCGCAACCTTGGCCTGAGAAAAGCCTGCGCCACGGATCGCCTGCTCATTCATCGCAAGCAGATCGTCCGGTTGAGGGAATCGCTTTGTCGGAAACAAGGCCACAAACCGTCGCAAAATACTCTCCGCCGCTTTCTCATGCAGTTGTTGGTAGGCAATCGCTCGCGCCAACGATTCAAATGGCGACCGGCGCATCCGCGGCGTCAAGCGATAGGGTCCGATGTCCCGAATTAATCGCCTCATGACTGGATCCGTCTTGGCGAGATGCTTAATTTCCGGCGCCTGCCGATTCATCTGAACCCCCCGGTCTGCCCCAACTACTGTCCCTGACTCAGAATGGCATCGGCCTCGATCTCGACCAACATGTCCGGATCGATCAGCCGTTGCACTTCCACCATTGTTGTCGCAGGCCTGATAGCCCCGAACACTTCGCCATGGGCCCGGCCGACGTCCTGCCATTGATCGATGTTGACCACGTACACGCGCGTTCGGACCACATCGGCAAGCGAGGCGCCGGCCTGCTGGAGCGCCGCTTCTATCTTCTTCAACGTCTGAATCGTCTGTGCATAGGGATCCCCCTTGCCGACTAGGCCAGAAGGCGTCATGGCCGTCGAGCCAGAGACGTGTATCACGGCACCGACTCGTACCGCTCGCGAGTACCCAAGCTTGCCCTCCCAAGGACCACCAGTGGAAATATTCTGCCGCCCCATTTGTTCCCTCCTATCAGGCTGCGGAAAACTCGGTTTACACACAATATACTATTGGAATCTTCCATATTGGCGCCGATGGCAACAAAGTCTCAGGATGCTTAAACTGGTTTGTTTTGTGTATCTGGTTCATCTGGTTTGTCTGGTTTAACCAAACAAACGAGACAAACCAAATAAACCAAAAAAACAGTCTTCTTCTGTTGGCGGACTTTTTCAGCATCCTGCTACATGACAATGCCGCCGCCGGCATGAATGTTCTGGCCCGTTAACCACCGTGCCTCTTCACTGACGACGAACGCCAC
>CAZVZV010000250.1:0-2853 GCA_964631735.1 uncultured Enterobacteriaceae bacterium
TCATAGGCCGCTCAGGAAGTCCCTTATCGCGACATCAACTCTTTCATGTATCCCCCTAGCCTGAAGCGCGCTTCGCTTCCTACAACGGCTAGAATTTTTTTATTATCGGTGGGAAACGAGTTTTTCAACAGAATAGGCCGATAGCGGACGTTCGAGAGGTCTGGGCGCAGTTACTTAATGGCAGGAGGGGCAAGATTCAGGCGCTGATGGTCTGGACCACCTCCACAATGTCGCGACTGCGCTTGACCTTGTCGCCCCACACGCGGTCGAACTCGGCCGCCAGGCGCTTGAGCGCATCGGAGCCCTGGATGGCCCGTACGCTCGCCACGTCGTCGAACTCGTAGAACGCGTAGTGCACGGACGGGTCCACCTCACTCCAACCCCTCCACGCTCGCCGCGCACGGAAGTCCTTGAGCGCTTCTTGCAGGTGCTCGTCCTGGTACCAGCGATCGAAGTCGTCGGTTACGGCCGCATCCGCGACCTGGGCACGCACGATGAACAAGGCACTCATCTCGTCCTCCCCCTGGGGCCTTCACGCAACAACATCAAGTCTGATTTCAGCAGATCCGGGCCATCACCGCTACCATCCGGGAAATCCGATTTTGGAGCGTTGGCATGCTGAACGAGACGGTCGAATCCTTGTCACGGGCAGTGACCCGGTGGCTCGCCGAATTCGAGAAAGCCCTCGCCGCATCGGACGATGCATCCCTTGAAGCATTGTTCCGGCCCGATGCCCACTGGCGCGATCTGCTGGCCTTTACCTGGCAGGTCAAGACGGTCAGTGGCGCGAGGAAGATCGTCGATGCGCTGAAGCTTCGTGGCGCCGGCGCAGGCGCGGCCGGATTCCAGATCGATCGCCAGCGCACGCCTCCCCGCCGCGTTACTCGAGCCGGGACGAACGCCATCGAAGCCATTTTCCGCTTCGAGACCGCCGGCCTGCGCGCGCTTGGCCTGTTGCGCCTGATCCCGGAAAGCGCGTCGCCTGAGGCCTACAAGGCGTGGACGCTGCTGACGGCCGTCGATGAAATCAAGGGTTTCGAGGAAAGCGTTGGCAGCCGCAGACCGCAAGGCGAATCGTATTCCAGGGATTTCCACGGGCCGAACTGGCTCGACCGGCGTAAGGCGGCAGCCGCCTACGAGGACCGGGAGCCGGCGGTGCTGGTGGTTGGCGGCGGGCACGCCGGGCTTTCCATCGCCGCGCGCCTGAAACAATTGGGTGTCGATGCGCTGATCGTCGATCGCGAAAGCCGCATCGGGGACAACTGGCGAAAGCGCTATCACGCCTTGACGCTGCACAACCAGGTCCAGGTCAATCATCTTCCCTACATCCCGTTTCCCCCCAATTGGCCCAGCTACATTCCCAAGGACAAGCTGGCGGGCTGGTTCGAGGCCTACGCCGAAAGCATGGAGCTCGATTTCTGGACCGGCAGCGAGTTTTCCGGGGCCAGCTACGACCAGGCAGCAGGACGCTGGACGGTGGTCCTGCGCCAGGGGCAAGGCAGGACACGTACCGTGCGTCCGCGGCATATCGTCATGGCGACCGGTGTCAGCGGCATGCCGAAGCGGCCGGAAATTCCCAGCCTGAAGAATTTCAAGGGCCGCATCGTGCATTCGCACGAGTACGACGACCCCACGGAATGGAACGGCCGCAACGTCATGGTCATCGGCACGGGCAACAGCGGCCACGATATTGCGCAGGACCTGTATTCGAACGGCGCCAGGGTCACGCTGGTTCAGCGCAGTCCGACTCTGATCGTCAATATCGAGCCGAGCGCGCAACTCCCCTACGCCCTGTACAGCGAGGGAACGCCGCTGGAAGACTGCGACCTCATCACCGCATCCATGCCGATGCAACTGCTGAGGAATTCCCACCGCATGTTGACCGAGCAGGCGAGAAATCTGGACAAGCCGTTGCTCGATGACCTGTCACGTGTCGGCTTCAAGATCGACGTCGAGGATGAGACGGGCTGGCAGTTCAAGTATCTGCAGCGCGGCGGCGGCTACTATTTCAATGTCGGCTGCTCGGACCTGCTCGTCGAGGGCAAGATACGGCTGGCGCAGTTCGCGGACATCGAGGGATTCGTCGCCGAAGGAGCACGGATGCGCGGGGGGGATGTCATCCGGGCGGAAATGATCGTGCTGGCCACCGGCTACCTGGGCCCGGAATACCTCGTGCGCAAGCTGTTCGGCGATGGCGTCGCCGATCGCGTCGGGCCGGTATGGGGGATCGATGAAGAGCAACAGGAATTGCGCAACATGTGGATACGCACCGGCCAGCCCGGCCTGTGGTTCATTGCCGGCAGCTTTGCCCAGTGCCGGATCTATTCCAAGGTCCTGGCGCTTCAGCTCAAGGCGGCAGAGGAAGGCCTGATCCCTGCAGGGGCGTGAGTAGTGGCACGTCCCTGACAATCGCTTGCACTTCCGCGTGCATTGCCCGCTATGACGGCGCGGTGCGGAGGAATACCGTGGCCCGGCGATTGCACGAACTACGATCGGATCTCCCATGTCACCGCACCAAGGCCAAGCATTCGGTTCCCGGGTCAAGTCCCTGCTATGCACGGTTGCCAGGCAGATCGCGTCGGCGATCCGCACCCCCAGCGGCCAAGGCACTCTCCCCACCAAGTCCCAACTCATGAAATTGGGCCCGCAGGACGAATTTACGCGAGGCTCGCCGCACAGCAACGGCTGGTAGGACGCGCGGCCTCCGGGCTTGCCTCGGAGGCGGCGTAGAATTCGCGGCGTCGCAAGGACGCCGCATGCCAGTCACAAACAGGAAGAATCGCCTCATCGCCGGTGCCGTCGCGTTCATCGCGCTCGCCGTGGCGCTCGGCTGGCTGTGGGGCGCGAAGAAGA
>CAZVZV010000251.1:0-1195 GCA_964631735.1 uncultured Enterobacteriaceae bacterium
GTCATGGCCAAAGCCAAATTTGAGAGAACCAAGCCGCACGTGAACGTGGGGACGATTGGGCACGTGGATCATGGCAAGACGACGCTGACGGCGGCGATGACGCACGTGCTGGCGAAGAAGTATGGGGGTGAGGCGAAGAACTACGACCAGATTGATGCTGCGCCGGAGGAAAAGGCGCGCGGCATCACGATCAACACGGCGCACGTGGAGTACGAGACGGCGAAGAGGCACTACGCGCACGTGGACTGCCCGGGGCACGCCGATTACATCAAGAACATGATCACGGGCGCGGCGCAGATGGACGGGGCGATTCTGGTGGTGAGTGCGGCCGATGGGCCGATGCCGCAGACGCGGGAGCACATTTTGCTGGCGCGCCAGGTGGGGGTGCCCTACATCGTGGTGTTCCTGAACAAGGCCGACATGGTGGACGACAAGGAGCTGCTGGAGCTGGTGGAGGTGGAGGTGCGCGAGCTTCTCTCCAAGTACGAGTTCCCGGGGGAGAAGACCCCGGTGGTGATCGGCTCGGCGTTAAAGGCGCTCGAGGGGGAGGATTCCGAGCTTGGGGTGAAGGCGATCATGAAGCTCGCCGATGCGCTGGATAGCTATATCCCGCAGCCCAAGCGAGCCATTGATGGGCCGTTCCTGATGCCGGTGGAGGACGTGTTCTCGATTTCGGGCCGCGGCACGGTGGTCACGGGCCGCGTGGAGCGGGGCGTGCTCAAGGTGGGCGAGGAGATCGAGATCGTGGGCCTGAAGCCCACGGTGAAGACGGTGTGCACGGGGGTGGAGATGTTCAGGAAGCTCCTGGATGAGGGCCAGGCGGGGGACAACGTGGGGATCTTGCTGCGTGGCACCAAGCGCGAAGAGGTCGAGCGTGGCCAGGTGCTGGCCAAGCCCGGCTCGATCACCCCGCACGCCAAGTTCGAGTGCGAGGTCTACGTGCTCTCCAAGGAAGAGGGCGGGCGGCACACGCCGTTCTTCAACAACTACCGGCCGCAGTTTTACTTCCGCACCACCGACGTGACCGGTGCGGTGGAGCTCCCGAAGGGCACCGAGATGGTGATGCCGGGGGACAACATCAAGATGGTGGTGACGCTGATCACCCCGATCGCCATGGAGCAGGGCCTGCGCTTTGCCATCCGCGAAGGCGGCAAGACCGTCGGCGCCGGCGTGGTCGCCAAGGTCATCGAGTAAG
>CAZVZV010000252.1:0-16940 GCA_964631735.1 uncultured Enterobacteriaceae bacterium
TGTCCGCCTACGTCATCGCCGAAATCGATATCACCGATCCCGCCGCCTACGAGGAGTACCGCAAGCTGGTGCCCGCCACGATCGCCAAGTACGGCGGCAAGTACCTGGTGCGCGGCGGCGCGGTGGAGACCAAGGAAGGCGGCTGGACGCCCAAGCGCCTGGCGGTGCTGGAATTCGCCTCGATGGACCAGGCGAAGAAGTGGTACCACTCGCCCGACTACGCGCCGGTACTCGCGCTGCGCCTGAAGGCGGCGCGCTCGAAGCTGTTGCTGGTGGAGGGAGTGGCCTAGCCGGCGCGCCGGATCACGGCGCAGGCCAGGCGCGCGCCGGCGTTGCCGGTCGGTTGCGTGCGGTAGTCATCCGGCTGGGCGTGCACGATCAGGCCGCGCCCGACCACGCTGGACGGGCCAGCTGCGACGGTGATCACGTCGAGGTCCACGGTGACCTCGGCGCGCCCGCCGGCATCGGCTTTGAGCGCCGGCAGGTCGCCGGCGTGCCGCTCTGGCGTGCTGAAATGCGCGTGCGGCTTGCCGTAGGGATTGAAGTGCCCCTTGGTGCCCATGCCGTCGCCCGAGCCGCAATCGCCCACCTCGTGCACGTGGAAGCCGTGCTCCACGCCGGGCTTGAGGCCGCTGACCACGGCGTGCACCCGCACCTTGTCGCCGAGCTGGGTGAAAGTCGCCGTTCCGCTCGCGGCGTTGCCTTTGGTGGGCCGCAACTCCGCCGTCGCCTTGGGTCCTTCGTCGCGGAACATCTGGCAGCCCGTGAGGAGCGTCCCAGCCGCCAGCACAATCACGATCTTGTTCATCGCAGTCCTGTGCGTCCTATTTCTTCTGTGCCGCCTTGGCCGCGGGCTTGGTGTCCATGGTGATGCCCTTGTTCTTCTTGTAGTTGGCGACCGCGCGGTCCTGGGCCATGCCGTTCTGTTCCGCTTCCTTCGCCTTGGCTGCCGCGGCCTTGTCGGCCTCGACTGCCTTCTCCGCGTCGCTCTTGGGTGGCGCGGCCGGCAACCGCGCGTGCGATGCCGCGATGGCGCCGATCAACAGCCCCCCGGCCAGGGCAAGCAGGATCTTCTTCATTGTTTCTCCTTCATGTGCGGTGCGCCGGCGGGAACCGCGCCGCCCGAGGATTTTTTCGCGCCACCTTTGACCTCGTTATACCAGTACTCATGGTGCGCCTTGGCCCAGCTCTCGTCGGTGACGCCGTCCGCCATGTTGCGGTAGGCGCCCTCGACGCCGATCGTGCCCATGTAGATGTGACCGAGGCCCAAGGCGGTCACCAGAACCGCCGATAATGCATGGACGATGCTCGCCAGCTGCATGGTGGAGCGCACCTGATCGAAATTCGGGAACAGCAGGATCAGCCCGGTGACGCTCAGGATCAGGCACAGGACCACGACACCGACCCAGAACCAGACCTTTTCCCCGGCGTTGAAGCGTCCCGACGGCAGGTGCGCGCCGCCGAACATCTTCCAGCCGTTGGCGAGCCAGGTCCCGTCGCCCTTCTGCGGCAGGTTGTCCTTCACGTACATGACGATGAAGAACAGCAGGCTCACGATGAACAGCGGCGCGACGAAGTTGTGCAGGTTCTTGCCAAGCGCAGTCAGCCACGCAAACAACGTGTAGCCGATCACCGGTAGCACGACGAACTTGCCGAACAGGATGATGAGGCCCGTGATTCCCAGCACCACGAAGCTGATACCCATCACCCAGTGTGCCCAGCGCTCGGCGAGGGTGAAGCGCTCGATCATCCGCCCGGTGGGTTTGTCGTGCGTCCTGATCGGGCCCTTGGCGAAATAGATCGCGGCGATGATCAGGCACACGATCACGATCAGCCAGCCGCCGTAGAAGGTGACCGGGCCGTTGCGCAGCCGCCGCCACGTGTCGCCGGCGGACTGCACCAGCACACCCGCCTCGCGACCTTTGTCGGTGGTGGTGTGCTCCTGTGCCTCTTTGCGCACGTCGCGCCATACCGGGGCATTATTCCCTGGCTGCTCGACCGCCCGCTGCTTCTGCTGCTGAGACGGGGTCTGCGCCTGGACCGACCCCGCGACGAACATGAACGCGAGCGCCCAACACAGCCTGGAAAGCTTGGACATGGCCCCCCCCTACTGGTAGATGCGCTTGTGCTCGTGCTGAGCGAGCTGCCGGTTCTTGATCTGCTCTTCCCAGCTCGCGCGGTCGCCCTTGCTCCACTTGCCGCCGCGCTGTTCCGCTGCGAGCGGGGCGTTGTCCCAGGAACGGGCATCAGGCTTACCCTGGTACTTGCCCTGCTTGTAGACCACGACCTGCTCGGACTCACCGCAGCCGCCAACAAAAAGGGCCGCGATGACCGCGGCCCCCAGCGCCACGCGCCTCACGACTTGGCTCCCGGGGCGGGCGGCTGTGCGCCTGGTTTGCCCGGGCCGTAGGCAGTGCCCCAGCCCCAGACTTCGGAGCCCTTGCCCCGGCGCAGCACTCGCTCGCGGTAGATGTCGGCGATCACGTCGCCATCACCACCGAGCAGTGCCTTGGTCGAGCACATTTCTGCGCAGGCCGGGAGCTTGCCCTCGGCAAGGCGGTTCCTGCCGTACTTCTTGAACTCGGCCTCGGATTTGTCGGCCTCGGGGCCGCCCGCGCAGAAGGTGCACTTGTCCATCTTGCCGCGCAGGCCGAAAGCGCCTGCTTGGGGGAACTGCGGCGCGCCGAAGGGGCAGGCGTAGAAACAGTAGCCGCAGCCGATGCACAGGTCCTTGTCGTGCAGCACCACGCCGTCATCCGTCCGATAGAAGCAGTCCACCGGGCACACCGCCATGCAGGGCGCGTCCGAGCAGTGCATGCAGGCGACCGAGATCGACTTCTCCGCGCCGATGACGCCGTCGTTGATCGTCACCACGCGGCGCCGGTTCACGCCCCAGGGCACCTCGTTCTCGTTCTTGCAGGCGGTGACGCAGCCGTTGCACTCGATGCAGCGCTCGGCGTCGCAGAGGAATTTCATTCTGGCCATGGCGTTCTCCTTATGCCTTCGCGACGTTGCACAGCGTCGTCTTGGTTTCCTGCATCATGGTCACGCGGTCGTAACCGTAGGTGGTGGCGGTGTTGACTGCCTCGCCGCGCACGATCGGCGCCGCACCCTCCGGGTAGTAGGGCAGCATGTCTTCTCCCTGCCACCAACCCGAGAAGTGGAACGGGATGAAGCAGGTGTCGGGGCCCACTCGCTCGGTGACCTGCGCCTTGACCTTGAGCTTGGCGCCGTTTGGCGAACTCACCCAGACGTACTCGCCGTTGCGGATGTTGCGGTCGGCGGCGGTCTTCGGGTTGATCTCGACGAAGTTATCCTGCTGCAGTTCGGCCAGCCACGGGTTGGAGCGAGTTTCCTCGCCGCCGCCCTCGTACTCGACCAGCCGGCCGCTGGTGAGGATCAGCGGGAATCTCTCGTGCATCTTGTCCGCAACCGCCTTTTGCTGCACCGACTTGAACATCGTCGGCAGGCGCCACAGCACCTTCACGTCGTCGTGGGTTGGGTATTTCTCGACCAGGTCCGGCCGCGGGCTGTAAAGCGGCTCGCGATGTTGCGGGATGCCGTCGGGGAAGTTCCAGACGATGGCGCGCGCCTTGGCGTTGCCGAACGGATGGTTGCCGTGCTTCATCGCCACGCGAATGATGCCGCCCGAGAGGTCGGTCGCCCAGGTCTTGCCTTCGGCTTCCGCCTTCTCCACGTCTGTCAGCTCGTCCCACCAGCCGAGCTTCTTCAGCAGCACGTGGTCGAACTGCGGATGCCCGGTGGTGATGTCGGCGCCTTTGGGATGCGAGCCGTCCTCGGCCAGCAGGTTGACGCCGTCCTTCTCCACGCCGAACAGCGCGCGGAAGTTGCCGCCGCCATCCATCATGTGCTTGGAGGTGTCGTACAGGTTCGGTGAGCCCGGGTGCTTGAGGGCCGCGGTGCCGTAGCAAGGCCACGGCAGGCCGAAATAGTCCCCGGTCAAATCGTAGCCGGTCTTCGCGTCCTTGCCGCCTTTGGCGCGCAGCGTTTTCACGTCGAACACATGCATGTTCCTCATGTGCGCCTGCAGCCGCTCGGGCGACTGGCCGGTGTAGCCGATGGTCCACGCGCCGCGGTTGATCTCGCGCAGCGTGTCTTCCATCGAGGGCTCCTCGCCGCCTTTGCCCTTGACGAGGCGGATGTTCTGCTTGCCGTCCTTCTTGCCGACGAGCTGGTCGGCGAAGCCCAGCTTCTGCGCCAGCTGGAGCATGACCATCTGGTCGGTGCGCGACTCGAACAGCGGGTCGATCACCTTCTCGCGCCACTGGATCGAGCGGTTCGACGCGGTGGCCGAGCCTTCGGTCTCCAGCTGCGTGGCGATCGGCAGCAGGTAGGCGCCGTCCTTGCGCACCTTGGCGAACATTGCCGCCGAGGCCGAAGGATACGGATCCAGCACCACCATCAGGTCGAGCTTCTTCATCGCCTCGAGCATCTCGAGCCCGCGCGACTGGCTGTTCGGCGCATGGCCCCAGAAGAAGATCGCGCGCAGGTTTGGGCCTTGGTCGATCGCATCGTTTTTCTCGGTCACGCCGTCGATCCAGCGCGATACCGTCATGCCGGGTTTGACCTGCATGCCGGGCGCATAGCGATCGGCGATCCACTTCGGATCCACGTTCCAGACCCGCGTCCAGTGCGCCCACGCGGGCGGCAGGATGCCGTAGTAGCCCGGCAGGGAATCCGGGTTCGGGCCGACGTCGGTGGCGCCCTGCACGTTGTCGTGACCGCGGTAGATGTTGCAGCCGCCGCCGGAACGACCGACGTTGCCGAGCGAGAGCATCAGGATATTGCTTGCGCGCACGATCGCGTTTCCGTTCGTGTGCTGCGTCTGGCCCATGGCCCAGATGATGAAGCCGGGCCGGTTCTCGGCCAGGATCTTGGCGACGTTGAATACTTCTGCCTCGGCAACGCCGGTGGCCTCGGTCACCTTGTCCGGCGTCCACTTGGCCATCACTTCCTTCTTCACCTCGTCCATACCGTACACGCGCTGGCGGATGTACTCCTTGTCCTCCCAGCCGTTCTTGAACACGTGGTGCAGGATGCCGAAGATGAAGGGAATGTCGCTTCCCGAGCGGAGGCGTACGTAAGTGTCGGCCTTCGCTGCGGTGCGCGTGTAGCGCGGGTCGGCGACGATCACCTTGCAGCCATTCTCCTTGGCGTGCAGCGTGTGCAGCATCGACACGGGGTGCGCCTCGGCGGCGTTCGAGCCGAGGAACAACAGCGACTTCGAGTTCTGCTCGTCGTTGTACGAGTTGGTCATCGCGCCGTAGCCCCAGGTCTGGGCCACGCCGGCCACCGTGGTCGAGTGGCAGATCCTCGCCTGGTGGTCGCAGTTATTGGTGCCCCAGAGGGAGACCCACTTGCGCAGCAGGTACGCCTGCTCGTTGTTGTGCTTGGAGGAGCCGACCACGAACAGCGCGTCCGGTCCGCCCTTTTCCTTGTCGTCGCGGATCGCGATCAGCTTCTTCGAAATCTCGTCGTAGGCCTGGTCCCAGGAGATCTTCTTCCACTTGCCGCCCTCGAGCTTCACCGGATGCTTGAGGCGGTGCGAGTCGTGCGTGATGCCGTGCTCGCGGATCGAGGCGCCCTTGGCGCAGTGCGCGCCGAGGTTGAGCGGCGAGTCGAACACCGGTTCCTGGCGTACCCACACGCCGTTCTCGACCACGGCGTCGACGGCGCAGCCGACCGAGCAGTGCGTGCAGACCGTGCGCTTCACCTCGATCTTGCCGGCGGGCGCATCCTTCGCCTGCGCTTCGCCGATCATGTTGAATGGCAATTGCGATGCCACGGCGCCGGCGCCGAGCGTGACGCCCGAGCGGCGCAGGAATGCGCGGCGATCCATCGTCTTGGCCAACGCGGCCTGCATCCCGCGCGCAAGGCGCGACTGGGGCATGGCATCGGAGCTGGATTTCCTGGTCAGCAGCATGGCGGCCCCCTCAGACCTTGGCGGTGCGGTAGTAGTTGCGGATGTGCGCGGACTCGGCGTAGCCGGCGCCAGCGCGCTTCGATTTGTCGGGCGTCGCCGCGGTGGGCGCCTTCTGCGCCATGACCGCAGCCGCCGTGGCCGCGCCACCTGCCGTCACTGCCAAGAGGAAATTCCTGCGGGATTTTCTGGACACTGCGTCTGACATGGCTGTCTCCTTATCCTTGGCCGTCTGGCTTAGGAATTCTTTTGAATACCTGTGCAAACTTACCCTTAAACATGCAATGAATCAATTGATCTCGAACGCTTTGTGCTCGACGTTCAGAAGCGCCTGCAGCAGCATTGCCGGATAGCGATAAAACCCTGCGTTGTTGCAGGTGATTACCGCAGTGCACAAACGGGATCCGCCGGTGTACAGGTACTCGAGGAAGAACTGCCGTTGCGCTTCCTGGCCCGCCTTGCGGCCGACAATGAGCCAGCGCATGGTCTCGCACAGCGCCGAGACATGGTCTTCGGGCTCCACCGCCTCCTCGCGCCTCGCTAGTCCCCACTCGGCAAGCTGGCCGCGCAGGCGCGCGAGCGGGCTGTCGCTTTCGGAACGCACCAGGTAAGCCGACAGGTAGGGCGTCACTTCCGCCTTCCCCACCCCGACGAAGAGCTGCAGGTGCTCCTCTTCGAGCTGCGCGGGAAACGCGCTGGCGGCGGCGTCCGCCAGTTCGGCCCAGGCCGTCTTGAGCGCCACGCCCTCGGCGGTCAGCGCCTCGCCGTCGTCTGGTGGTGGCGCTGCGAGGCGCAGTTCGTTGATCAGGTTGGCGTCCGGCGGCGCGTAGAACAGGCGCGCGAGTAGCCCATAGAGGTCGGCGCGCGCCTGGTCCTCGGGGGGCACCGGCGCGTCGCTCATTTGCGGTAGTCGTGGATGGTGGATTCGTCCTTGTTGCTGACCATGTCCACCACCCTGCAGTCGGCGCACATCTGCAGGCGCTTCAGGGCGCCGCCGGTGGCGAACATCGAATGGCCGCCGACCTTGACCAGCATTGAGTCGATCATCGCCTTGGTGCCGAAAGGCTTGCCGCAACGCACGCAGTTGAAGGGCTCTGCCTCGTTCAGGACCACCGGCTGCTTCGCCTGCGCGCCGAGCAGCAGCCGCGGCACGAGCCGGATCGCGTCCTCCGGGCAGGTATCGGCGCACAGGCCGCATTGCACGCAGTTGCGCTCGATGAAGCGCAGCTGCGGCGCATCCTGCGCGTCGAGCAGGGCAGCTGCCGGACAGGCCCCGATGCAGGCCTTGCACAAAGTGCAGGTGTCCTTGTTCACCACGATGGCGCCGAACGGCGCGCCGGCGGGGAGCGCAATCTCCTCCGGCGCCTGTTTCGCGTGCCTGGCCAGGTGGTCGATGGCGAAATCGAGCGAGGTGCGTTTCTCGACCGACAGGTTGTAAGTTGCGGGCTGCGCCGGTGCCGCGGCGGGCTTCATGCCCCAAAGCCGCGCCTCGAGCGCGTCTTCCTCGACAAGCGCGTAGTGTTCCCCCGCATAGCCGAGCCCATGGAGAATCGCTTCGGCAAATCCGATTTGTTGTTTCAGCGCGGCGGTGTAGGTGTCTGCGGTCTTCTCAGTGGTCACTACGCAGACCTGGCTCGCGCCATAGGCGATCGCGCCGAGCAGCAAGTCGATGCCGATCGAGGCGACGTGAAAACACTCAATCGGGATCACGCGCGCCGGCAGCCCCTTGCCGTGCCGGCCAAGTTCGAGCACCGCCTTGCGCCCGTCGCCCGCGTCATGGAACAGCAGGCAGGCGTCCTTGCCCCCCGCGTCGCGATAAGTTTGGAGCAGCGCCTTGAGGCGCGCGCCCATGTCCGGAACGCGCGGGGTGGCGTAGGTCATGGCCCCCGACGGGCACACGGTGGCGCAGCCGCCACAGCCCACGCAGGTGTGCGGCTCGACTTTGACCTTGTCACCATCGGCGGTGATCGCGCCGCTCGAGCAGACGTCCAGGCACAGGTTGCAGCCCTCGCGCCCGGAGCGGCTGTGCGCGCAGATGCGCGCCTCGTAATTGAAAAAGCGCGGTTTGTCGAATTCGCCCACCAGCGCCGTCAGCGCCTGCGCCGCGAGCGCCTGCTCGAGCGGATCGCCGCCTGGCGCGGCGTAGCCCTGCGGCAGTTCATGCAGGCGGATGAGCGGCTGGCGCGAGAGATCCAGCACCAGGTCGAACACTTCCTTGCGCGGCGCACTCGCGCGCGCAAAGTCGATGGCGCCGATCGCCCCGCAGGCCTTGACGCATTCGCGGTGCGCCTTGCACTTGTCCATGTCGATCTGGTAGCTGTAGTCGATCGCCTGCTCGGGGCAGGCGCGGATGCAGGCGTTGCAGCGCGTACAGGTTTCCAGGTCGATCGGGTTCTGCTGCGTCCACTCGACCTCGAAGGCGCCCAGCCAGCCAGCCACGCGCTCCACCTTGCCGGACCACACCGGGTACCTGCGCTCCAGCGGCAGTTCGCCGCCGCGCGCCTCGGTGATCAGCACGTTGACTTTGAGCGTCGCGCACAGGCGCTCCGCCCAATCGAGCGCGCTCGCCGCCGGGCCCACGATCAGCAGCTGGCCGCCGGACTTGAAGCTCACCGCCGGCACCGGCTCGGGTTCGGGCAGCGCCGCCATGGCGACCAGGGCGGCAATTTTGGGCAGCGCCTGCCTGCCCTCCCCGGACCAGCCGGCCTGCTCGCGCAGGTTGATGAACTTGAGCGCGGGACGCGCGCCTGCGGCGTCGGCGATCTCGCTGAACAGGGACGCTTCCTGCGTGCAGGCGACGATCACATCCGGATCGCCGAGCGCCGCCTGGTATGCGGCTGCGTCCTTGCGGCACAGTTCGCTGTGCACCTGGATCGGCTCGCCCGCCTTGAGCGCCGCGGCGAGCGCGCGGCCGTCGATGGCGACGGTCTTGTTGCAGCTGCAGACTTTAAGCGTCTTGCCTTGCAGGGCCATCATCGTCCTTTGGCTTTTCTTCCGCGGGCTTTTCTTCCCTGGCGGCCAACTGTTCCGCCTCCTGTTTTTTCTTCTGCTCCTCTTCTTCCCGGAACAGCACCGTGCGCGCCTGGTTCAGCGTCTTCAGCAGTTCCTCGGAGATCGGGTCGCCGCCCGTCCAGTCGCCCGAATACGCCTCGTACGGATCCGGAACGTTGAAATGCGGGTCCAGGAACAGTTTTTTCAGCGCCACGCGGCGCAGCGCATCGCCGACCTTGGGGTGCATGAACGGCGCGAAGTCCGATTGCGGGTTGAGCGTGTCCACTGGCGGCAGGACCGGCGCCGGCGCCTCCTCCGCCTTCTGCGGCAACGGCTCCTCGGCCGCCTGCCCCTGCTTGAGGCGCGACCAGCGCGAGAGGAAGGCTTCCTTGTCCTCTGCAGCCATCAGCCGAGGCGGTGCTTGGGATGCACGAAGGAGCGCGGCTTGATACGCTTCTTCGGCTCCGGCCGGTAATTCTGCTCGACGTACGCGCCCACCCAGGCATACACCTCGGCCGGCATGGCGACCCCGTCCACGCTGTGTCCGCCGTCGAGCCAGCGCCCGCCTTCGTTGTAGCTTGCGGTGACATCGAGCGGCAGGCCGCGCTCACCCTCCATGCGCCAGAGCACGAACACGCGCGCGCCCGGCACTGAAACGTTCAGGTAGTAGCCCTCCGTCTCGTCGCGATGCAGCACGAGTTCGAATCCCGGGTGCAGCCACTGCTGCAAGCCGCCCTCGTCCACCAGAAGCCGCGGCTCGCCTTTCGGCTCAATGCTCGGAATCACGCTGCGCGGCTCCCAGGCCTCGCTCTGCCAGCGGTTGTCCAGCTGGCGTCGCTGCATCACCACCGCCACCGGAAACTTCGGTTTTTCCATCCTGGGCACTATAGCTCAACTCCCGCTGCCTGCTATGATCCAAGGCTCGAGAAACACCATGATGCAAAAGGTTTTTCCTATTCAACCGGCCAAGGCGCCCGCTCCGGCATACGACGGAACGACGCTCGCGGATACGCTCGGCCGCGGGCTGCGCGACCTGCGCATTTCAGTCACCGACCGGTGCAACTTCCGTTGCGTGTACTGCATGCCGCGCGAGGTGTTCGACCACAACTTCAAGTTCGTCGCGCACGAGGAGGTGCTCTCCTTCGAGGAGATCGCGCGCATGGCGCGCCTGTTCGCCGGCCTGGGCGTGAAGAAGATCCGGCTCACCGGCGGCGAACCGCTGGTGCGCCGCGACCTGCATCGCCTGGTGGCGATGCTGGCGCAAATCCCGGGCCTCGACCTGACGCTCACCACCAACGGCTCGCTGCTGCCCAAGCAGGCCGAAGCGCTCGCCAAGGCTGGCCTCAAGCGCGTCACCGTGAGCCTGGACTCGCTCGACGACGCGACCTTCCGCACCATCAACGATGCCGATTTCCCTGTGGCCCGCGTCATCGAGGGCATCGAGGCCGCCGCCGCCGCGGGAATGGCGCCGATCAAGATCAACATGGTGGTGAAACGCGGCGTGAACGACGGCCACGTGCTGGCGATGGCCGAGCGCTGGCGCGGCACGGGCCATATCGTGCGCTTCATCGAGTACATGGACGTCGGCAGCACCAACGGCTGGCGCATGGACGAGGTGGTGCCCTCCGCCGAAATTGTAAAAGCCATCGGGCTACGCTATCCGCTCGAGTCAGTCGACTCGAACTACCGCGGCGAAGTCGCCGAGCGCTGGCGCTACCGCGACGGCGCGGGGGAGATCGGCGTCATCTCCTCGGTGACGCAGGCGTTCTGCAGCACCTGCAACCGCCTGCGCCTGTCAGCCGAAGGTTCGCTCTACACCTGCCTGTTCGCGCAGCAGGGACATCCGCTCAAACACCTGCTGCGCCAGGGCGCGCAGGACGCGGCGATCGTCGACGCAATCGCCGCCGTATGGCGCGCGCGTGGCGACCGCTATTCCGAGCTGCGCACCGCCGAAACCGCCAAGCAGCGCAAGATCGAGATGTCCTACATTGGCGGCTAAGCGCACCCGGCCGCAGCTCACCGACGCCGCCAAGCCGGCGACCTTCGAGGTCGAGGCGGTGAACGAGCGCGGCGAGATGGTGCCCACCGCGGTCGCCGGCGAACATCCGCTCACCTTGTACCTGGACAAGAAGGAGCTGGTCACGCTGATGACGCTCGGCCACGCACCCGAGGCGCTGGCCATCGGGTACCTGAGGAACCAGCGCCTGGTCGGCACGCTGAAGGACATCACCGCGGTGCAGGTGGATTGGGAGACCGGGTCCTGCGCCATCACCACGCGCAGGGGCGTCAAGGACCTGAAGAAAAAGCTAGGTAAGCGCACCGTCACCACCGGCTGCGGCCAGGGCACCATGTTCGGCAACCTGATGGAGGAGATCGACCAGGTCAGGCTGCGCAAGGACGTCACCCTCGGCGACGAGCAGCTGTTCGTCCTCATCGACAAGGTGCGCAAGTACGAGACCATCTACAAGCAGGCGGGCGCGGTGCACGGCTGCGCGCTCGCCTCGCGCGAGGGCGAGATCCTGATGTTCGTCGAGGACGTCGGCCGCCACAACGCGGTGGACGCGATCGCCGGCTTCATGTGGCTGGAGGCGATCGACGGCTCGGACAAGGTGTTCTACACCACCGGGCGCCTGACCTCCGAGATGGTGATCAAGTGCGCGCAGATGCGCATCCCGTTCCTGGTTTCGCGCTCGGGGCTGACGCAGATGGGCTACCAGATCGCGCAGAAAACCGGCATCACCATGCTCGGCCGCGCCAGCGGCCGGCACTACCTTGCCTTCACCGGCCGGCAGCGCCTGCTCAGGACCGCGCCGCAGCCGACGACGTACGCCTGACATGGCTGTACGGTGGGCCATTGGCCCACCCTACGATCCAGGAGGAGACCGCAGATGATCGAACTGTATTTTGCCCCCGGCGCCTGCTCCTTCGTGCCGCACGTCGGCCTCGAAGCGGTCAAGGCGGCCACCGGGGAGGACTTCAAGCCCAACCTGGTCAAGCTGCACAAGAGCGAGAACAGAACGCCGGAATACCTGGCCATGAATCCGAACGGCCAGGTGCCGGTGCTGGTCGCAGAAGGCAAGCCGCTCAGCCAGATCGTCGCCATCTGCGATTTCCTCGACCGGCGCTTCCCGCAGACTGGGCTGCTGCCCACCGAGCCCTGGGCGCGCGCGCAGGCGCTGTCGCAGCTCGCCTGGATGAACAACACCGTACACCCCACATTTACGCGCTGGTTCCGCACCGGCTATTTCGCCGAGGGCGAGGCCGCGCAGGCCGAGGTGAAGAAGCTCGCCGCCGCGCAGTTCCGCCAGCACCTGGAACGCATCCAGCAGTGGAGCAAGTCGGCGGCGCCCTACTGGTTCGGCGACCGCGTGAGCTTCCACGACGCCTACGCATTCACGCTTCTGCGCTGGGGCGGATACACCGGCGTCGACCCGGACTCGTTGCCGGTCTACAAGGCATACATCGAGCGCGTGGTGCAGGCGCCACCGGTGGCGGCCGCGCTCGAGCGCGAGCGCGTCAAGCTGGACACCTACAAGAAGGCGGCCTAGGAAGTGGGCGCCGGCTGCGCGGCGCGCAGCTTGCTCTGCACGAGCGCATCGCGCGACGGGAAGAACAGGCTCACCGCCAGCATGCCTGCGGCTAGCGCTGCGAGTACCAGGAACACGTTGCTGAAGCCGCCTTCGGTGCGGTGCAGTACCGCAATCATCGGCACCGCCAGCGCGGCGACGCCGAGCGACACCACGTAGCGCACCGCCAGCACGCGCGCGCGATACTCGTCGGCGCAGTACCTGCCGACGATGGCGTCGTTCAGCGGGATCTGGCCGAAGACCGCCAGCATCATGAGGACGGCCGCGCCGAGCATCGCCCAACCCTGCAGGTTCGCCGCAAGCGCAAGCAGCGGGATCTGCGCCAGCGCCACGCCGATCATCAGGCGCCTCAGCTCGAAGCGATCGATCAGCGCCCCCATCGCCACCTGCGCGAAAGCCGCCACCGTATACACGATGGCCACCAGCAGGCCGATGCCGAAGTTGGTCTGCGTCAGCGCCTGCAGCCGCTCGTCGAACACCTTCGGCATGGCAACCGTGGTGGAGTTGAAGATGATGCCGCCGCAAGCCGTGGCCACCAGCAGCACGGCAAAAATCCGTCCCATGGTGCGGCTGTCGATGTGCAAGCCGATGCCCTTCGAGGTTTTCTTCACCTTTCCCGGATCCTTCACCAGCAAGAGGAAACCCACGCCCGCAGCAATGCACGCGAGGCCGGGCACGAAGAAGGCTGCCCGCCATCCGGCGAAATCCACCAGCGCCCCGGTGAACAGCGCCGCCGCCGCCAGACCCAGGTTGCCCCACAAACCGTTCCAACCCAGCGTGCGGCCCATCTTCTCCGGGGAAGCCACCAGCATGGCGATCCCGACCGGGTGATAGATCGCGGCGAAAGCCCCGGTCAGCATCAGCCCCGCCGCAATGTGCCACGGCGATTGCGCAAAGCCGGTCAGGAACAAGGACGCGCCAATGCCGAAATAGAAGATCGCCAGCACGCGGTAGCGGCTCCAATGGTCCGCCAGCCAGCCCGCCGGGATGGCGAAAGCGCCGAAGGCGATGAAGCCGCCAAGGGCGAGGGGCAACAACTCCGAATAGGGGCGGCCCCATTCGCGGCCGAGGGCCACCACCGCGGTCGGGAACACCAGCATCACCAGGTGGTCGAGCAGGTGCCCGATGTTGAGGAACCGGACCAGCCAGCGGCGATCGTTCATGCGGCAAGCTTACCTCGTAAAATTCGCGGCATGGATCGTGTTTCAGGCATCGTGCTCGCCGGCGGCCAGGGACGGCGCATGGGGGGCGTGGACAAGGGCCTGCAGCCGCTGCGCGGCAAGCCGATGGTGGCCTGGGCGCTGGAGCGCCTCGCGCCGCAGGTGGACGAGATCATCGTCAACGCCAACCAGAATCTCGAGGCCTACTCGGCGTTCGGCCATCGCGTGGTACCCGACGCGATCGCCGGATTCGCCGGGCCGCTGGCCGGCCTGCACGCGGGACTGACCGCGGTGAGCCATCCGCTCGCGGTCACTGTGCCCTGCGACTCCCCTTTCCTGCCGCTCGACCTGGTGGCGCGGCTGCGCAAGGCGTTGCAGGAGAATGACCTCGCCGTGGCGAAGACGGGAGACCAGCCGCATCCGGTGTTTTCGCTAGTGCGCCGCTCAGTGCTGGAGCACTTGGCGCAGTTCCTGACCTCGGGCGGTCGCAAGATCGACGCCTGGTATGCGACGCTGAAGGTGATCGAGGTGGCCTTCGACGACGAGGCGGACGCCTTCCGCAACATCAACACGCGCCAAGAGCTGAAGGACGCATGAGCCGCATCCTGCAGATCGTCAACGCCATCGAGGGCTACGACCCCGATGCGCTGCACGTCGAGAAGGCGCGCGCGGCGATCCGCGCCTGCATCGATCCAGTAATGGCAATGGAGCGGCTGCCGGTGCGCGAGGCGCTCGGCCGCGTGCTGGCCGAAGTCATCGTGCCCTCGATCGACGTGCCGGGCCACGACAACACCGCGATGGACGGCTACGCAGTGCGCCATGCGGACCTCGGGCCAGGCGAAACCGTATTGCAGGAAATCGGCGCCGCGCTCGCGGGCAAGGCCTTCCGCGGATCGCTCGCTGCGGGCCAATGCGTGCGCGTGACCACCGGCGCCGTGATGCCGGCAGGCGCCGACACCGTGGTGGTGCAGGAAGTCGTGAAGCTCAGTGGCGGGAAGGTAACGATTCCGCCGGGCCAGAAGGCAAAGCAGAACGTGCGCTACGCGGGCGAGGATCTGAAAAAAGGCGTGCCGGTGCTGCAACCCGGCCAGTTGCTGCGCCCGGCGGAGCTCGGCCTCATCGCCTCGCTCGGCATCGGGCAAGTCCAGGTCAGGCGAAGGCTGCGGGTGGCCTTCTTCGCCACCGGTGACGAACTTGCCTCTATCGGCAACGCGCTGCAGGAAGGCGAGGTCTACGACTCCAACCGCTACACCCTGCACGGCATGCTGACGCGCCTGGACGTGGAGATCCACGACCTCGGCGTCGTGCGCGACGACCCCGCGCTGCTTGAAGCGGCATTCCGGAAAGCATCGTCGAGCGCCGATGCGATCGTCACCACCGGCGGCGTCTCCGTGGGCGAAGCCGATTTCGTCAAGCCGATGATGGCGAAGCTGGGCGAGGCCCTCTTCTGGCGCATCGCCATGCGGCCGGGGCGGCCGATGGCCTTCGGCCGCATCGCCAACGCATTCCTGTTCGGATTGCCCGGCAACCCGGTGGCGGTGATGGTGACCTTCTACCAGTTCGTGCGCGAGGCGCTGCTGCACATGTCCGGGCGCACGGGCGATTGCGCGCTGCCGATGCTCAAGGTTGCCGCCGCGGAAGCACTGCGCAAAGTGCCGGGGCGCACCGAGTACCAGCGCGGCATCCTGTTCCGAGACGCAGCCGAGTGGAAGGTGAAAGCCACCGGCCAGCAGGGCTCGGGCGTGCTGCGCTCGATGTCGGAAGCCAACTGCTTCATCGTGCTGGAGCACGAGCGCGGCAAGGTGCAGGCCGGCGAGCTGGTGCAGGTGCAGATGTTCGAAGGGCTGGCGTGAACCCGATCCACCCGGCGCTCGCGCCGCTGGCGCGCGTTGCGAAGGAACGCAAAAGCTTGGAGCGGGAGCTGCGCCAGGCGCTCGCGGCTCCAGCCTGGCTGCGCCCTGAGCACCGCGTGGGCGACCCCAGCGCCTACATGCGCCACGTGTTGTACGTGGACCCTGACGGGGATTTCGTCATCACCGCGATCACCTGGCTGCCCGGCCAGTCGAGCCCGGTGCACGGCCATCACGTGTGGTGCGCCTTCGGCGTCGCGGAGGGCGAATTGACCGAAGAGCAGTTCAGCCCGCAGCTGGCGGTGTTGAAGACCGCGCGTTATGCCGCAGGCGACGTCGCCGAAGCATCACACATCCACCGCGTCGCCAACCACGGCCGCGCGCCGCTGGTGTCGCTGCACCTGTACGGCGTGAGCGCCGAGCGGCTGACTACCGGCATCAACCGCATCTACTCCTAGAGCGCCATTGTCCGCGCCAGTTCGAGCAGCGCGGCGTCGGCGGGTCGCGTGCGGCCGGCGATCTCGGCAAGCGGTGTCGCCGCAATCTCCCCGCGCAACATGCCGAGCAGCACGCCGTGCCGGCCCGCTGCCACGCTGTCCACGGCGGCCGCGCCCAGGCGCGTAGCGAGTACGCGGTCGGCTGCCGTGGGCACGCCGCCGCGCACCACGTGCCCGAGTCGAGTCAGGCGCAGCTCGAAACCGATACTGTCCCGCTGCTCGCCATAGTGCTTGAGCAGAGCCTGAACTCCGTTCTTCGCGCCCTCGGCCATCACCACCAGCGCGTGCGTCTTGCCGCGGCGGTAGGCGGCGCGCAGCCGTTCGGCGATCTCGGCCGGCTCGACCTCGCGCTCGGGGATGGCGATCACCTCGGCGCCGCCGGCGATGCCTGCCATCAGCGCGATGTAGCCGCAGTCGCGGCCCATGGTCTCCACCACGAAGGCGCGCTGGTGCGAGGAGGCGGTGGTGCGCAGGCGATCGATCGCCTCCAGCGTGACATTGATGGCGGTATCGGCGCCGATGCTCACGTCGGTGCCGTAAAGGTCGTTGTCGATGGTGGAGGGCACGCCCACCGCGGCAAAGCCCTCGCGCGCGAGCGCCGCGGCGCCGGTCTGCGAGCCGTTGCCGCCGATCACCACCAGCGCTTCGATGCCGCGCGCGGAGAGGTTGCGCAGCGCCCGGGCGCGTCCCGCGGACTCGGTGAACTCCGGGCAGCGCGCGCTGCCGAGGAAAGTGCCGCCGCGCTGCACGATGCCGCCGACGTCGCGCGCCTGCAGCGGGTCGATGATGTCGACAACGAGGCCGGCGTAGCCGTTGCGCACGCCGAAGACTTCCCATTTTCTGGCGAGCGCAGCGCGCGTCACAGCGCGCAAGGCGGCATTCATGCCGGGCGCGTCGCCACCGCTGGTGAGGAC
>CAZVZV010000253.1:0-7960 GCA_964631735.1 uncultured Enterobacteriaceae bacterium
CTGCGCTTTCCGCGCGATCACGGTGCGCACCCCGAGTACCGCAGCGAGTGGTGGTACGCCACCGGCTGGCTCGAGCGCGGCAAGGAGCCGCTCGGCTTCCAGATCACCTTCTTTCGCGCGAGGCCGCGCTGGGACAGCGACCAGGACAATCCGAGCAAATTCGCGCCGCGCCAGCTGCTGCTGGCGCACGCAGCGATCGCCGACCCGCGCCACCGGCGCCTGCGCCACGATCAGCGCGCGGCGCGTGACGCGCTGGGCCTCGCCGGCGCCGGCACGCGCACCACAGAAGTGTGGATCGACGACTGGCGTTTCGCGCTGGAGGGTGATACCTACCGCGCGAAAATCCTCGCGCGCGACTTCGCGCTCGACCTTTCGCTCAAGGCGCCGCGCGCGCCGTTGCTGCAGGGCGAGGGCGGGTTCAGCCGCAAGGGCCACCGGCCGGAAGAGGCGAGCTACTACTACAGCCGGCCGCAGCTCACGGTGAGCGGCACGCTGGACGGCAAGGAGGTGCAAGGTTCAGCGTGGCTGGACCACGAGTGGTCCAGCCAATACCTGGCACCCGAAGCGTCGGGCTGGGACTGGGTGGGGCTCAATCTCGAAGGTGGCAAGTCGCTGATGGCTTTTCGCATCCGCGACAGGCAGGGCGGCGTGCACTATGCGCCGCCGGGCGTGGCCTTCACGCCGCAGAAGACCTGGCGTTCGCCGCGCACCGATGTCGAGTATCCAGTGGGGATGCGCCTCGTCGCTGCCGGGCAGGAATACGACCTGGTGCCGCTGATGGACGACCAGGAGCTGGATGCGAGGCGCACCGCCGGCACCATCTACTGGGAGGGCGCGGTGCGCGCGCTGCAATCAGGCAAGGAAGTCGGCCGCGGCTACCTCGAGCTCACGGGCTACTGGAAGCCGATGGAGCTGTAGGGTGGGCCGTTGGCCCACCCTACCGTCTGCGAAGCGATGCGAGGGTCACTCCCGCGAGGATCAGGGCGATACCGGCGAAGTGGTACCAGACGGGGTACTCGCCGAGGAACAGGGCGGCGAGGCCCACTGCGATCGCCGGCATCAGGTGCATGGTGGCGCCAGCGCGCGCCGCGCCCATGCGCTTCACCACGTAGCTCCATCCGGCGTAGGCGAGCAACAGCGAGCCGATGGCGGAGTAGGACACCGCCGCGGCGCCCGCCGCGGTGAGCTTCAGCGTCATGCCAAGAAAGAACTCGGCAATCATCCACGGAGTCATGAACACCAGCCCCAGCAGGCACACCATGGTGAGGAACTCGATCGTGTCGAGCGCGTCGCGCCGCATGCGCAGGAACACCGTATAGCTGCCCCACATCGCCATCGAGGCGAGGGCGCACAGGTCGCCGAGGTTGAACGAGGGTTGCAGCAATTGCCCCTGCATGCCGATCAGCGCCACGCCAGCGAACGAAATCGCGACGCCGAGCCACTGGCGCGCGACGATGCGCTCGCCGAGCAGCGGCGCGGCGAGCAGCAGGATGAAGATCGGCGCCGTGGAGAGGTAAAGCGTGGCGCTGGTGGCGGTGGTGTAGTGCAGGCCGAGCCACTGCAGCGCGAGGTGCAGGCCGCCGCCCGAGAGGCCGAGGAGACCCAGCACCTTCCAGTCGCGCCGCGAAAACGCCGGCAACTTCGCCGCCAGTCCCCGCCAGGAGAAGGGCGCGAGGAGCAGCGCCACGATGACGAGGCGCCCGGCAGTGGCGAGGCCAGGGGAAATGTCGTCGCGCACCGCGCGCGCCACGATCCAGTTGCCGGACCACAGCAGCAGCGTCGCGAGCAGCACCAGCCAGGCAGTGAAACGCATCGCGGGCGATTATCGCCTGCATGCTAGATTTGAACGAATGCCTTTGCTCACCGTTGCGGGCCGTTCGCTGGAGTTCGAGTGGCTCGACGCTGGCGGGACCGGCAAGCCCACGCTGGTGTTCCTGCACGAGGGCCTGGGCTCGATCCGCCAATGGCGCGATTTTCCGCTGCAGGTGGTGAAGTCCACCGGCTGCCGCGCGCTGGTCTATAACCGCTACGGTTACGGGGGCTCGGACGTGCTGGCCGAGCCCCGTCGCGGCGTGCGCTACATGCATGAGGAGGCGCTCGAGTCGCTGCCGCAGCTTCTCGCTGCCCTGCACATCGTGCGCCCGATACTGGTCGGCCACAGCGACGGCGCCTCGATCGCGCTGATTCACGCGGGCGCAGGCCACCCGGTGCGCGCGCTTGCCCTCATCGCGCCGCACCTGTTCGTCGAGCCAGTCAGCGTGCGCAGCATCAAGCAGGCAAAGCAGGCTTTCGAAAGCGGCGATCTGACCGAGCGGCTCGGCAAATACCATCGCGATCCGCGCAAGACCTTTTACCTGTGGAACGACGTCTGGCTGGATCCCGGGTTTCTCAAGTGGAACATAGAGGAGTACCTGTCGGGGATTGCCTGTCCGGTGCTGGCCGTGCAGGGGGAGGACGACAAGTACGGCACCATGGAGCAGCTCGCGGCATTGGCGCGCGGCGTGCGAGGGCCCTGCGAACTGGTAAAGCTTCCGGCTAGTGGCCATCGCGTGCACGTCGACCAGCCGGAAGCCGCCGTCACCGCGCTTACAAGGTTCATCCATGAACGCTGCGGCTGATTCCCTGCGCCGGGACGTGAAGGTGATCGGGCTGGTGTCGCTCGGCCATGGGCTGTCGCACTTCTTCCAGATCGCCACCGCAGTGCTGTTCCCGCTGATCAAGGACGAACTCGGCGTGTCCTACGCGGCGCTCGGCTCGACAGTCGCGCTTTACTACATCGTGTCGGGCATCTGCCAGACGATTGCGGGCTTTGCGGTGGACCGCTACGGCGCACGCCGCGTGCTGTTCGCCGGCCTTGCGCTGGCCGTCTGCGGTGCGCTGCTCGCGGGCCTGGCGCAGAGCTTTCCCATGCTCCTCGCCGCTGCGGTGGTCGGAGGCCTGGGCAACAGCGTGTTCCACCCTGTGGACTTCTCCATCCTCAACGCCCGCGTGGACAAGGCGCGCCTGGGTTACGCCTTCAGCTGGCACGGCATCGCCGGCTACCTCGGCTACGCGGCAGCACCGGCCTACGGCATCGCCATGGCGTCGAGCTTCGGCTGGCGCAGCGCGCTGCTCGGTGCGGCGGCGATCGGCGTTGCCGTGGTCGCGCTGCTGGCCACGCAAGGCGCTGCGCTGCAAGCGGCGCCGACCCGACAGCGGCAAGCAGGCTTGGGCGTGCAAACGCTGCTGCAGGCGCCGGTGCTGATGTGCTTCGGCTACTTCGTGATGATCGGCGTCGGCTTCATCGCCATCCAGAGCTTCGGCATCGCTACCATGGTTTCACTCTATGGCACCAATGTGGCGCTCGCCTCGGCCGCGCTTTCGGCCTACCTGATCAGCGGGGCAACGGGAATTCTGTGTGGTGGATTCCTCGCCGTGCGCGCCACGCGCCACGATCTGGTAGCGGTGAGCGGCATGTTGGTCAGCGCCACGCTGATGTTCGTGCTGGCGTCGGCCTGGCTTCCGGCCGTCGCGTTGCCGCTGCTGCTGGGCGCCGCAGGTTTTGCCGGCGGGCTCACGGGTCCATCGCGCGACCTGATTGTGCGTGCCTCCACGCCTGCCGGTGCGACAGGCAAGGTGTACGGCTTCGTGTACTCGGGGTTGGACGTCGGCTCGATGCTGACGCCAATTGTCTTTGGCTGGCTGATCGACCGCGGCCAGCCTGCCGCGGTGTTCTACACGGCGGTGGCGGTGCTCGCCGTGTCGATCTTCACCGTGCTGCAACTCCCCGGGCGGCGGTTCAGCCCAGGTAGTTGATGCCGCGCCGCTCGAGCAGGCGCAGCAGCGCCGGCCAGTCCTTGTGATTGGACGGGCGGTCGGTGCGATTGAACTGCTCCGAAGCGGTATCGGCGGCGCTTTGCGCCATCAGCAGGACGTTGTCCTCGCCGCCCGACATGGCGTCGATCTGGATCTGGCAGGCGCAATCGAGGAAATACATCACCTCGAAAGCCTCGCGCACCGTTTCGCCGAGCGCCAGCAGGCCATGGTTGCGCAGGATCATGGCTTTGGACTTCTTGCCGAGGTCTTTCGCCATGCGCGCGCGCTCGTCCATGTCGAGCGCGATGCCCTCGTAGTCGTGATACGTCACTTGTTGCTGCACGCGCATGGCGTGCTGGCTGATCGGCAGCAGGCCGCATTTCATCGCCGACACGGCCACCCCCGCGCGGGTATGGGTATGGAGCACGCAATTGATTTCCGGGCGCGCCTCGTGCACGCAGCCGTGGATCACGAAGCCCGCCTCGTTGTAGCCGAGCTCCAGCGGGTCGTCGATCACCTTGCCGTGCTCATCGATCCGCACCAGGTTCGAGGCGGTGATCTCGTCGAACATCAGGCCGTAGGGATTGATGAGGAAATCCTCACTGCCCGGCACGCGCGCCGAAAAGTGGGTGTAGATCAGGTCGGTCCACTTGAAGATCGCTGCCAGCTGGTAGGCGGCGGCGAGGTCCACGCGTGCCTGCCACTCCTCGCGGCTGACGCGTTCACGGACCGGCTTGGAGTTCTTCGACTTGAGGACGGCGCTCATGGGATGTCTCCTTGGAGGCGGATTCTACTGCGTCGAGGGCTTCGAGCAGCAGGCGTGGATCGTTCTGCGCAAGCCGGGCGGGATCGGACAGCAGGCGGCGCCAGAGGCGCGCGCGCGGGTGGCCGTGGTACAGGCCGAGCATGTGGCGGGCGACGTGGCGCAAGCTGGCCTGGCCGGCGGCATACGAGGCCATGGTCCGCACCACCTTGGCGCGCGTCTTGCCCGGATCAGCGAGGAGCCAGCTGTCCTGGTAGGCGGCGCGGCCCAGCATCACCCCGTCCACTTTCGCGAGGTGGGCGTCGATCTGCTTCCAGTTGTCGATGCCGCCGTTGATGACGATCTCCAGTTGCGGGAAATCCTTCTTCAGCCGGTAGACGTACTGGTACTTGAGGGCAGGAATTTCGCGGTTTTCCTTGGGCGTGAGCCCTTTCAGCACGGCGTTGCGGGCATGCACGATGAAAGTCGTGCAACCGGCCTCGGCCACCGTTGCCACGAATCGCGCCATGAATTCATAGTCTTCAATCCGATCGATCCCCGTGCGGTGCTTCACCGTCACGGGGATCGAAACGCTTTGCCGCATCGCCCGCACACAGTCCGCCACCAGCTCAGGCTCCGCCATCAGGCACGCGCCGAATGACCCGCGCTGTACGCGTTCGCTCGGGCAGCCGCAGTTCAGGTTCACTTCGTCGTAGCCGTACTGTTCCACCAGGTGCGCGCAGTGCGCGAGTTCGTCCGGTTCGCTGCCGCCCAGTTGCGCTGCGACCGGATGCTCCTCGGGGCTGAAAGCAAGATGCCGCTCGACATCGCCGTGGATCAGCGCGCCGGTGGTAATCATCTCGGTGTACAGGCGGGCCTGCGAGGACACCTGGCGCAGGAAGAACCGGCAATGCCGGTCGGTCCAGTCCATCATCGGAGCCGCGCAAAGGCGGTGAGCTCTAGTTGCTTCGGTCACTCTAGATGAACGGATTGACCAGCGTCAGGCCGAGGCCGGAGAAGTGCGTGGTATTGCGCGTGACCAGCGTGAGACCATGGGTCAGGGCGGTCGCTCCAATCTGTTTGTCGATCGCGTTCTCCGGATGCGGAACGCGTAAGCGGCCCCACACCTGGGCTTCGTCGTGCGAAAAGTCCAGAATCCTGTCGCCGAAGTCTTTCAGCACCGCGCTCAGCCACGATTCGAGTTGGTTCGCTTGACTGGTGTCGCCGCGGTGGCGAATCGTTTCGACCCCGCGTCGGATCTCGCCGAGGGTAATGACGCTCAAATAAAGCGCATTGCCACTGGTTCGCGCGCCTGCGAAGAAGCGCCTGACACCCGGGTTTGCCCTGGCGCGCTTGCGCACCTCGCTGACCACGTCCGTATCAACCAAGTACATGCGGGCTGGAATCGTCGTCGACTCTGGCAAAATCGGCGTCATCGCCCACGTTCGGAATCGAGGCGAGTACCTCGGCGAACGATTTTGTCCTGGACTTCAGCAATACGGCGGCGAGCAAATCCCGGTGCTCGGCCTCGGCGCTGCGGCCGTGTTTGCCGGCGCGTGTTTTCAGCGCGCGAACGATGCGTTCGTCGACATTGCGGACGATCAGGTTAGCCATGCTGTTTGTCCCTCCAAGCGCAAGTGTACGGAGCGGATGATAGCATTGATATCGCCGTTGCCCCCGGCCGGCGGCCGGCGGCCGGCAGGCGGTGGCTCATTGCAGGTCGAGGTAGCGTCGCTTGGTCAGGTCCACCATGCAGCCGCGCCACTCGTCGCTGCCCCCGGGGCCGCGCCGCGCGCATTCGGCGTCGCGGTAGGTGCGCCACGCCACTGCCGCGTTGCGGTAAGCACCCGAGGCGTTCTCGTTGCCCGCCTTGGCGTCGGCTTCGAGTGAAGCCTGGAAGCGGAAAGCCGCCACTTCGACCACGTCGCGCTCCGCCAGGTCGAGCAGCAGCTGCAGGCAGTCGCCCGCCGCCGCACTGCGTTTGCACTGGGCGAGCGCCGGCGCGTCGCGCCGCGGCGACCAATAGAAGAACAGCGCCTGCTTGTCGCTGGCCAGCAGGCAGACGAAGGACAGCTCCACCGCTGGCCCGAGGGGGCGCACGATGGCGCCGTTGCCGCTGAGGATCGAGCTGATGGACTGGTTGCCGAGCTTGCGGGCATAGCGCTCGAGGAGCAGCGCCTGGTCGTGCTCGAAGACCAGCGCTTTCAAGTCGGTACCGCTTTTCTTCAGTTCCCGCTCCCCATAGGCACGGCAGGTCTCCAGCGCCGGGCCGGAAACCTGCGCGAACGCGGCAAGCGGCAGGAAAAGCAGCGACAGGAGGAGCCGGCTCATGCGTATTGCCCGGTGGATTGCGCGCGCATGCGCGCCAGGCCGGACAGGCTCTGCGTGTAAGGCGCCGGCACGCCGGCCTTGCGCGCTACTTCGAGCGTTCCCGTCAACAAGCCGTCGATCTCGAGCGCCTTGCCCGCCTCGAGGTCCTGCAGCATGGAGGTCTTGAATTTCCCGAGGTGGCGCGCCATGTCGATGCGCGCCTCGGGGTCGATGTCGGCGTCCACGCCCACCGCGCGCCCGATCGCCAGCACTTCGCGCATGATCGCCACCATGTAGGCCTTCACCTCGGCGTCCGCGATCAGGCGATCCGCGGTGGCGAGCGTGAGGACGGACACGGGATTGAAGCTCGTGTTGCCGAGCAGCTTCACCCAGAAATCCTTCTCGATGAACGGACTCGACACGCACTCGAAACCCGCCTGCGTCAGTGCCGCCGCGATGCTCTTCGTGCGATCGGTATTCTTTCCTCCCGGCTCGCCGAGGATCAGGCGCCGGCCCGTGTTGTGGGTGACGAGGCCGGGCTCCGGCGTAGAGGCGGCGAGGTGGACGACGCAGCCGACGATGCGTTCGGTGGGCATGGCGCGCGAGATCACGCCGCCGGGATCGAGGCTCTCCAGCCGCAGCCTGCCGTTGCCGAACTGCAAGCGGTCGAAGAACCACCAGGGCACGCCGTTCATCGCGGTGACGATCGAGGTGCCCGGGCCGAGCAGGGGTGCGATACCGGGCGCGACCCCGGGCAGGCTCTGGCCTTTCACGGCCACGATCACGCAATCCTGCGGTCCGAACTTCGCGGAGTCGCTGTCGGCCTGCACGGCAACCGCGCTCTCCTGGCCATCCGCGCGCACGCGCAGGCCTTTTTCGCGAATCGCCGTCAGGTTGGCACCCCTCGCCACGACCGAAACCTCGTGGCCCGCGCGCGCAAGCCAGCCGGCGATCAACCCGCCGACCGCACCGGCGCCGTAAATGCAGATTTTCATGGTGCTATTCTATCGTTCGACAAGGAGTCACCCATGTTCGCTTTCATGCAGAAGATGACCCAGCTCCTGCCCGAGGCCAGCACGCTGCCCGGGCGCAAGGAGAAGATGCCGGTGCCGG
>CAZVZV010000254.1:0-10111 GCA_964631735.1 uncultured Enterobacteriaceae bacterium
CCCGGCACGCCGAGCGGCCAGGCGCCACGCGGCGCCGGCGCCACCGCGGTGATGTACACCGAGCCGATGCAGCCCGGCGCGAGCAATTCATCTTCCAGCATGTCGCCCGGTTTCAATTCCTCGTAGGAGACGTAGCAGGCCTTCGAGGCGTGCGCGATGGTGGCGAGTTCGCCGCGCCGCCCCACCCAAACGTTTCCCGCCCCGTCCGCCCAGCGCGCATGGAACAGCGCCACGTCCGGGATGATGGCTTTCGCAAGCAGGATCGGATCGCCTTTCGCGTAAGGGTTGTCGATCGTCTTCCAGTCGGGATGGTGTTTCACCAGATCCGAACCGATTACGCCGCGCAGCGGCATGAAAGGAACGCCCTTCTCCGTTGCCTGCAGCCCAGTGTGGATCATCGGGCAGGTGGCGTCGATGATCTTGATCCGCTTGTTCTCCGCCGCCTCGGTAAAGCGCGGCGCGAGGCCCGCCTCGCCCAGCGTCACCGCGCTGGTCTCCACTTCGCGCACGCAGCCCGCGCCGATCAGCAGGTCCGCGCAAAGCCCGAGCACCGGCACGCCCAGCAGCTTGAGGTCCCGCGCGCCGCGCCGGATCAGGGCGCGCACCACCTCCATCGCCACCGGCGAGTAATCCGGCGGCAGGCCGATGCACGCGCCGTCGGGTATCTCGCCCGCCAGCGCCGCGGCGTTGACGAGAAACCGGGTTTCGTTGGCCGGCAGATCGCTCACGCAGTGCCGCCTACCGTCAAGCCGTCGATGCGCAGCGTCGGCTGCCCGACGCCCACCGGCACCGACTGGCCTTCCTTGCCGCAGGTGCCCACGCCAGAATCCATTTTGAGGTCGTTGCCGATCATGCTCACGCGCGTCAGCGCGTCCGGCCCGTTGCCGATCAGCGTCGCGCCCTTCACCGGCCGCGTCACGCGGCCCTCCTCGATCAGGTAGGACTCGGAGGCCGAGAAGACGAATTTGCCGTTGGTGATGTCCACCTGGCCGCCGCCGAAGTTCTCGGCGTACAGGCCCTTTTTCACGCTGCGGATGATCTCCTGCGGGTCGTGCGGACCGGCCAGCATGATGGTGTTGGTCATGCGCGGCAGCGTGAGATGCGCGAAGGATTCGCGCCGGCCGTTGCCGGTGAGCGGCATCTTCATCAGGCGCGCGTTCAGGCTATCCTGCATGAGGCCGCGTAGCACGCCGTCCTCGATCAGCACGTTGCGCTGCGTCGGGTTGCCCTCGTCGTCCACGGTGAGCGAGCCACGCCGGTGGGGCAGCGTGCCGTCGTCGATCACGGTAACTCCCGGCGCCGCGACGCGCTCGCCCATGCGGCCGGCGAAGGCCGAACTCCCCTTGCGGTTGAAATCCCCTTCCAGCCCGTGGCCTATCGCCTCATGCAGCAGGATCCCGGGCCAGCCAGGGCCGAGCACCACGGTCATGGTGCCCGCCGGCGTCGGGCCCGCCTCGAGGTTGACCAGCGCCTGGTGAACCGCCTGCTGCGCATACTCCTCCAGCACCGCGTCGGTGAAGTGCGAGTAGTCCGTACGCCCGCCACCGCCCGAGCTGCCGCTCTCGCGCCGGCCGTCCTGCTCGGCGATGACCTGCACCGACAGACGCACCAACGGGCGCACGTCGGCGGCCAGCATGCCATCGGAGCGCGCGATCAGCACCACTTCGTATTCGCCGCCGAGGCTTGCCATGACCTGCACCACGCGCGGGTCCTTCGCCCTGCACAGGCGTTCGAGCTTTTCCAGCATCGCCACCTTGGCCGCGGAATTCAGCGACGCGAGCGGATCCAGCGGCGCATAGCGCTGCGGCGCAGCGGGCCGGCGCGCCACCTGGGTCTTCTTCCCGCCACCCGCCGCGGCGATGGCCCGCGTCGCGCGCGCCGCGTCTTCCAGCGCGCGCATGCTGATCTCATCGGAATAAGCGAAGGCGGTCTTGTCCCCCGAGATGGCGCGCACACCCACTCCCTGGTCGATGGCGAAGCTGCCCGACTTGACGATGCCCTCCTCCAGGCTCCAACCCTCGCTGCGTGTGTACTGGAAATACAGGTCGGCGTGCTCCACTCGGCGGCGCGCCAGCGCGGCGAACACTGTGTCCAGCCGGCGCGCCTCCAGGTCATAGGGCGCAAGCAGGCATGAATCGGCGGTGGCAAGCAGGGTGTCGGTGTCCATGGTGTGTCCTTCAGTCGCTTAACGGCGCGGGCGGTCCGCTGGTCGCAGTCTGGCTCAGCTTGGTCACCTTTGGGTCGGCCCAGCTGCCGGTGATGCCGTACTCGAACGCGAAGATCTGGCCCAGCGGATCCTTCAGCGCGCGCTGTCCGATGAAGGTGAGGATGCCGGCGACCGGATTGATGACGGTGACCACCGCCGCCGCGGAGTCGCCCAGCTTCGGGGTGACGCGCACGCGCAGGTCCTGCGTCTCGCGCGCGAGGTCCGCCCGGCCTTTCATCACCACGTCGGCCGCCGAACCCCGCATCCTGAAATCCTGGGTCTCCAGCACGCCGCGGTCGAACTGCGCCGTGGTGTCGATGCGATCCCATTTGAATCCCTTGGAAAACACGTCGCTAAAATCCAGCGTGATGCGCTGTGGCAGCATCTGCAGGCTCATCAGCGATATCAGCTTACCCAGGCCGGGGTCGATTTCCAGGAACTGACCGTCGCTGGCATGCGCTTCGAGGCGGCCGGTCAGGCTCGCATAGTCGATCGCCGCCGGGTCGCCATTCCAGCTCACCGACGCCTGCGCCTTCGCGTTGCCGCCTTTCACCAGCCCAGTCTGGCCGAAGCGCTCGAGCATGCGGCCGACGTCGCTCGCCTCGACCTCCACGCTGAGCGAGGTGCTGGCGCCGGCCCCGGTGCGCCAGAGGCCCTTGGCAATGAGCGAACTGTCCAGGTTGCGCATCGCCACGCGCTCCAGCACCCAGTCGGCGCCTTCACGGCGCGCCACGATCTGCATGCTGCCGAACTCCTTGCCACGCAGGCTGAAGCTGTCGGCGATCAGGTCCAGCGCCGGCAGCTCCGCCAGGTCGCGCGCCGCCTGCGCCCCGGGGCTGTCGGGCGGCGCAGCGAAGCGCGACAGCCGCGCCACCAGCTTGCCGCCGTCCGCGTACCGGTACGACAAGTCGCCGCTGATATGCGCGGACTCCAGGTTTGCCGACCAGCCTTCTTCCTGCGTGGCGGCTCTGACGACGATGTCGCTCAGGCGTTTTCCCAGTGCGTCCAGCGTGCCGATGCGCAGATCCGTGCGCAGCTGCAGGCCTTCGCCAGCGCCGGTGCCGCCCGCCAACAGTGACTGCCATCGCTCCAGGTCGACGCTCTCCAGAGTTCCGTACACCAGCACGGTGCGGGGCTCCAGCGGCATGCGCAGTGCCCCGCCGGCAGGCGGCGAGAAGGCCACCGCCGCACGCTCGAGCGACTTCTCGCCCTCGCCCTGGCGCAGCAGCTCGGCGCGCAGCAGCCTGCCGAGCGTAATGGAGGTGCGCTGGCCGCCTTCGCCCTTGGCTACGGAGACGCGTAGCGGCAGCGCAGTGTCCGCTGGTTTGCCGAGCGGCGCCGGCAAGTCGCTCGAAATACCGACCAGGCTGGACTCGAACAACACGCGCGGCGGCCGGTTGGCGCGCGCACTGGCCGTGGCAACGTAGGGCGCTGACCCCTTCAGCACGCCTTGCCAGGGCGGGCCCAGCAGCGGATCGAGGTCAGCGACGGCGAACGAGCCGCGCGCCACGAAGTTCAGATCGCCGCCGCGGCTGGCGACGCCGTTGAGCGCGACCGGACCGCCGAAGATCCGCCCGCTCGTCTCGCTGATCGAGACCGACCGCTCGCTGAACGAAATCGTGCCACTGGCGCGTTCCAGTGGCGGCAGCCCCGGCAGGAACTGCACGCTGTTGCCGGTGAAACGGTACTCGCCCTCCACCCGGGTGGCGTCCAGCTGCTGCAGCGGCAGAGCCAGCTTGAGCCGCAGGCGCCCACTGCCGCTGGCGCTGATGTCATCGGTGAAGTCCCCGATCATCCCGCGCACCGGGCTGCGGCGTATGTAGTCGAGGAACTCAGCGCTGCGCCCCTCCACATTGCCCTGGATCAGCAGCTCGGCGCCCGGCGCGCCGAGCTGCGCGATCGCCACATGCACATTGGACACGCTGGTGCCGAGGATCCGCGCCCTGCGGCCGGTGATCTCCATGCGGTTGCGCTCGAACACCAGCTCGCCGTCGAGGTGCTCCACCCGCGGCCAGCCCCGGGCGTAGTCGAGCGTCGCCTGTCGTACCTGCGCAGCGACGCGGAACTGCCCCTTCGCCGGGTCGACGAACGGGAAGTCGCGCAGGTCGCCTACCAGGCGCAGCCGCGCGTCGGTCGATGTGCCGCCGCGGATCGCGCCGACCAGCCAGTCGCGGCTCTGCTCACCCAAGATCGAGGTGAGCGGCAGGTAGCGGTGCAATTGGTGGGCATTGACGCGCGACAGCTGCGCATTGAGATCGATCAACCCGGGTCCCTCGCCGCTGTTCACGTAATTGCCGGACGCGGTGCCGGCGACATCCTCGTTGGCAAAGCTGAGCCCCGCCAGTCGCACGCTGACCCCTGCGCCTGACGTGCGCTCCCAGCGCAACTCGCCATCCAGGGCGTCCAGACGCAAACGCGGTTCGGGAAAGATTCTCGGCAGATCGATTTCGGCGTTGCGCGCCGACAGGTGCACTTCGCCGCGCAACTCGCTTGCCTGCACGCGGCCCGACAGGTTGGCGAAACCCGGCAACGCGCGCCATGGCGCCATGGTGAGCGCGTCGAAGCGGGCGAGCGCCTCGAAGCGGGCCTGGTCGGGCAGTTCGCCGCTCCAGCGGAAATCCACGTCCTGCAACCTGCCCTGCGGGGCGAGTTCCACCAGCAGAGTGCGCAGGTCGCGCGGAAACGGCAGGTAATCGGCCAGCTGCGCCAGCGGACCGAGCTCGAGCAGGTCCGCGTGCACCGCGCCACGCATTGGCTGCGCACCGTGCGCGGCCTCCAGGCTCGCACGGAAGCTGGCGCCGGAGAGCGCCGCACCCCGCGCGGGCACGAGCGCGAGGCGCCGCGCACCGAACTCGTAGCCGTGGGATGTCTGGCGTCCGTCCACGCGCCCGCTCACGCTGGCGATCTCCAGCACTGGCAGGTCGCGGCCGAGCCGGGCCACCACGCCGGTCAGCGCCAAGTCCGCCGTCGCATCCACCAGCTTGCCGGCGCCGAAACTGACCCATGCGCGCAGCGCGCCGTGACCGGCACTGACCTCCACCGGATAATCCAACCAGGGGCGCCAACCGGCGAGGTCCGTAGAGCCCAGTTCTGCGTAAACCTGCCCTTTCCACGCCTCGGGTCGCATGGCACCGCTGCCTGTCAGCGAGGCGCGCAGTTCCACGCCGGCGCCGAGATCGCGCGGCGGGCGCGCCGACAAGCCAATCTGGTGCAGGTCGTCGCGGTTGCGCAGGCGAAACTGCAGCGCGCGCAGCGCCAGAGGTGGCGCTGCGCGCATCTCGTCCACCCAGTCGATTTCGGCGTCGCGGATCACGATCTCGCGCTGCTCCAGGATCCAGCCGGCGAGCTGGCTATCGCTCGCCCCGGCGCCCTGCGCCGCCTGCAGGGTTACGCCCGCGACGTGGATCGCACCGCCCGCGTCGCGCCGCACCGTGAGCCGCGGCCTCTCGATCGCCAGTGTGTGCAGGCGCAGCTCGCGCGCGAGCAGCGTGCTCCAGGCGAGCACCGGCTCGACCACCGGCAGCACCAGCGCCTCGCGGCCTGCGCGATCATGCACGCGCAGGTCGGCAACCACCAGGCGCGGCCGCAAGCCGTCCCAGTCGGCATGCAGGCCGCCGATCCTCACTTGCAGCCCGACTGCGCGGCTGAGCGCCACCTCGAGCTCGCCCCGGTAGCGTTCCACTTGCGGCAGCAGCCAGAAGCGCAGCGCGAGAAACACGGCGGCGAAAGCGAAAAAGACGGTCCACGCCAGCGCTTCAAGCACGCGCAGCAGCGTGCCGGCGAAAGTGGATCGATCCGAGGTTTGCATCGCGCTTTGCATTGCCTCTATAGTCGTCGCAGAAACTTCTTGCGGCGCGCAGCGCTCGCGGACCATTCTAACCGTAAATGCCCGATCTGATTGGCAAAATCGCCCTTTCGCGCTACGCCGAGCGCGCACTGAGGGCACATCCCGAATTCAGCGCCGAGCTGGCCGCGCCCGAGAAGTTCGCGCGCGCCGCGATGGCGGCCGCGCTGGAGGGCGCGTCGCGTGACGACGAGGCTGCGCTCAAGCGCCGGCTGCGCCTGCTGCGCATGCGCGTCGTGCTGCGCATCATGGCGCGCGACCTTGGCGGCAGCGCGGACCTGGCCGAGGTCTGCGCGACGATGAGCGACCTGGCCGAGTTGCAGATCGAAGCAGCGCTGGAGTGGACGGGCGCGCGCGAACTGGTGGTGGTGGCGATGGGCAAGCTCGGCGGCCGCGAGCTGAACGTTTCTTCCGACGTCGACCTGATCTTCCTGCACCAGGAAGGCGCCGACGCGCCGGCGCTGGAACGCGCCGGGCGCAAGCTGATCGCACTGCTGTCGGAGATCACCGGGGACGGCTTCGCTTTCCGCGTCGACATGCGCTTGCGCCCCTATGGCGATGCCGGAGCGCTGGTGACCAGCTTCGAGGCTCTGGAAACGTACTTCGTGACGCAGGGGCGCGAATGGGAACGCTACGCCTGGATCAAGGCGCGGCCGATCACCGGCGCAGGCCACGACGAGCTTGCCGCCATCGTGCGCCCCTTCCTGTACCGCAAGTACCTGGATTACGCGACGCTGGCCGCAATGCGCAGCCTGCACGCCGAGGTGCGGCGCGAAGTCGCGCGCCGCGACTTCGCCGGGCACGTCAAGCTCGGCCCCGGCGGCATCCGCGAGATCGAATTCGTGGCGCAGGCGCTGCAGCTGGTGCGGGCCGGGCGCGACGCGTCACTGGCGCTGCGTCCCACGCTGCAGGTGCTCGCACGCCTGGGCGAGCGTGCCCTGCTGCCGAGCGCCGCGGTGCGCGAGCTGTCCGAGGCCTACGTGTTCCTGCGCAACACCGAGCATCGCCTGCAGTACCTCGACGACCTGCAGACGCACACGCTGCCGCAGGACCCGCAGGACCGCGCACGCATCGCCAGCATGGCCGGCAGCGCTTCCTGGGACGAGTTCAGCGCGCGGCTGCAGGCGCACCGCGACGCGGTACAGCGCCACTTTCAGTCGGTGTTCGCCGAATCGCCGGCCGCCGAGGGGCCGCAGGTCTGGCAGGACGATCGCGCGGCGGTGGCACAGGCGCTCGCCGCGTGCGGCTTCCGCGACGCCGCCATGAGCGCCGACCGGCTCGCCGCAGTCCGGCGCAGCCAGCGCTACGCGCTGCTGCCCGCGGACTCGCGGCGCCGCGTGGACGCGCTGGTGCCCGCGCTGGCGGCCGCGGCGGCGCGAAGCATCGACCCCGACGCGACGCTGGCGCGCGGCCTGGACCTGATCGAGGCGATCGCGCGGCGCGCAGCCTACCTCGCGCTGCTCGCGGAACACCCGGAGGCGCTCGAGCGCGTCACGAAAATCATCGCCGCCTCCAGCTGGGCGGCGGAGTTCGTCACGCGCCATCCGCTGCTGCTCGACGAGCTGCTCGACGACCGCCTGCTTTACGCGGCGCCGGACTGGGCGGCGTTCGAACGCGCGCTGCGCGCCGCGCTCGACGCCGCAGGCAGCGACGCCGAGCGGCAGATGGATGTGCTGCGCGAGCAGCACCAGGCGCAGTTGTTCCGCCTGCTGGCGCAGGACATCGCCGGCCTGCTGACGGTGGAGAAGCTTGCCGACCATTTGTCCGAACTCGCCGATCGTGTACTCGGCGTGGCGCTGGAGTTGTGCTGGTCGCAGCTGCGCACGCGCCACCGCGAGCAGCCGCGCTTCGCGGTGGTCGCCTACGGCAAGCTCGGCGGCAAGGAACTGGGCTACGCCTCCGACCTGGACCTGATCTTCGTCTACGACGATGCCGACGAACGCGCACCGGAGAACTATGCGCGGCTGGCGCAGCGCCTCAACCTCTGGCTCACCACGCGGTCCTCGAGCGGCGTGCTGTTCGAGACCGACCTGCGCCTGCGGCCTTCGGGCGAGGCCGGGCTGCTGGTGTCGTCGATCGAGGCCTTCGCCAAATACCAGGAGGAATCGGCGTGGGTCTGGGAGCACCAGGCGCTGACGCGCGCGCGCGCCTGCGCAGGTGACGCGAAAGTCGGCGCTGCCTTCGAGGAGATCCGCAAGCGCATCCTGGTCAGGCCGCGCGACGCCGCCGCGCTGGCGCAGGAAGTGCTGGCCATGCGCGAGCGCATGCACGTGGCGCACCCGAACCCGTCCGGGCTGTTCGACGTCAAGCACGACCGCGGCGGCATGATCGACCTGGAATTCGTCGTGCAGACCCTGGTCTTGGCGCACGCCGCGCGCCACGCCGGACTGACCGGCAACCTGGGCAACATCGCGCTGCTCGGGATTGCGGCCGGACTCGCACTGATCCCGGCGGGGCTGGCCGAACAGTGCCGCGACGCTTACCGCGAGTTTCGCCGCACCCAGCATGCGCTGCGCTTGAGCGGTGCGCAGTTCGCGCGGGTGCCGCTGGCAAGGGTCGCGCCGCACGCAAGCGCGGTGCGCGAGCTATGGCGACAAGTGCTCGGCTAGGGCGCGCGCAACGTGATGTCGGCGTAATAGCTGCGCGCCACGTGCTGCGCGCTGTTGGAGTCTGTGAGCACCCCGACCGAGACGATGTCCCCGGGCTCCTCGCCAAATGCCAGGCGGAAGTCTTCCAGCACGTTTCTGCGGTACTGCACCCACTGCCCGACGCGCGCTGCGCTGGTTTCCACCACGATCAATCGGATGCGGTCGAAATGGGGGTTGGGCAGCACGGTGTCCACCGGCAGTTCGTCGGCCCACACGTACATCAGGATCGCGTAGGGCAGCGCGTCGCCGGTGACCGCCTTGACCAGGCGCAGCTTGGCGCGCTGCTCGAAGTCGAGCTTGTCCGCGTCGCCATGGAAGGAGATCACCAGCCGTGCGGGGGAATCGTCCCGCTGCGCATAGCGCTTGTCGGCCCCGGGCATGAGGCTGGCCACGCTCCACCCCCATTCCAGGATCGGCTGGCGCCGCGGATCCACCCGGATGTGTCGATGCAGGCCGGTGGCCGAACGGTCGGCGGAGGCTTCCAGCACCGTGCCCGGAGCCGAACTCACCAGCCGGTACTCCGTCGGCCGCCTGCCCGACCTCAGCCCCCAGGGACGCCAATCGTCCGGCAGAGGCGCGCCCGCACTGAGCCGCGAGAAACGCGCCACTTCGACCACGTTTCCCAACTCCCGCGATAGCTCGCGCACGATCGGCGTGGACCCCAGCAAGCCATCGTCTGGCGAGCTCGCGCAAGCAGCGAGCAGTACGGCGCACAAGGGAACCAGGGTGCGAATCGGACGCATGACACTTGCTGCAGCGCAGGAAGCTTTAGTTAGAATAAGGGCCAAGTCGAATTTTTTTGGAGATTAGCACATGGCGAAGTCCAAGCAGCCGGCCCGGCCCCAGTCGATGGCCGACCGCGACGGCTGGATCTGGCACGACGGGAAACTCGTGCCCTGGCGGTCCGCCACCACCCATGTCCTGACGCATTCGCTGCACTACGGGCTGGCGGTATTCGAAGGCGTGCGCGCCTACAAGACGATCCACGGTACCGCGATCTACCGCCTGCCGGAGCACACGCAGCGGCTGATCAACTCCGCGCACATCTACCTGATGAAGATCCCGTACTCGCGCGCGCAGCTGATGCAGGCGCAGATCGACGTGGTGCGCGCGAACGGCCACGCCGCGTGCTATGTGCGACCGATCGCCTTCTACGGCTCGGAGAAGATGGGCGTGTCGCCGGTCGGCGCAAAGGTGCACGTGGCGATCGCCGCCTGGCCCTGGGGCGCCTACCTCGGGCCGGAAGCGCTCGCCAAGGGCATCCGCGTGAAGACCGCATCGGTGGCGCGCCACCACGTCAACGTCACCATGGCGCGCGCCAAGATGTCCGGCACCTACCCCAACTCGGTGCTGGCGACGCTGGAGGCGACCCAGCACGGCTACGACGAAGGACTGCTGCTCGATGTCGACGGC
>CAZVZV010000255.1:0-4430 GCA_964631735.1 uncultured Enterobacteriaceae bacterium
CCGGGGTCTTGTAGCGCGTGAACATCGAGCCCATCACGCTCGGGTTGAGGAAGTCGAGGAAGGCGTGCCGCGGCACACCCGCCTTTTGCGCCAGCACGGTGACCTCCGCGAGCGACTGCGTCACCACGCCGAGGAACACGTTGTGGACGATCTTGACGATGCGCGCGAGCTCGCCCTCGCCCACGTAGCTTGCCGCCGGCGCGATCATCTTCAGCAGCGGCAGCGCCTCGTCGAAGGATTGCCGCGGCCCGGAGCACACGAACGAGAGCTTGCCCGCCTTGATCACTTTGGCATTGCCCGACACGGGCGCGGCGAGATAGTCGATGCCGCGCTTGGCAAGCATGTCGCGCAATTCCGCCGAGCCTTCGAGCGAGATCGACGAGCACTCGATCACCAGGCGCGGCTGGTTCTTGCCCGCCAGCAATTCGCCCATCACCTGCTGTACGTCTTTCCACGCCGCCACCATGCAGACAACGATGTCGCGCGCCGCCAGATCCGCCACCCGGTCGGCGATCTTCGCGCCGTATTGCGCCAGCGGCTCGGCCTTCGCCCGGGTGCGGTTCCAGACGAGCACTTCGGCGCCGCCCCTGGCCAGGCGCGCCGCCATCTCGACACCCATGCGGCCGGTGCCGATCCAGCCGACCGTCGGACCGCTGGGTCTAGTAGGGGTTGGCAATCGGCAGCTCCTCGGCGGGGTAGAGCGAAATGATCTGCGCGCCCTTCGGCGTGAGGATCACCTCCTCTTCGATCCTCGCGGCGGATATGCCGTCCGAGGCCGGGCAATAGGTTTCCACCGCGAACACCATGCCGGCCTTGAGCTCGATCGGCTCGCGGAGGGAATTCAGGCGCGAGATCAGCGGCCGCTCGTGCAGGCCAAGACCGAGGCCGTGGCAGAAGTTCAGGCCAAAAGCGTCCATCTCGCTGGCAAAACCCGCGGCCTGGGCTTTGGGCAGCGCCGCCGCGATCCTGTCGGTGCTCATGCCGGGCTTGAGCAGCTCGATCACCTTGTCCATCCACTCGCGCGCTTTGCGGTAGGCGGTGCGTTGCGGGCCGGTGGCGCGACCGACGCTGAACGTGCGGTAGTAGCAGGTGCGGTAGCCCATGTACGACTGGATCACGTCGAAGAACGCCTGGTCGCCGGGGCGGATCAGGCGATCGGTGAAGTTGTGCGGGTGCGGCGAGCAGCGCTCGCCGGCGATGGCGTTGATCGCCTCCACGCAGTCCGAGCCCATCTCGTACAGCCGCTTGGTGGCGAGCGCGACGATGTCGGATTCCCTGATGCCTGGCTTGAGCGCCTCGGCGATGTCCTGGTACACGCCGTCCACCATCGCCGACGCCATGTTGAGCAGCGTCAGCTCGTCCACGTTCTTCACTTCGCGCGCCTGCAGCATCGCCTGCTGGCCGTCGCGCACCTCGATGCCTTCCTTTTGCAGCGCGAACATCATCGGCAGCTCGATTACGTCCACCCCGAGCGGCATTTTCGCCACGCCTTCGGACGCGAGGATCGACTTGATCTCCTTCGCGGCCTCGCGGAACAGCGTCGTGTCGGCTCCCACCGCGCCGCGCATGCCCGTCAGCCCGGCGCGGCAATGGTCCGCATGCAGCCAGGGAGCGTGCAGCTTGTGGTGGCGCGCCGCCGAGCCGAAATCCCAGATGTACGGGTCGCCGTTGCCGGTGAGCAGCGAGTAGCGCGTGAGCTTGTCGCGCGCCCACTCGCCGATTACGGTGCTGGTGGTGTAGCGGATATTGTGCTGGTCGAAGCACAGCAGCGCGCCCAGGCCCGAGTGGGCGAGCGCGGCGCGCGTGCGCGCCAGGCGGTAGTCGTGCAGCCGCCGGAAATTGACGCGTTCCTCGAAATCGACCTGCGTATGGCCGGGCGCCTGCAGCGGCCGGCTCCAGTTGTGCTGCGGGTCGATGTCGTCCGGGCGGACGATCCTCGGCTCGGGGCGCTTTTTCCTGGCCATCGGGCGCAGTCTAGTCCGGCTGGATGCCGCCACGCTGCACCACGCGCGTCCAACGATCCACCTCGGCCTTCATGAACTGGCCGAATTCCTCCGCGCTGCCGGCGACGACGTCAAAACCGATCGCGGTCAGGCGCTCGCGCACGTCGGGCGAGCGCAGCGCGCGCACCGTGGCTTCATTGAGTTTCGCCACGATTTCACGCGGCGTCCTGATCGGGGCGGCGGCCGCCTGCCAGGAGGTGACGATCAGGTTCGGAAAACCGGCCTCGGGGGCGGCGGGCACATTCGCCAGCTGCGCATGGCGCGATTGCGCCGTGACCGCGAGCGCCTTCATCCTGCCGCCCTTGATGTAGTTGGTGACCGCGCCGAGATTCTGGAAGGAGAAGTCGACCTGGCTGCCCATGATGTCAGTCTGGCAGGCAGCGCCGCCGCGGTAGGGCACGTGCACGGCGAAGATTCCCGCGCCCTGCTTCAGCAGTTCCCCCGTCAGGTGGTCCGAAGAACCCGATCCGCTCGAACAGTACGAGAGGCGCCCGGGGTTCTTCTTCGCGAACTCGACCAGCTCCTTCATCGAATTCGGCGGCAGATCGGGCCGCGTGATGAGCACGTTCGGCGTGGTCACCGCCAGCGTGATGGGCGCGAAGTCCCGCACCGGGTGGTAGCGCAGGTCCTTGAACAGCGCCGCATTGATCGAGAACACGCCGATCGAGCCGACCAGGATGGTGTAGCCGTCCGGGTCGGATTTTGCCACGAACTCGGCGGCGATCGAGCCGTTGGCGCCGGGGCGGTTCTCTACCACCGCAGTCTGGCCGAGGTATTCCTGGAACTTCGAGCCGATGGCGCGCCCGACGATGTCGGAGGAGCCGCCGGCGACGAACGGAATGACGATCCTGATCGGCTTCGTCGGCCAGGCCTGGGCCTGCACGGCGCCTGCCGACAGCCCGGCGAGCAGCGCCAGCGCGGATTTAAACAGTCGGTGCATGATTCCTCCCGCGCGAAGTTTAATACAATCGCTGCATGAGAAAGCGCCCGGAAGAATTGCGTTCGCACCGCTGGTTCGGCGTGAAGGACCTGCGCTCCTTCGGCCATCGCTCGCGCACCGCGCAGATGGGCTACGACCGCTCGGATTACGCGGGCAAGCCGGTGATCGCCATCATCAACACCTGGTCGGACATCAACCACTGCCACACCCACTTCCGCCAGCGCGCCGAGGAAGTGAAGCGCGGCGTGTGGCAGGCGGGCGGCTTCCCGCTGGAGATGCCGGCGATGGCGCTCGCCGAGACCATGCAGAAGCCGACCACCATGATGTACCGCAACTTCCTCGCCATGGAGACCGAGGAGCTGCTGCGCTCCTACCCGGTGGACGGCTGCGTGCTGATGGGCGGCTGCGACAAGACCACGCCGGCGCTGATCATGGGCGCCACCAGCATGAACCTGCCCGCGATTTACCTGCCCGCGGGCCCGATGCTGAACAGCCACTGGCGCGACCAGACACTCGGCTCGGGCTCCGACACCTGGAAGTACTGGGACGAGTTGCGCGCCGGGCGCATCACCGAGCGCGACTGGAACGAGATCGAGGATACGATCGCGCGCTCGCCGGGCACCTGCATGACCATGGGCACGGCAGCGACGATGATGTCGCTGGCGGAAGCGCTCGGCTTCACCCTGCCCGGCTACTCGTCGATTCCGGCACCGGATTCGAATCACGCGCGCATGGCCACGCTCACCGGCAAGCGCATCGTCGAGATGGTGTGGGACGATCTCAAGCCGCGGGACTTTCTCTCGCGGGGGTCGTTCGACAACGCCATCACCACGCTGATGGCAATGGGCGGCTCGACCAACGCCATCGTGCACCTGGTGGCGATGGCCGGACGCGCCGGCCTCTCCTTCCCGCTGGAGCGCTACAACGAGATCTCGGCGAAGACCCCGGTGATCGCCAACGTGCGGCCCTCGGGCGCCAAGTACCTGATGGAGGACTTCTACTACGCCGGGGGGCTACGCGCCTTGCTCTTCTCGTTGAAGGATTTGCTCGATCTCTCGGCAAAGACCGTGAACGGGAAGACCCTTGGCGAGAACATCGAGGGCGCGAAGGTCTGGAACGCGGACGTGATTCTGCCGCGCGCGAAGGCGCTCAAGGCCTCGGGCGGCATCGTCATGTTGCGCGGCAATCTCGCGCCCGACGGCGCGGTGATCAAGACCAGCGCCGCCGATCCGAAACTGCTGCAGCACACAGGCCGCGCGGTGGTGTTCGAGGACTACAACGACATGGCGGCAAGGATCGACCGCGACGACCTCGAGGTGGACGCCTCCTCGGTGCTGGTGCTGAAGAACGCGGGGCCGCTGGGCGGACCCGGTTTTCCGGAGTGGGGCATGCTGCCGATGCCGAAGAAGCTCATCAAACAGGGCGTGAAGGACATGGTGCGGCTGTCGGACGGACGCATGAGCGGCACCAGCTACGGCACCTGCATC
>CAZVZV010000256.1:0-1559 GCA_964631735.1 uncultured Enterobacteriaceae bacterium
GACGATGTAGAAGTAGCCGTCCTCGTCCATGCGCGCGATATCGCCGGTGCGCAGCCAGCCGTCGTCCAGGACCGCGGCGGTTTCCTCGGATCGTTGCCAGTAGCCGCGCATCACCTGCGGCCCCTTTACCAGCAGCTCGCCCTGCTCTCCGACCGGCACCGACAGACCTTCGTCATCCACGATGCGCACGTAGGTGCTGGCATACGGAATGCCGATGCTGCCGGTTTTCTCCGGGCCGTCGATCGGCACGCTGGTGACGGTGGGGCTGGTTTCGGTCAGGCCGTAGCCCTGATACAGACGGTATCCGGTGACCTGTTTCCAGCGCTCGGCCACTGCGTCCTGCACGGCCGCGCCGCCGCCGATGGTGATCTTCAGGCTCTTGGGCGGGCTGAGCCGGAACCAGTCTTCGTTGAGCAGGGCGACGAACAGCGTGTTGACGCCCGTCATGAAGGCGATGTCGAATTTCTCGAATGCGGCTTTCAGGTTCGAGATCGGGCGCGGCGTCGGGATGAGAATGTTGTGCCCGCCGCTGCGATAGATGAAGCCGCTCACCCCCAGGGCGAAGATGTGATACATCGGCAGCGGCGTCAGCGTGGTGCGGTTTTCGCCGGGCTCCTCGCGCCGATGGTTGTCGGCCTGCGCGATGTTGGCCACCAGGTTGCGGTGGGTGAGCATGGCGCCTTTGGGACGGCCGGTCGTGCCGCCGGTGTACTGCAGGGCCAGCAGGTCGTCCAGGCCGACATCGAATCCCGTGGCAGAGCGGCCTTTCGCAAGCTGTTTCGCGCCGAGGGCGAGGGCTTGCGCGAACGGCTGGGCGGGAACGGCACAGCGCGGGATCATCTTCCTGTGCCGCTGCACCGCCTTGACGATGAATTTGCGCAGCGGAGGGAAGAACTCGGCCACGTTGTGGATCAGCACCGTCTTCACCTGGGTTTTCGGCAGAGCCAGCGCCAATTTGTCGGCAAACATGTCGATGGCCAGGAGCAGTTTGGCGCCGGAGTCTGTCAGCGCGAACTCGATTTCCGGCGCGGTGTACAGCGGATTGATGTTGACGATCACGCAACCGGCCTTGGCGGCGCCGAACAGGAACACCGGGTAGGCGAGGCAATTGGGACTCAGGATCGCGATGCGGTCGCCTTTTTCCAGGCCCAGCTCGAAGCGCAGATAGGCGGCGAACCGGTCGGTGAGCCGATCCACTTCCGCGAACGTCAGGGTGCCCGACGTTCCCGTGGACAAACAGGTGGAAAACGCGGGCGACGCTGCGTATTTGCGGCTCGCCGTGGCGACCAGGTCACCGTAGTTCCTGTACTCCGGTGCGTCGAGGTCGTGTTTGCCTTGGCTCTGGTAGTGCCTGAGCCAGGGGCGGGAATCGTAGGCGGCGTGGCCGGGGTGCATGACTGCTCATTGTCTTTTCTTGCAGATATAGTTGCAACATGACCGAGGAAGCGGAATCGACGGCTCCGCTCAGCGAGCTGCTGGGGCTCGCGGGAATGGATCCATCTCTCGCCCCGCAGGTGCAGTTCTCCGGCGCCGATCCGGTGCTGCGCACGCCCTATCGC
>CAZVZV010000257.1:0-1041 GCA_964631735.1 uncultured Enterobacteriaceae bacterium
GAGACGACGATCAGGAAAGCCATTTTTGCAAGAAGTGCGGGACAACGCTGTACTGGTATACAGCGGCGCGGCCCCATCTTGTTGGTATCGCAGGCGGTTGCTTTCCGGACGGGAGTCTTGGGGAACCGACGATTTCGAACCGCAGTTCCGAGAAGCTGGCCTGGGTAGGGCTGCCAGATTCCTGGAAGTTCCTCTAGTCATTTGGGAATACAAAAACTCTGGATTTCTGCCGTCGCGGGAATGACGCTTGCGTTCCCGGTAGCCTCGCAGGAGGTTGCTGTCGACGTGGGTCACTACGCCGGCGAGCCCGGCGTGATCTCCGCCAGCGGACGGCCGGAGTTCGAGTACAACCTCGAGCTCGCGCGGCGCGTCAAGGTCGACCTTGAGGCACTGGGGCTCACGACGCGCCTGATCGGCGAGCGCGGCGACTACGTGATGCTGCACCATCGCACGCGCGACGCGGCCGGTGCAAGCTTGTTCCTCTCCATCCACCACGATTCGGTGAAGGAACGGCTGCTGCCGCGGGCCGCGGAGTTCTCGGGGTTCTCGCTCTTCGTGTCGCGCGGCAACAGTGAAATGGACAAGAGCCTCGCCTGCGCGAGCGCCATCGGCGCGCGCCTGCGCGCCGCCGGTTTCAGTCCCTCGCGCTACCATGCCGATGCGGTGCTTGGGGAGGACCGCCCCTTCGCCGACGAGGCGAACGGCGTGCACTACTACGACAACCTGGCGGTGGGCAAGACGGCGCGCATGCCTTCGGTGCTGGTCGAGGCCGGGGTGATCGTCAACCCGGCGGAAGACGCAAGGATGCGCGATCCGAACGTGCAGGCGCGCATCGCGCGCGCGGTGGCGGAAGGGACGAAGCAATGCCTGGCCGGGTCATCCATCACAAACAGATGAACACGTGAGGGCGGCATCCGGCCACGCGTGGATGAATTCAACTGGCGCTCCCTGGATTGAATGCGAAATAATCGTAGAGCACCCGCGCAATCTCGGCAATCGTGCGCTCCTGGGTCGGGCGGTCCACCGATATCCCTCTTATCC